>CAMJIA010000068.1 GCA_946405695.1 uncultured Prevotellaceae bacterium | reverse complement strand
CGGCGATTCCTCGCAGGGCATCGGCCACATCAATGCGGGTGTTGGGTAAAGAACGTGTCTTATACATTTTTCCAGATTCAAATTTTTATCGCAACAAAAATACAAATAACTGTGTAGTTTGCCAAATTTCTGGGATATTCTGTGCAGTTTTGTGACGAATGGCGTTTCATAATGAAATGATTTAGAGGTGGCTATGAATAGTTATAATATGGAGTGAACAATCTACTCGCACACTGGCTTTTGGCATTATGACAAAAAGTCCCTTGCTAACAGTAATGGTAGCAAGGGACTAATATGAGAATGACTATTCAATCGTACTATATTTGTATATCCAACTTTGACAATGCGATCTATAGACTTTATGGCAGTCTGTTGTAAATGTCATTCGTCACTGGTTCCAACCATTCGTTGCTTGCCCCCTCTTGCACATCCTTATGGTACGTCAGATGTTGAAACCAAGAATCCTTGGCGGCTCCGTGCCAATGTTTCACTTCGGCAGGAATGGCGATGATGGTGCCGGGAGTCATCATTTGCGGTTCTTTGCCCCATTCCTGATACCAACCGCGCCCCGCGACGCATATCAACACCTGCACTTGTTTGTGATGGATGTGCCAATTGTTACGACAGTGCGGTTCAAAAGTGACATTCATCACGCCACCGCCGACATCGGCGAGATAGCTCTGCCCTATGAAATATTGGCCGTATGGATTCGGCTCGCCTTTGGGCCATTTGGTGCTCATCGTGTAGCCCTCGGCACAGAGCCACCTGCAGAGCTCATCGACCAACTCCTGTGGGTTACCCATATTCACCGCCCCCTTCTTGTGGGCTGCGAGTTGGGGTGCCACGCCTTCGAGACCGCTCAGTGCTGCAACGGTAACGATCTCGCGGTCGGCAGCTGATAACTGGTCGCCAGCGAATATGTCGCCGAAGAGGTGCGATTTCAGGTAGTAGTCATCCTGCGGGCAGAAGGTGTAGTTGAAGGGCTGTCCAGAGAGCTGAGTCTGGTTTTTTGTGCCCAGTTCGTAGGCTTTACGGGCATCGTCCCACTCGGCAGGGCGCGTCCAAGGCTTGCCCTCCTGCCAGTACGCCTGTCTGTTTTCCAGCACCTTATTCAGCACTCCCAGTGCGTTCAGACTCCGAGGAAATCCTGTGTAGGCATAGAGTTGCGAGAATGCTTCCTTCAGCTCATTGATAGTTACACCGCCATCGAGAGCATGTCTTACGGCAGGTTCCAGTCGTTCCATATCACCCTGTGCCATTAGGCAAGCACATGCCGCCAATCCCTTTTGACGCTCTGTCAGCGTCTGACCGTTTGTTGTTGTCATTGTCATTATTGCGATTAAAAAAGTTAATGTTCTTCTCATTGCTTTTTTGAGGCTGATGTGCGACACCAGCAAGTCGAATTTTCCTAGTTTAACGTATTCCATCATATCATTGCTCTTTTAGGGCTTCTTTTGTTCTGACGATTTCTCTTCTCTTTGAGGGTCAATAGGTCTATATACCTTAATAGTACGTCCGCCCAAACCATATTTCTCTCTCAGGTCGGACGCTTCCTTCATCGCGGGAGAACTATGATAGCGGTTCAAGGCTTCCTGGTTCTCCCAACTGTCAATTAGCAACAAACCGTCAGGATCGTCAGCAGGATAGAAATAATCATATCCCAAGCAACCTTCTATAGCACGAATGCGGGTGGCTATTCCGCTCTTTTCCATTTCTTCAACATATTTTCTGGCTCCACCGTCCTGGCTAGTATAGCGGATGTTGATGGTTATCTGGGCATCGCTATGTAGCGATGCCAAAGCTGACAAAGCCATTAAAAACGATATTACAAATGCTCTTCTCATCATACTATTCTCCTTTTTTTACTTGATTATTTTCTTTCCATCTACGATGAATATACCGTATTTCGGGGCTTGAGACAGACGCATACCGGAGATGGAGTAGTAGCTAGCCGTAGCGGTGTTCCTTGTGGCAGGAGTCTCGATGGCGGTCACGGCATCGTAATTAACAGCTGTGAGCCAGTTCTGAATCAGCGTACTGCGATTGGAACGGTTGGAATTGTTGATCCACAGATTCTCGCTGAAATATTTGCCGTTGGGAACTAAACGCTGGCAGTCGCTGACCACACCGCTGATGCCGCTGCTGGCACTCGACACAATCAGTCCGACGTTTTTGCCAGTCATCTCCCCACCATGATGAAAGAGGTAGGTCTGCATGATGGCTGCCATCTGGCTCCACCAAAGGGGCGTGACGATAATGATGGTCTGATAGGACGTGAGGTCGGTGATACATATAGGATCGATAGCGGGATAACTCGCAGCATCGTTGGGTGAGTCATTGATAGCTTCCAACAACTGCATGCTGACGGCATAGTTATTCGCTTCGTACTTCTGTGTCTTGTCAGCAGGTTCAATTCTCAGTACATCAGCCTCTATTAGCGATGTCAGCGTCTGCACAATATCGTGGCAGCTGTTTGTATAGCTGTAATACACTATGAGTGTCTTTGCATTCATGGTGCTGCTTACAGCTAGGAGCAAACTACAGATAATCGTTAGTATCTTCTTCATCGTTTGTATTGTTTTTACCGTTTGAAAATCACGCTCATTGTCTCTGGTGTCAGCGGCTGGAGGTCTTGCAGTTTTAGATGCTTCACCATGTGGAGCGTGCCCTGCTTGTACTTCTGGAAGTGGGCGGTCTGGATGTGCTGCTGGTAGGCCTGCTGCGAGGCGTAGATTTCGAGGATGCGGATTTGTGTGGAATCCTCCTTGGTCTGTGTGGGGAATAGGCAGACAACGCCAGGCTCCTCGGCGAGGCTTGCCTTTTGTATCTCGGCTGCAGCGGCGAGGTATTCTTTCAGATATTGGGGATATACCTCGATTTCGGCAAGACGGAAGAGAAAAGTCTCACATCCATTCACTCTCTGAGTGGAGAGGGGAGTCGTTGCTTCATCGGCTTGATTTTCGTCAGCAGGATAATCAACCCCTGTGCCCTTTGGGGAGGAATTAGGGATGAGGTTCCTTGCATTCTTGTGAAGTATCATCTCGCGGAACGGGGCAAGGTCGGGTTCTGTGGATAGATATTGCTTCATGCGGGCGAGGCTTTGGGTGAGCACCTGTGGGGCAACGTAGGGATAGTCGGAGCCGTAGAGCAGGTGGTCGGGCGTGGTGATGGTGAGCAACATGCGGATAGTCTCAGGGCTATGTGCGCCGGCAAGGTCGAAATACAATGCACGGAGGTTAGCCTCGTAGTCTATCTCGCCTACCATTTTGTTCGCCTGCATCACAGGCGTCAGCGACTTCATGCGGGGTATGGCCAGCGGCAGGTAGGCTCCGCAATGAGGCACGACGATTTTCAGTTGCGGATAGCGGGCCAGTACGTTACGGCTTATCATGTTCGATACGGCACGGGTGGTCTCTGCGAGGTATTCCTGCATGGCAAGCGGTGTTTGTGCCATTACCTGCTTGCTCACTGGCTCAGGACGATGGGGATGCAGAATCACTACGGCCTTGCGGTCGTTCAATACAGAGAACAACGTGTCGAGTTCTGGTGAGCCAAGATACTGTCCTTGCACATTCGTCGCCAACTTGATGCCATCGGCTTTCAGCACGTCAAGTGCATACTTTGCCTCTTCAATGGCTTTCGAGACATCGGGCAGCGGCAAAGCTGCACAAAACAGAAACCGACCTGGGTGTTCGCCCTTGATACGAGCTGCGGACTCGTTGGCCTGTCTCACTACTTTTGGTGATGTCGGCTGTGGAGCAGCCAATGTCAGCACCGATGTCTGAACACCTACCTTGTCCATCCATTTGAGATGACTCTCAATGTCGTACTTCGGAAGGGGAAATCCCTCATCCATAAGTCGCCCTTCGTTTTCTAAGGCTGAAACCAACTCTGGGGTGATGATGTGGCTGTGCACATCCACCACGCCCTGCGCCATTGTTGCAGTTGTAAGCATCATTGCAAGCAATACGTTAAACAAATGCGATAGCAATTTTTTCACTTTTCACTCTTCAATAATAACTTTTCGCTTTTCACTCTTTACTTTCACTCCATACTGTGTTCCCATCCTCCACGGGTGTCGATGCCCGTGGCATCGGCCAACTGTTCCAGACGGGCAATTTCCTCTGCTGTCAACAGAATCTTTGCGGCCTTGGCAGCCTCGATGACGTGGTGCTCCTTAGTGGCTCCGATGATGGGCAGTGTACCCTTGGCGATGGCCCAGGCGATGCCTATCTGCGAACAGGATGCACCGTATTTCCGTCCGATTGTGGTCATCTCGTTGGTCAGCGCCTCTAACTGCGGCAGCACAGGGTTGTATTTCTTGCCGCGGTCGCTCTCTGCTGGCAGTGGGTTCTCCTTGTTATATATGCCACTGAGCGCACCCTGCTCCAGTACCATGTAGGCCCAGAATTCGATACCCTGCTCACGGCAATAGTCCAGCACGCCGCCCTTTTCACTTGAGCGGTAGAGCAGAGAGAAGTGGTTCTGCACAGCGGAGACCTTAAAGCCCGCTTTGCCCAGTATCTCATTGGCACGCTGAATCTCCAGAATGTTATGATTCGACACACCTACGCGCTTTACTTTGCCTGACTGCAACAGGGGAATCAGACCTGGAGTCCAGCGCTCCACATCCATCGGGTTGTGAATCCAGTATATGTCGATGTAGTCCAGTCCCATGCGCTCCAGCGAGGCGTCGGCCATCTTTTCCACAGAGTTCTCATAGACCTCAGCCAACTGCGGTGTGAACTTCGTGGATATTTGCACATCCTCACGACGATAGTCCTTAGCTAGTGTGGCGAGAATTTTTTCGGATTCGCCCATGCCATAGACGGTGGCGGTATCCCAGAGGCTCAGTCCGGCTTTCATCGCCGCATCGAACACTGGCTTCAAGTTTTCTACGTTCGTATTACTTCCAAATACGGAGTCTCCTCCGAATGCTCCTGCGCCCCAGGCCCAGGTACCTAATGCAATCTTATTCATAATCTTCAGTATTTAAGTTTCTGGGTCTAATTCTGTGTAAACCATGAGCATAGTCAGAATTGCTTGGACTATGCCGATGAACCGCCAGAATCGCAACCTGTTTACATGGTGCAAAGTTATGGCGTTTTTCGTTACAATATATTAAACATTTTACGGATTGATTTACCAAATTTACGGAATCTGCGAAAAAGTATTATCTTTGTGACGTTAAACGTTGAATAATGGAGAAGATTCTGAAGGTAAACACGCCCAACGACTATGCACAATATGTGGGCGCCGAGGTATTGCACGACGACATTTGCGTGGTACACTACGACGAACTGGAACACTGCCGCCATGCACTCTGCAACTATGGTGTATATGGCATTTTCCTGCTCGAAGAGAGTCCATACACAATCAGCTACGGTCAGGGGCAGTACCGTTTCAGCAGCGGCTCGCTGCTCTGCGTCTCACCTGGTCAGATAGGGGGCGTCAGCGACAACGGCGAAATTATCCACATCCGAGGCTGGGTACTCATGTTCTCACAACAGCTACTCGTGGGCACACCTTTGGAGGGTCGCATCGATGACTTCCATTTCTTTTCCTACTACGAAAGTGAAGCCTTGCAGATGCTGCCTGACGAACTGCGTACGCTGACCATGTGTATGAAGATGATTCGCCACGAACTGCAGACGCACGTCGACGACCAACACCTGAAGAACATTGTTGTGACTTATCTCCAGTTGATTCTGGAATACAGTGTGCGATTCTACCATCGCCAGTTCCAGACCGAGGCGCAGAACCAGACCAACGATCTTCTGATGCGCTTTGATGCTCTGCTGAAGCGCTACTACGACCAACGGCTCTACCGTAAGCACGGCATGCCCACTGTGCGCTATTGTGCCCAGGAACTGTTCCTCTCGCCTAACTACTTCGGCGACCTCATCCGCCAGATGACGGGCGACAATGCCTCCTCCGCCATCCGCCGTTTCGTCATGCAGCGCGCTCAACAACTGCTCATCGCAGGCCACACCATCACCGAAACAGCAGAAATGCTGGGGTTCGACTATCCCCAGCATTTTACGCGCACATTCAAGCGTCACTTTGGCCTCTCGCCCAGCGAATATCTGAAGAAACGATAATCTACAACTCTCTCACATGAGGTTTGATGTCTGTATCGTGAGTGGCAAGGCTATCGATACAGTTGGCATCCATCGACTGTTCACGAATCCACTGGAGCGATTTGCGCTACATTTGCTTATCAAGTGATACGCGTACTTCGCAATACCTACGTAGGGGAAAATGAGGTTTTCTTACATGCTCTCCTTTAGAATCTCAGTCACATCCTCCTTGGTCAGATTCAGATAGCCGGCAGGATAGACGACGGTGGTCTCGGTGATGCCGGGAATCATCTCGGTGATAGCGCCGAGTTCGCTAATGGTGAGCGGCAGACCAATCTCCAACATCCAGGCTTTCAGGGCCTGCAGACCTGCTTCGGCTATCTGTTCGTCGGTCATTTTGTCACTGCTGATATTCCACACGTTCTTGGCGAAACGTACGAACTTTGGCAGGCCGTTGTGCATGGCGCGACGATAGTAGGCCATTGAGACGGAGGCAAGCGCATAGCCGTGAGGGGCGTGCGTCCAGGCACCCACGCTGTGACCTATCATGTGAACCATCCAGTCTTCCTTCTTGCCCAATCCAATAAGGGTGTTCAGCGCCCACGTGGCCGTCCACATAATGTTCGAGCGTGCCTCGTAGTCCTGCGGATTCTTGACGGCAATGCGGCTGCTGTGGATGACAGAGCGCATCAGACCCTCGGCCAAATAGTCGCTGGTGTTGTCGTCGAAGTCCGAGAAGTACTGCTCCATGATGTGGTTCATGATGTCGTAGATGCCGGCCTTCATCTGGTTCTCAGGCACGGTCATCGTAAACTTCGGGTTGAGGATGGAGAATTTTGGCATCAAACGGCTGTCGAATACATGGCCCACCTTGAACGTGTGCTCAGCATCGGTAATCACTGTGCCGGCGTTCATCTCAGAGCCTGTACCCGCCATCGTCAGAATGCAGCCCACGGGCAACAGACGCTGATCCTTAGCAGGGTTTTCCTGCTTCAACCAGAACCTGTCCCAATAGTCGCCTTCGTAATAGGTCGATGCCGCCACCGCCTTCGAGTAGTCGCATACGCTGCCGCCACCGAGGGCAAGAATCAAATCCACTTCGTTCTCGCGGGCTATCTTTACGCCTTCGTGCAGTTTCTCCAGCGTGGGATTGGTCATCACACCTGGGTTCTCCACGATGGTCTTACCAGCCTCTGTCAAGATGGCTATTACCTGATCATAGATGCCGTTGCGTTTCACGCTTCCGCTGCCGTAGTTCAGCATTACGATGGGGCCGTAACCTCTCAGTTCGTCCTTGAGAAAGTTCAGGGACTCATCACCAAAATACAGTTTGGTGGGGTTGTAATAAGAAAAGTTTCCAAGCATAGTTGTATTTTTTATTATCCGTAATTCTGAATTAAGTATTTCACAAACTGTGGGTCGCCGAAGTTGATGATGCCCGTGTCGTGCTGGTTCATCTTAGCAATCTGAGCCATCTCGTCATCGCTCAGCGTGAAGTCGAAGATGTCAAAGTTTTGCGCCATACGCTCCTTGTGGCTCGACTTCGGAATAGCCACGACACCGCGCTGGGTGAGCCAGCGGAGGGCAACCTGAGCAGCACTCTTACCATATTTCGCTCCGATGGCAGTCAGCACCTCGCTCTTCACGATGCCGTCAACACCCTGTCCGCCAAGCGGTCCCCACGCCATCATCTTCGTGCCAAACTCAGCATGAATCGGTTCGATGTCTGTCTGCTGGATGAGCGTGTTGCACTGCAACTGGTTCACCATCGGCTTCAGCTCTACATAGTGGGC
>CAMJIA010000067.1 GCA_946405695.1 uncultured Prevotellaceae bacterium | reverse complement strand
CAGGAGCCTTGACAGCGCAGATCTTCAAGCCACCACGCAGACGGTTGACAACCAGGGTGGTCAGAGCCTCGGAGTCAACATCTTCAGCGATGACCAGCAAGGGGCGTCCACTCTCAGCAGCAGGCTGCAGGATGGGCAGGAAATCCTTGATGTTAGAAATCTTCTTGTCGTAGATAAGAATGTAAGGATTCTCCATCACACACTCCATCTTCTCGCTGTCGGTTACGAAGTAGCCAGAGAGATAACCACGATCGAACTGCATTCCCTCGACAACACCAATATGGGTGTCGCGGCTCTTGCTCTCCTCGATGGTGATAACGCCATCCTTAGAAACCTTGCGGAAAGCCTCAGCCAGCAGCTTACCAATCTCCTCGTCGTTGTTGGCAGAAACGGTAGCCACCTGCTCAATCTTGTCGTAGTTGTCGTCCACGCGCTCAGCGTTCTTCTGAATGAAGTCAACAACGCTCTTCACAGCCTTGTCGATACCACGCTTCAGGTCCATGGGGTTGGCACCAGCGGTAACATTCTTCAGGCCCTCGGTAACGATAGCCTGGGTGAGGATGGTAGCTGTGGTGGTACCATCACCAGCATCGTCGCCAGTCTTAGAAGCTACGCTCTTTACGAGCTGAGCGCCTGTGTTCTCGAACTTGTCCTCCAACTCGATTTCCTTAGCAACGGTCACACCGTCCTTGGTAATCTGGGGAGCACCGAACTTCTTCTCAATCACAACGTTACGACCCTTAGGACCGAGTGTAACCTTTACTGCGTTTGCCAACTGGTCAACGCCCTGCTTCATAGCGTCGCGAGCGTCAATATTGAATTTAATATCTTTTGCCATAATAATTTATTTTTTTCGATGTTTCGATGTTTCGAGATTTCAATAATTCGATATTCCGATGTTTCTAGATTTCGAGGTTATTTCTCAATGACTGCTAAAACGTCAGATTGACGCATCATGAGGAACTTCTCGCCCTCGAACTCCAGTTCGGTGCCACTGTACTTGCCATACAACACTTCGTCGCCAGCCTTCAGTACCATCTCTTCGTCCTTGGTACCCTGACCAACGGCCTTGATGGTTCCATGCAGGGGTTTCTCTTTTGCGGTGTCAGGAATAATAATACCGCCAATCTTCTCTTCAGCCGGTGCAGGCACTACCAGCACGCGGTCTCCTAATGGTTTAATGTTCATAATACCTTATTTATTTTGATTAGACTTTTATGTTTTCTGCCCATTGTTCTGCCAAAAGCGTGCCAAACATGAAAGACTGACACATTGGCAGATACTTTTTCAGACTTTTATTCCTATTCCATCAAATTTTTGTCCTTTTATTTTTGTAGTTATCTATTTTTTTGTACCTTTGCAGAATTGAAGAGAATAGCAACAACTAATCAAATAAAAATATGAAAGACTTTCTTAAGTATGTTTTTGCAACCATTACCGGTATCATTGTGTTGACCATCGTGATGGCCATTCTTGGCACCATCTCATTGGTAGGTCTGGCTGCGTCGAGTGCCAGCACAACAAAAGTAGAAGAAAACTCTGTATTCACGTTGATGCTCTCCGGCCAATTGGAGGAGCGTGCACAGAGTAACCCCTTTGCATCTCTGACAGGACAGGTTAGTGAGAACCTCGGCCTGGACAATATCATCGATGCCATTAAAAAGGCAAAGGACAATGAAGACATCAAGGGTATCTATATCGAGGCCGGTGCCTTCAGCAGCGACACGCCAGCTTCAGCACATGCCATCCGCGAGGCCCTGCTGGACTTCAAAAAGAGTGGCAAGTGGATTGTGGCCTATGGTGACACGTACACACAGACCACCTATTATATATGTAGCGTGGCAGACAAACTATTCCTGAACCCCGAAGGTATGGTCGACTGGCATGGACTGGGCGGCGAGATGTACTACATCAAAGACCTGCTTGCTAAGTTTGGTGTTAAATTTCAGGCTGTGAAGGTCGGCAAATACAAGAGTGCCGTGGAGATGATGACTGCCGACCAAATGAGCAACTACGACCGTGAACAGACAGAGGCATATCTGAATGGCATCTGGAAAGTAATGCTGAACGACGTGTCCAAGAGTCGCAAGGTTTCTGTTGATTCACTGAACGCTTATGCCGACCGCTATGTAGCACTTTGTAACCAAAAGGAACTGGTACGCATGAAACTGGTCGACAAGCTGCTCTATACAGACGAGGTAAAAGGCGAAATCAAGAAGTGTCTGAAGATTGACAAGGACGAGCATATCAACCAACTGACGCTAGACGAGATGTCTAATGTGGCCGACAAGAAGAAAGAGGGCGAGAAGATTGCTATCTATTACGCTTTTGGCGAAATCGTTGATTCTCAGACAGGAAGTCTACTGACGCAAGACCACGCCATCGTAGCAAATGAGGTTTGCAAAGACCTGGAAGAACTGATGAACAACGACGATGTGAAGGCTGTAGTGCTGCGTGTCAACTCTCCTGGTGGCTCAGCCTACGCTTCTGAGCAAATATGGCGTGCCGTCACCAACCTGAAAGCCAAGAAGCCTGTAGTGGTTTCGATGGGTGGCTATGCAGCCAGCGGCGGTTACTACATTAGTTGTAATGCCAACTATATCTACTCAGAGCCCACAACTCTGACAGGTTCTATCGGAATCTTTGGTCTATTCCCCGATGCAAGCCAGCTGTTGACAGACAAGTTGGGCATAAAGTTTAGCGAGGTAAAGACCAACAAGCATTCCAACTTCGGTGCGATGTCACGTTCGTTCAATGCAGAGGAGTTAGCGCTGCTTGACCAGTATATCGGTCGTGGCTATGAGTTGTTCCGCCAGCGCGTGGCCGATGGCCGCAAACTGTCTGTTGCACAGGTTGAGGAGATTGCCCAAGGTCATGTCTGGGTTGGTAACGATGCTCTGAAGATCAAGCTGGTAGATGCCATTGGTTCTCTGGACGATGCCGTCAAGAAAGCTGCTCAACTTGCCAAAGTTAAGGAATATTACACAAGCAACTATCCTGATGAGCCCAGCTGGTGGGAGAGTCTGACAGCCAGCATGGACCACGGAAACTACCTGGATGAGCAGATGCGTGAGACACTGGGCGAATACTACGCTCCGTTCAGCTATCTGAAGAACATCAATAATCAGTCGGCCATCCAGGCCCGTCTTCCCTATTTTGTAGAGATAAAATAAACTCGAAATAACGTTATAACGTCATAACGAAATAACGACAAGAACGCATGGAAGGCGACTTCATCAAAATCAACAAATGGTTGCTGCCGCTGAGTTGGCTTTACGGCATTGCGTCCAATTTTCGGAACACACTTTTCAACATTGGCATATTGAAGAGTCGCAGCTTCGACGTGCCCATCATAGCTGTTGGCAACATTACAGTTGGCGGAAGTGGCAAGACACCCCATGTGGAATACCTTATCCGTCTACTGAAAGACACGTGTCATACTGCCGTGCTCAGTCGTGGATATAAGCGCAAGAGCAAAGGCTTTGTACAAGCTTCCGCAAAGACAACAATGCCTGAAATTGGCGATGAGCCTTTCCAGATGAAGCAGAAATACCCAGAAGTAACCGTGGCTGTTGACAAGAACCGCTGTCATGGCATTGATAGGCTATTGGAGAACGACAAGGATATCGATGTCATCCTCTTGGACGATGCCTTCCAGCACCGTTATGTCAAACCTGGCATCAACATCCTGTTAGTAGACTATCATCGACTGATTATCTATGATAAGCTGTTGCCTGCCGGCAGACTGCGTGAGCCACTAAGTGGAAAGGACCGTGCCGACATCGTCATCGTCACCAAGTGCCCCAAGGACCTTAAGCCTATGGAGTATCGTGTCATCATGAAGGCAATGAGTCTCTATCCCTACCAACAGCTATTCTTCACAACCATCGACTATGGAGATCTGCTGCCGGTATTCCAAGAAACCAAAGAGGCTCTGGATCTTCATAATCTGAAAGACTACTCAGCGCTTCTGCTTACTGGCATTGCCTCACCCCAGCAGATGACGCATGACCTGCAGCCGTTGATACCACAGCTGACGCCACTTGCTTTTGGCGATCATCACGTCTTCAGCAAGAAAGATGTGGAACTGATCAACAGCACCTTTGCTGCACTACCCTCCCCCAAACTGATTATCACCACAGAGAAGGATGTCACCCGACTCCACCTGGTAGAAGGACTCAGTCAAGAGGTTCGTCAGCATCTCTATGCATTACCAATTACAGTCTGCTTCCTACAAGAACAGGCACAAATGTTTAACCAACAAATTATAGACTATGTACACAAAAATTCAAGAAACAGCATCCTGGTTAAAAGAAAGGATGACCACAAGCCCCAAGACAGCAATCATTCTGGGAACAGGCCTCGGACAATTAGCTTCCGAGATAACTGACAAACAGGAGATTCCCTACAGTGAGATTCCCAACTTCCCCGTTTCCACCGTAGAGGGACACGCCGGAGCACTCATTTTCGGTAAATTGGGTGGCGTAGACATTCTGGCCATGCAGGGACGTTTCCACTACTATGAGGGCTATAACATGAAGGAGGTCACCTTCCCTGTTCGCGTTATGTATGAGCTGGGGATTAAGACACTGTTCGTATCGAACGCTGCAGGCGGCATGAACCCCGCCTTCAAGATTGGCGACCTGATGGTTATCACCGACCATATCAACTTCTTCCCAGAGCATCCACTGCGTGGTAAGAACTTCCCAACAGGTCCCCGCTTCCCAGACATGCACGAGACCTATGACCACGAGCTCATCAACCTGGCCACAAAGATTGCCAAGGAAAAGGGCATCCGTCTGGTTTATGGTGTATACCTTGGCACCACAGGACCTACCTTCGAGACACCTGCAGAGTATAAGATGTATCGCACCCTGGGTGGTGACACCGTTGGTATGTCTACTGTTCCTGAGGTTATCGTTGCCCACCACTGTGGCATCAAGACCTTCGGTATCAGCGTTGTTACCGACCTTGGCGGTTTCGACAATCCTGTTGAGGTTAGCCATGAAGAGGTTCAGGAAGCTGCCGACAAGGCTCAGCCACTGATGACTGAGATCATGCGCGAAATGATTAAACGTACTGCACAATAAATGGAAATAGCATCATTAGGAGAATTCGGTTTGATAGACCGGTTGACAAAGGACATCAAACCCAACAATGAATCAACAAAGTACGGCGTAGGCGATGACTGCGCCGTACTTCACTATCCAGACAGCGAGGTTTTGGTTACTACTGACATGCTCATGGAGGGTGTACACTTCGACCTGACCTATATCGACCTGCAGCACCTTGGCTGGAAGTCGGCAATGGTTAACATCAGTGACATCTTCGCCATGAACGGCACGCCACGACAGATGACCGTTTCGCTGGCACTTAGCAAACGCTTCACCGTTGAGGACATCGAACAGTTCTATTCCGGACTGCGCATGGCCTGCGACAAGTGGGGAGTCGACGTCATTGGTGGCGACACCACCTCTTCTTATACAGGTCTGGCCATCAGCATTACCTGCATCGGTGAGGCTCGCAAGGAGGACATCGTCTATCGTAATGGTGCCAAAGAGACCGACCTTGTCTGCGTAAGCGGTGACCTTGGTGCAGCCTATATGGGCTTGCAGCTCTTGGAGCGCGAGAAGGCCGTATATTACCAGATGGTGGAAGAAGCGAAGAAAAAGAGTGTGTCCAGCGGTTCACCCGCCAGCATCCCCGATTTCCAGCCCGACTTTGCTGGTAAGGAATACCTGTTGCAACGTCAGCTGAAGACGGAGGCTCGTGGCGATATTATTAATAAGTTACGCGAGGCTGGCATTCGCCCTACTGCCATGATGGACATCTCTGACGGACTGTCGAGTGAACTCATGCATATCTGCAAACAGTCAGGCGTGGGTTGTCGCATCTTTGAGAAGCAGATTCCCATCGACTATCAGACGGCCGTGATGGCTGAGGAACTAAACATGAACGTCACGACCTGCGCCCTGAATGGTGGCGAGGATTACGAGCTGCTGTTCACCGTTCCTATTGGTGACCACGAGAAGATTCAACAGATTGAAGATGTCAAACTCATCGGCCACATCACTAATGCCAGCCTTGGACAGGTATTGGTAACGCGAGATGAACAAGAATTTGCCCTAAAAGCGCAGGGGTGGAATCCACTGCAATAAGAGAAAACACTTAAAATCGGCCGCTTTTCAAAAAAAAACCAAGAAAAGTTTGGCCGATTCATTTTTTCTTCGTACCTTTGCACCCGCAATCAAGAGGATTGCCTAGAAAAAACATAATGATGGTGCCTTAGCTCAGTTGGTAGAGCATCGGACTGAAAATCCGTGTGTCCCCGGTTCGATTCCTGGAGGTACCACTCCTCCTTTCATTATGAACCCCTGTCTTAGAGATTTCTCTAGCAGGGGTTTTTCGTTGAATAAACTAAAGCAAGAAGATATGGGAATAGTTATTGGTATTGACGTTGGTATCTCGACCACAAAGATTGTTGGACTGCGCGAAAGTCGTGTGGTATCTCCCATTCGCATCACCGCTGTCGACCAGATTACCTCTCTCTATGGTGCTTTCGGCAAGTATCTGCACGACAACAAGATTGAACTGAAAGACGTTGAGCAGGTCATGGTGACTGGTGTAGGTTCTGCCTACATCGACGAACCCATCTATGGCATACCTACCCAGAAAGTTGACGAATTCATTGCAGACGGACTAGGCGCTCGCTTTGAGTCTGGCCTTAGCAAAGCCATCGTCGTATCTATGGGTACAGGTACCAGCTTTGTACAATGCGATGGTGACGACATTAAGCATATTGGTGGTATCGGCATTGGTGGCGGTACCCTGCAGGGACTGAGCCGTGTCATGCTGAACACCCGTGACCCCAAGCAAATTCAGAGTCTGGCCATGCAGGGTGACATCCGCAATATCAACCTGCTCATTGGCGACATATCTACCCATCCGCTGCCCGGCCTGCCTATGGATGCCACAGCATCGCTATTCTCTAAAGCTCAGTACGACGCCCCCAAGGAAGACGTTGCACTGGGCATCATCACTATGGTACTACAGTCTATCGGTTCTGCCGCAATCCTGTCAGCTTTGAACTCCGGTATCAAGGACTTCGTACTCATCGGTAACCTGACGCTGTTGCCCCAGTGCAAGGACATCTACCCCATGTTGGAGAAACTCTACAACGTCCATTTCCACATTCCCAAGTATGCCGAGTTCTGCACCGCCATTGGTGCCGCATTGAGCTATTTGCGATAAAAGGATAATCCAACTTATTGCGCAACAACCCTACCTTATAGATAAATAACCCTGCCTTTTCTAGAAATAAGGCAGGGTTATTGGCATTTCTACTATGATTTTCAGCAGTTCGCTGAACGAAACAGGGTGTTCACTGAAAGTGGACTATGGGCGGTTAAACATTTCATACCTTTGTTACGTCAAAGAAGCAGAACAACAAAGAACAAATAAACAAAATAATAACAACTAAAAAAATTAAAGGTATGAAAAAGATTATCGTAACACTGGTTGCCATGATGGCAGTAACATTTAGTTTTGCAGGAACTAACAGTAACAAAGTTGACAGACGTTTTGACGTAAGTTGCAACATGGACCGCCTCGCAGAGGTACTCGCACTGGACGAGGATCAGACAGATGCTGTAGAGGCTATCCACAACAGTTTCAACACAGAGCTACAGTCATTGGCCTCCGTTAGAGGACCACTACAAAGACACCTGGTACATCAGGCAGTAAGAAAGGATGCCAGCAAGATGAAGAACGTGCTCAACGAGAAACAGTTTGGACTCTACATGCGCATCATGCTGAACACACTGCGCAACAGGCACCTGTAAAAAAATATATATACTAAAAACACCGTACGCAATTGCGTGCGGTGTTTTTTTAT
>CAMJIA010000066.1 GCA_946405695.1 uncultured Prevotellaceae bacterium | reverse complement strand
AGAGCCCACCAACAAGCAGGTACCCGCCTTCACTTGTCTGAACCAGGCAACAGGTGTTACTGTCTGGGGCTACAAGGTGACTGAATAATAAAAACTACAATGACTAAAACAAATCTGATGTTGTGTTGTGTGGTGGCGGTGCTGACTGCCACCGCACAACCTGCGTCGAAAAAACGGGTGCCTTTCTCTACCGACACACCGATGGTGCACGACCCTGTGATGGCTTATGAGGACAGCACCTATCACCTCTACTGTACGGGTATCGGCATCCAGCATCTGACATCTCGCGACCGCAAGACGTGGACGGTAGACCCTACACCAGTGATGACGGTGATGCCGCAGTGGACACGCGATTCGGTTCCAGGTTTCAAGTCTCATGTGTGGGCACCGGACGTTATCCGCTGGCACAACCGCTGGTGGATGGGCTATAGCTGTTCTACATTTGGTAAGAATGGTTCCGCCATCGGACTACTGAGCACACCGTCGCTCTCTGCCCCCGTCTGGAATGATGAGGGATGCATCGTTGCCTCTCGTGAAGGTCGTGACCAGTGGAATGCTATTGACCCGTGCTTTGTCATCGATGACAACGACCAGCCCTGGATGACGTGGGGCTCCTTCTGGGATGGCATCCAAATGATTCGCCTGGACACGACGATGCATGTTGCCAAGGGTGAACGTCCCCGCACCATTGCCCGTCGCTATGCTCCCAATGCCGAGAATCAGCCTGACAATCCTACGTCCAAGTTTGCGGGTACCAATGCTATTGAGGCCCCCTTCATCTTCAAGCATGGAGGTTGGTATTACCTCTTTGTGGCGTGGGACTACTGCTGTCGTGGTGCCCAGAGCAACTACCGTGTTGCGGTGGGGCGCTCCAAAACGGTTGATGGCCCTTACCTCGACCGCAACGGTGTCGACATGCGCGAGGGTGGAGGCACGCTCTTCATTGAGGGCGACAAGAAACAGTTCGAGGCTGCTGGCCATTGTGCTGTCTATCATTTGGGCAACGAGGATATCTTCATCTGTCATGGTTACAGCATCGAGCATAAGGGTGCCAGCATCCTGATACAGCGTCTTATCCGTTGGACAGCGGATGGTTGGCCTATACTTTAGTTGATTATTGCTATGAAACAGTTCCTATTAATACTTTTTACCTCATCCCTTTTTTCTCTCTCATCTCTTGCGCAGAGTTGGACAGCAGACAACGGGAATGGCACGTACACCAATCCGTTGTTCTATGATGAGTTCTCTGACCCCGATATCCTAAGGGTGGGCGATGACTACTATCTGGCAGGTACCACGATGCACTCGGTGCCTGGTCTTGTCATTCTGCATTCCAAGGACTTGGTCAACTGGGAGAATGTCTCTTACTGCTTCGACCGTTTCGATTTCCCTGATGACAAGTTCTCGCTGAAGAATCATCAAGAAATCTATGGTCAGGGTGTCTGGGCGCCAGCTATCCGCTATGCTAACGGACAGTTCTATGTCTTTACCAATATCAATGGGAAGGGCTTGCAGTGCTACACCAGTGAGAAGATAGAAGGTCCGTGGAAGCACCATAACATGCAGGGGAATATTTATGACCTTAGTGTGCTCTTCGATGACGATGGCAAGATTTACGCCATCCATAAATATGGTGAGGTGCATTGTACGGAACTGAAGGCTGACATGAGCGGACCTGTGGAGGGTACTGACCGAGTAATCATTCCTGAAGGCAATGGAGTAGGTGAGGGGCACCACATCTACAAGATTGATGGTATGTATTATATCATCTCTACAGACTATCAACCTAATGGTCGTACGCTCTGTTCACGTTCGAAAAATATCTGGGGACCCTATGAGACGCGTGTTATTACGGCTGACGAGACCTTCGGCTATCAGGGCGTTGGGCGTACACGTGTGCCAAAGGGCGAGAAATATCGCATTGGTAGTGACGGTGCTAAGTTCAGCATCGCTCCCGCCGGTCCTGACGCTACGGGCTGTGACAATGCCCATCAGGGTGGTATTGTACAGGCAGCTGACGGCTCATGGTGGGCTTTGCTCATGCAGGATTTTCATTCTATTGGTCGTACTGTTTGTCTGTTGCCTGTGACGTGGAGGGACGGATGGCCTATGATTGGTCTTGAGGGCAATCTTGGTCGTGCACCCCGTACCTGGTTCAAACCCGGGTTTGTTGCGACTCAGTCGCAACATACTGTAACACATGCTCCTTACAACCGCAACGAAGACTTCAACGGCAAGCAGTTGGGACGTGTATGGCAATGGAACCACAATCCTGACGATAGGAAATGGAGTTTGAAAAAAGGTCGTTTGCGCCTGTTGTCAATGCCAGCCGAACAGCTGATGTGGGCCCGCAATACGCTTACCCAGCGCGTCATTGGTCCTACCTCCATCGCTACTGTCGAACTCTATACCAAGGGTATGAAGGATGGCGATGTCTGCGGACTGGGCAACATCAATGTACCCTGCTCGTGGATAGGTGTCGTGAAGGATGGCAACAACTTTACCCTTCGATGCTTTGAACAACTCACGAATGATACTACCATTGTGCCCGTCGATTTAGTTGACGGGAAAATCATTCTCCGTTGCATAGGTGACTACGACAACAATCAGGCGCAGTATGCCTACTCGCTGGATGGTATCACCTTCCAAACGCTGGGTCGCATGATGCCCCTCTCTTATCAGCTTGTCACCTTCCAAGGGTCTCGTCATGCGCTCTTTGCTTATAATATAAAAGGTATGAATGGTGGTTATGCTGAGTTTGATAATTTCACCGTGCAGGAGCCTAAGGCCGACCGCAGTCAGAATATCCCTTACGGCAAAACTATCCGCATCATCAATAAAGCAACCAACCGACCCGCTATTGCCCTGAAGCATGGCGTGCTTTACGACACCCATATTGGTGATAAAAGTAAACTGACACAGTTCAAGGTCATAGATCGAGGCATGGGTTGCGTCTCCTTGCTATGTGCCGATGGTCGCTATGTGAAAGTCTATGCTGACGGTCTGCCTGGCGACGTGCGCTTTACAAGCAATGTGGAAGGAGCTGAAGTGTTCCTCTGGCAGGACTATCTTGATCACGACTTCATGCTCTTGTCGCTGAAAAATCAAAAATATTTGGGCAAGAGTCCTACTACGGGCAGTCCTTATTCTATGGACTTTACGGGTGCCGACCCTGCTCGTCGCAATGGTGCCGTCCTTCATTGGGAGGAATAAAGATGACGTTTTTTATCTGTGAACGGAGAATTTTTTGTATCTTTGTGCCGAAAACAAGCAAATAACAATAAACTATTACCTATATGAAGAAAAAGTTAATAACAATGGCTGTCGTCATGGGTACCGCACTGAGCTCATGGGCCCAGCTGACGATGGATGTGAACACAAAGAAACTGGGGGCCCCCATCCAGTCAACGATGTATGGTATCTTCTTCGAGGATATTAACTATGCCGCTGATGGTGGTCTGTATGGCGAACTGGTAAAGAACCGCTCGTTTGAATTTCCACAGCACTTAATGGGCTGGCAGAGCTTTGGCTCTGTGGAGGTGAAGAGCGACGGCCCCTTCGAGCGCTGTCCGCACTATGTGATGCTGAGCGACCCAGGACACCGCGACCGCCGTACGGGCTTGGTTAACGAGGGCTACTTCGGCATTGGTGTGAAGAAGGGCGAGAAGTATCGCTTCTCTGTATGGGCGAAGGCTCCCAAGGGTAAGGCAACCATCCGTGTGCAGCTGATTCAAGAAAACTCGATGAGCGAGCATCAGGAGTTTGTCGAGAAGAAACTGGAAATTAACTCGACACGATGGGAGAAATACGTCGTCACGCTGACGTCAACGAAGACCATGAAGCATGCCAAGCTGCGCATCTTCCTGCATGGCCCTAACAGCGTCTGTCTGGAGCACATCTCCCTGTTCCCCGTGGATACCTACAAGAATCGTGAAAACGGCATGCGTCGCGACCTCGCTCAGGCGCTGGAAGACCTGCACCCAGGCATCTTCCGCTTCCCTGGCGGATGCATCGTGGAGGGCAGCTCGCTCGACGAGCGCTATCAATGGAAGAATAGCGTAGGTCCTGTAGAGAACCGTCCGCTGAATCATAACCGCTGGGAGTACACTTTCGACTACCGTTACTTCCCCGACTACTACCAGTCGTATGGACTGGGATTCTTTGAGTTTTTCCAACTCGCTGAGGACATTGGTGCCGAGCCGTTGCCTGTCATCTCGTGCGGACTGAGCTGCCAGTTCCAGAACCCTGATCCCACAAAGCCAGGCGTACATGTGGCACTCGACGATCTTGGCCCATACATTCAGGATGCCCTGGACCTCGTGGAGTTTGCCAATGGCGACGTCACCACAAAATGGGGTAAGGTGCGTGCTGACATGGGACACCCTGAACCCTTCAACTTGAAATATCTGGGTGTGGGTAACGAGCAGTGGGACTACGATGAGGCACATGGTGGCTACGGCCCTGTGTTCACTGAGCGTCTGAAGAAGTTCAGCGATGCCCTTCGCAAGAAATATCCTGACCTGAAACTCATCGGTACTACCGGTCCTAATAGTGAGGGCTGGGACTTTGACTTGCTGCAGCCACGCATGAAAGAGTTGAAGGTGGATCTCTACGACGAGCACTATTATCGCAACGAACAGTGGTTCTTGACTCATGGTCTGCGCTACGACTCGTACGACCGCAAGGGGCCGAAGGTGTTTGCTGGCGAGTATGCCTGCCACGGCAAGGGTAAGAAGTGGAACCACTACGAGGCTGCCATCCTCGAGGCTGCCCACATGACGGGCTTCGAGCGCAATGCCGACATCGTCCACATGACCACGCCTGCTCCGCTCTTCGCACATGTCGACGGCTGGCAGTGGCGTCCTGACCAGATATGGTACGACCAGACGCAGATGTTCAAGACGGTGAGCTACTACGTACAGCAGCTCTATGCCACCAACAAGGGAACCCACGTGCTCTCGTTGACCACCCCCGCAGGGAAAAAGAGCGTGCCCGTAGCCAATCAGGAGGGTCAGAACGGTCTCTTTGCATCTGCTTGTTTCGACAAGGATGCCAACGAGGTTATTGTCAAGGTGGTGAACACCTCGAAGCAGGTACAGCCCATCATGTTAAACCTGAAAGACCTGACGGGTGTCACCACAGCACAGACCATCAC
Organism: uncultured Prevotellaceae bacterium; assembly: GCA_946405695.1. The sequence goes on along the minus strand of CAMJIA010000066.1, from coordinate 2,860 downwards.
ACTCTCTCATAAGGGTATGGACGACGAGAACAGCATAGAGCGTCCTGAACTTATCACACCCAAGCAGGGCACCATCGCTGTTGAGGCTGGCAAGAAGCAGAGTGCCATCAACGACCAGCTGCCTGCCATGTCGTTCCGCATCTATCGGATTCAGAAGTAAGGGACGTTTCAAATGTTTTTCTTGCTCAAAAGACGTGAAAAGTACAAAAAATGAGTATAAAAGCATGCATATGTAGAAAAGATTGCAATTTTGGTACAAAAACACAAAAGATTTCCACAATAATGTGCTGATTGATTGAGATATATTTCATACCTTTGCAGCGAGAAATACCAAAAGTAAAAAGAACTAAATAAAGACTGAAGTATGAATATTGGTAAGCACATCGAAGAGATTCTCAGAAAGCAGGGCCGTTCTGCTGCCTGGTTGGCCACACAGATTCCCTGTGAGCGTACAAATGTATATAACATTTTCAAGCGTAAGAGCTTGGATGTTCGACTACTGATGAGAATCGGTATCATCTTGGAATACGACTTCTTCAAGGAACTCTCCGAGGAAGCTTTTCCGGTGAAGAAATAATAAAAGCCGTTACCTGTAAAAGGTAGCGGTTTTTTTTGTTGTGGAATGAAAAATGAATAAATTTTCAGTGTTGTAGTAAATTTCTCATTTCTCATTTCTCATTTCTCATTTTTTTTGTGTACCTTTGCAGTCGCTAAGAAAGCATACAATATTGTAATATATAATTTTTATGAACTTTACTTTGTTAATTACCGTCTTGCTGACGGCTATTACATTGGTGGTGGCGGCTTACATTGTAGCCAAGCTGATAGGTCCGAGGTCCTACGCGAAGGTGAAGGGTGAACCGTATGAGAGTGGTATACCCACGCGAGGCAGCTCATGGCTTCCCGTATCTGTGGGATTCTACCTCTTTGCCATCTTGTTCCTCATGTTTGATATAGAAACAGTATTTCTGTATCCATGGGCGGTAGTAGTGAAGGAGTTCGGCGCAGCAGCGTTGCTGAGCATTGGCTTCTTCTTGGTAGTTTTAGTATTAGGCTTGGCTTATGCCTGGCGGAAAGGAGACTTGGAATGGAAGTAAGAAAGCCTCACATCAAGAGTATTCCCTACGAGGAGTGGAATGATAACGCCTCGTTGGAGAAAATCATCGACGAGCTCCATGAGGGGGGCGTCAATGTGATTACGGGCTCACTGGACCAGTTGATTAACTGGGGCCGTTCGAACTCTCTCTGGTCACTGACCTTCGCCACTTCTTGCTGTGGTATCGAGTTCATGGCCTGTGGTTGTGCCCGTTACGACTTCGCCCGCTTCGGTTTTGAGGTTACTCGTAACTCTCCCCGTCAGGCCGACCTGATTATGTGTGCCGGTACTATCACTCACAAGATGGCTCCTGCCTTGAAGCGTCTGTATGACGAGATGGCCGAGCCTAAGTATGTGATTGCTGTCGGTGGCTGTGCCATCAGTGGTGGTCCTTTCAAGTCGAGCTACCATGTAGTGAAGGGTATCGAGGAGATTGTTCCCGTCGATGTGTTTATTCCTGGTTGCCCCCCACGTCCAGAGGCTATCATGTATGGCATGATGCAGCTGCAGCGTAAGGTGAAGATCGAGAAATTCTTCGGTGGTGCCAACCACAAGCAGACTGCTGAGGAGGCTGCACTTGGAGTATCAAACGAAGAGCTGACGTTCCGCCAGAAGCATGGCGACCACCGTCGTGAGCCGATTGTGGTAACGGAAGTTCCCCAGGAATTTGTTGAAGAAATGAAAGCTGCGACAGAATCGCAGCCCACAGTAAAAGAGGAGGAGAAGGCATGAAGTTAGAGTTTTTATCATTTGATTTCGACAAGTTCGCACAGGAGATGCAGAACTTGAAGGACAAGAAGGGCTTTGACTATCTTGTCACCATCGTCGGAGAAGACTTCGGAGAGGAAGGTCTCGGCTGTATTTATATCCTTGAGAATACCCAGACCCACGAGCGTTGCTCGGTGAAGATGATGGCCAAGACACAGGTTTGTGGCGACGGCCTTGCTTCAAACGGCACGGGTGAGACCGATGGTCAGTTGCTGGCCTATATCCCTACCGTCTCGAATATCTGGCGTGTGGCTGATCTGTTGGAACGTGAGGTCTATGATTTCTATGGCATCGTGTTCCTGGGTCATAAGGATATGCGTCGTCTGTTCCTGCGTAGCGATTTCAAGGGTTATCCCTTCCGCAAGGACTGGCAGTTTAATGATGCCTATACCTTGGAGGATGATGTGGAGCCCGACTACGGTCTGGAGTATTATCTCGACAAGGACGGCGTTTTGCAGTCGAAGCAGAACAAGCTTTTCGGTGCCGATGACTATGTGATTAACATCGGTCCGCAGCACCCTGCTACCCACGGTGTGCTCCGTTTGCAGACGGTGCTCAATGGTGAGACTGTGAAGCATATCTATCCGCATCTCGGCTATATCCATCGTGCCATTGAGAAGATGTGGGAAGGAATGACCTATCCTCAAACACTTGCTTTAACGGATCGTCTTAACTATCTGGGAGCCATGCAACATAGGCATGCTTTGGTGGGTGTGATAGAGGAGGCTTTAGAGGTAGAATTGACCGATCGCATCAAGTATATCCGTACCATTATGGATGAGCTTCAGCGTCTCGACTCCCACCTGCTCTACACCTCTTGTGTGGCTCAGGACCTGGGTGCTCTGACTGGCATGTTGTATGGTATGCGTGACCGTGAGCACGTGCTCAATTGTATGGAGGAGACTACGGGTGGTCGTCTGATCCAGAACTACTACCGTATCGGTGGTCTGCAGGACGACATCGATCCTAACTTCGTGAAGAACTGTAAGGATCTGG
>CAMJIA010000065.1 GCA_946405695.1 uncultured Prevotellaceae bacterium | reverse complement strand
ACTGTGATTTGTGATATTGTGATTTTTGTTCAGTTCACTCTTTCCCTACCAGGCCCTCCAAAGCCCAGAGCAGTTCGTTGGCTACGTTGCTGGCATAGCGGGCGACGCTGAAGCCTTCGCTGACCTTCATCGGCTTGAAGTTGGGATGATACGAGCCGTCGGCGCGGCGGGTGACCGTGATGTAGTCGCCATCATAGACGTGCGGATTGCGCTTCGGGGTTGGCTGCGGCACGATTTCCGTAAAGGTAAAGTGCGGGTCGCGGCAGAGGTACTCGTCGACGACGCTCTCCTCGTCAAGCTGCAGCACGCCAGGATAGCCCTTGCCGGTCTTCATGCGGCGGTCGCTGCGCAACTGGGTTTTCAGATTCACGCTCAGATGCGTGTTGTTGTTCCAAACTTTTTCATTGTTCTTATACATAATTTTAAATAGGTTCGGGTGTTTCCCCGGTCTCACACGAGGGACCCTCCGCACAACCGGAAAGTGAGACTGGCCTACGGTCCAACGCTTGACCATTTTTCCCGTTGATTGGTGCTGCAAAGGTATGAAAAAGGACAAAGAAAAAGGTCTTATATAAGACTTACTATAAGACTTATATAAGACCGCAAACGCCCTGTTTATGGGCTATTTCAAGAGGTCGTCTATTCGGCGAGCATCGGGCGGCAACTTGCCCGTTTGCTGCCAAGAGCCTGCCAACTGAGCCAGATTGGGGATGCCCCACAGTTGCTGAAACAGCTTCCACTTCTTCTTAATCTGCAATCGCTCGGCCATGCGGTCGGCGATGTAGGCAGCCTGGTTTGCCGAAATGCCCTCAGCCAAACCATAGCCGTCGGCCACGATGAACCCCGCATCCCTCAGCCGCTGCCACAAACCCTGCGCCTCGGCAGCAAACAGTACAGACATGTCCTCGGTCACATTGCCAGTCGTCGACACCTGCGAGGGCTCTACAATCTGCTCGTCGTCAAAGTGGTTCAGTAGCTCCATGATGTCCTCAGGAACCTCCAGTTTGGCTGCGGCTATTAACTCTAGGAAAACCGTCTTGGCAGCCTCGCGTTTGCTTAGCGTCTTGCGCTTCGACGTGTTCAGGTAGATGCGCAGGGCCTTCGACACGTCATCCTGCGACGACTTTTTGGCAACACCAGCCGACAGCTTGCCCAACTCCTTCAACTGCATGTCCTTCTCCTGTAATTGCTGATTCAGTTCGTCAACCTCCGTCTGCAGAGCCTCGTTGTCAGCCTTTAGCCGGTCAATCTCACTGAGTAACTCCTTTGTGGCCTCCACCACCTGCAGTCGTATTTTCAGTTCCCTGGCCCGATCCTCCAACTCCTCCTGTTCACGCTCCAATTGGCGGCACGTCTCCTCTGCCGCCTCCATCAGTTCTTCAGTATTTGTGCTCTCTTTCATATATTTTTAATGTGTTTTTTATTTTGCGAATGAACTGCAAAGATAAGCAATTTTCTGCTCATTTCCCACAGCCGCCAAGGACTATTTTTCATTAAAAAAGTCTAATGTAAAATCATTTCGGAGTGCCCATCGCAGCCCTCACCGTGAGTAAATAATCCTCCCACAATTTCCATTGTCAAGAAACAGAAAAAGCAGAAAAAATAATTAGGGAAACGTTTGCTATTCTCACTATTTTTTCGTAACTTTGTAGTGTAGTTAAGAGCTGATCTAATGCCATGGAAAACACGCGATTTAAAATCTCTCAGTATGCCTGTGCGGTGCTGCTCATCGTGAGCAGCATTGCGCTGGTGTCCTATCAGGTCATCATGATTGACGATGTCTCCAACGGTCTGCTGGTCTATGTCGCCCAGGCGTTCCTGCTCGTCGCCAGCATCTTCGGCCTCGACTACTATGTTAAACTCATCACACGGAAAATCAATGGAAAACATAACAATCAATGACACTCGGCTCTCGCCTCATTTTAAGCTTGGCGAGTTCCTTAACCTGAGCAAGTACCCCGATAACAAGCCCACCATGCAGCACGTGGCGAACATGACTTATGGCTGCCTGCTGCTCCTGGAGCCCGCCCGCCAACTGGTCGGTCCCATCATCATCACCTCCGGCTTCCGCAACCCTCGCGTCAACGCCCTCGTCGGTGGTGTCCAGAACTCCCAGCACCTCCTCGGCCAGGCTGCCGATATCCGCCCCAAGGACCCTCGCCAATTCCAGCGCCTTATCGACTATCTCCGCGCCTGCGACTACACCGACCAGCTCCTCACCGGCAACGGCTGGCTCCACATCTCGTGGAATCCCTTCGGTCCATCACGCCACTTCGTCAGGATTGGTTACTACAAATAGTAAGAGTGCACAAAAGCGATGATTCCTTTTGTGCACTCAACCTTCCTAAAAGTGGATCATTCAGAACCGACCCGCCTTTTTTTGTTATATCTGGATGTTACAGTTTGACGCTGGAGATGTCGACGAGGCCGTTGACGATGGCATAGATGGTTAGGCCCGCAGGCGAATGAATCTGAAGCTTGCGGGCTATATTACGACGATGGGTGATAACGGTATTGACTGAGATGCAGAGGCGGTCGGCTATCTCCTTGTTCTGCAAACCTTGCACCACACCGATGATGACGTCGCGCTCGCGGTCGCTGATGATCTCGCTGTTGTCCTGACCACCCTTGAAGACCATCGACGTGATGTTCTTCGACACATCGTCCTGCTTGACCATCCGCTCCAGACGCTTGATGGCTGGTGTAAAGATCTGGTCCTCCACCTCGGCATGCTGGCGGAGCCACTCCTCGTTGTTGTAGATGTCGTAGAGCGTTGCCGTCAGTTGGTTGTTGTGCTTATTGTCGGCAGGCAGGTACTTGATAATCATCAGTTTCAACTCGCGCAGCTTCTGGTCAGTCTGCTCATGGTGCTTGGAGAACGTCTCAACGTTATAGTCGTTCATGGGACGACCTTCGAGCAGAGATTCCACATAGGGGAAAAGCGTTTTCTCCTCGTACTTCATGTGGCGACGAATCTCCTGAGCGTAATTCTCATAAAGTCTCATGATGAGCATGCCAAGCGCATCGTCTTCGACAATGCTTTCCTGTAGCTCGCGACGGATGAAAGGCAGTTGGAAATCGAGATAGTACGCATGGCTGGCTTTCAGGTAGTGCAACAGCGTGGGAACACTTATTTGTTCATCGTTCTCGAAGCTGCCATTACCGTTGATGGTGTAGTTTACTACCGCCAGGAAGGTGTAGGTATCAACACCATTCATCTGACACGTCTCACTAACGGTCTTGTCGCCAAAGCCAAGACTAATGCCAAAGGAACTGAGTGCCTGCAGGACACTACAGTTGTCCTTGATCAGCGTCACCATTTTGTCGCTGGGCTCGTACATCTTTAGATTTTTCATGCGGCAAAGATACACATTTTTGATGAAAAGTGTATCACCTGAATTACAAAATCATCTTTTTTAGGTATTCCGATGGCGTGATAAAGACAGACTGTTATCGCTTGTCAACGTATTCGCAGTCACGATAGCTGTCGCGTGGGAACTTAAACAGGTCGTCGCTGATGCCACCAATCTTCACGTCGCTAATCTTGATGGTGGTATGGAAGATGCCCACCTTGATGCGCACGCTGACAGGATAGCGTTGTTTCTTGTCCAACAGGCAACGCGCCTCTTTGATACCTGAGACACCCTTCTTCGCCTTCAGCGTGATGTAGTAACCCTCCTTGGCTTCCTTGATGCTGTAGGTGTAGTTGTCAGGATTGAACTTAAACTTCGTAGCATACTTGTCGCGCTCGTCAGAGTGGGCATCGTAGATGACCACACGATTCTTCTTGCGCTCCAAACGGTAGTACGTCACGTCGTCGTTCCAGGCAATATATTTCTCGTCAACGAACTTACTCTTCTTGCCCTTTGTCCAAATGGTACCCTCAGTTTTGTAGATGCCAATGATGTTTACTTTGTAATGCAACTGCGAGCCCTGCTCACCATAAATCATCTTGAAAGTCTCGTTGAATATACGGCGAGCCTGTTGGGCATTGGGTGTCTCTTTGGTCTGTGCCTGCAAGCCAATGGTGGCGCAGAGCACGATGAATAACATAACAATCTTTTTCATAATTGGGCTGCAAAGGTACATAAAAAAATTGAGAATTGAGAATTACGAATTACGAATTATTTTGTACCTTTGCACAAAATTTGAGAAAGATGAGATATTTCGTATGGTTTTGTTACGATGGCACCAACTATCACGGCTGGCAGGTGCAACCCAATGGCATCACCGTTCAGAGTGAGCTGGAACGTTGTCTGTCGCTGTTGTTGCGTGAACAGATTCAGGTGACCGGGGCAGGACGTACCGATGCTGGCGTTCATGCCCGACGAATGGCTGCACACTTCGATACGGATATAGATTTCGATGCCGCCTTGCTGACGAAGAAACTCAATGGACTGTTGCACCACGACATTGCCGTAGACCGCATAGAACCTGTGGCCAGCGATATGCATGCGCGCTTCTCGGCTACGTCGCGTACTTATCATTATTATATCCATACAAAGAAGAATCCTTTCATCCAGCAGTATTCGCAGGAGATGCACTATCAGCTGGACTTTGAAAAGATGAACGAGGCGGGTCGTGTACTCTTGGCGTACGAGGACTTTGGCGCATTCTGCAAGGCTGGAAGTGATGTGAAGACCACCATCTGTCACGTCACCCATGCCCAATGGCACCAGGTGTCACCGTCGGAGTGGTATTTTGAGATTACTGCCAACCGTTTCCTGCGCAACATGGTGCGTGCCGTGGTGGGCACGTTGATAGAGGTAGGCCGTGGTCGCATGTCGCTTGACGAATTCCGTCAGGTCATTGAGGGCAAGCAACGCACACAAGCTGGTGAGTCGATGCCAGCTAAAGCCCTGTTTTTAGAAGAAGTGAAATATTAGTATGGCTTGGTTACTATTAGCATTTATGTCGGCTGCCTTGTTGGGCTGTTACGATTCGTTTAAGAAAGAGGCGCTGAAAGAGAATGCCGTCATTCCTGTATTGTTTCTGAATACGCTTTTCTCGTCCCTGATATTCCTGCCGTTTATCATACTCAGCGGCACCACCGATGTGCTTGACAACAGCATCTTCCACGTTGGTAATGGCGGTTGGGAAGTACACAAATACGTTGTCCTGAAGGCACTCATCGTGCTCTCCAGTTGGGTGCTTGGCTATTTCGGCATGAAACACCTGCCGTTGACTATTGTTGGCCCTATCAATGCTACACGTCCCGTGATGGTGCTGGTAGGTGCCCTACTGGTCTTTGGCGAACGACTGAACCATTGGCAATGGATTGGTGTCATGTTGGCGGTCTTGTCATTCCTGTTGCTTAGTCGTAGTGGGAAGAAGGAAGGTATCGACTTCAAGCACGACCATTGGATATGGATGATTGTGGGCGCTGCTGTATTGGGAGCTGTTAGCGGACTTTACGACAAATATCTCATGGCGCCTGTGGAGTCGGGTGGAGTAGGGCTCGACCGCATGTTGGTGCAGTCGTGGTACAACATCTACCAATGCTTTATGATGTTGGCCATGTTGATGTTGTTGTGGTGGCCCAAACATAACGAGACAACGCCTTTCCATTGGCATTGGTCCATCATTGGTGTCAGCATCTTCCTCTCTACTGCCGATTTCATGTATTTCTACTCGCTGTCGTTGCCCGATGCCATGATTTCAATTGTCTCCATGGTGCGTCGAGGTTCCGTCATTGTCAGCTTCCTCTTTGGTGCCATCTTCTTTCACGAGAAGAATCTCAAGGCTAAGGCCTTCGACCTCGCCCTTGTACTCCTTGGTATGATCTTCCTGTATATCGGAACAAATTAGCAGTTTTTGCAAAAAATCCATATTTATTAGGATTGTGGGTGTAGGGGGAAATGAGTACCTTTGCACCCGATTTTAATCACATAAAGACACATGAAAAAGATTTTTACACTATTATTCTTAACCACTGCCATGCTTTCAGCTATGGCTCAGGGCGGACACACCCTAATGAAGTTTTCAGGAAAAGCAACCATTGATGTATCAGGTAACACAGTTTCTACTCTTGAGAGTGACACCGTAAAGTATTTAGGTTCAGATGTTACGTTGCCCGAGATGAGGTACGGCCAGTTGGTAATACCGTCGTTTACCATTCATGGTGTTCAGTTCTCGATGGACATGTCCACGATGACGGTAACTTTCCCCGATCAGCAGTTTAATGAGACCATCACCGTTAACGGACAAGAGAAAGCTATCGTCGGCACATCGCTCACAGGTTCTTATGCCCACGATGCTTACAATACGTTTACGTTGAAGGCCACTTTCCAATATGGTAGCATGCCCATGCCGCTGACCTATAATATCACCGCTTATTATATTAAGGATTATTCCGACAAGCTGGACGTCAGCATCGGAGGCAAGTTCAACTATAGTGCAGCAAATGTGACTTATAGCGTGCGCACCTATCCTGAGAGTGGCATTACCCTGCTGGACGTCAGCGTTCCCAGCTATCAGCTGAATGCTACTGCTATAGGCGATCTGACAATCGGCAACTATATCGTCAAGGGATTGGCTATGGATGAACAGAAGGGTGGCTACTATCGCGACTATGTTGCTGATGGACTGACCATGCACTTCAAGTCTGTGAACAATGGTGTTGTGGGTATGGACGGCGACTACGTGATGAACGAGATGGAGAACAACATCCTGGTGGTTTACGAGGGTCGTAACATCAAGGTAACTAATGCCTTCCACCCCGGCAAGATGCCTTTCCAGATTGTCAGCACCTTCCCCGGCAACAAGGAGACAGCCGTAGAGACCGTCAAGGTCGCCGAGCAGAAGGATGCTCCCGCCTACAACCTTGCCGGACAGCGCACAGCTGTAGGCTATAAGGGAATCGTCATCAAGAACGGAAAGAAATACTTCCTGCGCTAATGTACTTCACTGGTATCATCATCGCCGTCATGACGTTTCTGGCCATTGGCATATGGCACCCTATCGTCATTAAGACAGAGTACTACTGGGGCACGCGTCCCTGGGTTGTCTACTTGCTGGTAGGCATCAGCTGTTGCGTGGCAGCACTCTTTACGGAAAACGTCTATCTGTCGTCGTTCCTGGGAGTCTTTGGTGCATCGGCGTTGTGGGGTATCGGTGAACTCTTCTCCCAGAAAAGACGTGTGGAGAAGGGATGGTTTCCAATGAATCCAAAGCGTAAGCACGAATATAAGGAGAAAGTATAACCAACACACAAACCACATAAATATTGTATGATAGGTAAATTGTTGTTTTCAGGAATAATGCTCTTCATCTCCGCGATGGTTCAGGCTGAAGAGGTGAACGACACGTCAAAGGTGTTCGACCTTGACGAGATTGTCGTGGTGTCGCAACCCAAGGATGGACGCCTATTGCGCCACCAGCCACTAAGCTCGACAGTGCTGACCCAGCGCGAGATGCAGATGCTGGGAGTCAAGGACCTTTCCCAGCTGTCAGAGTATGTGCCATCATTCTCAATGCCGCAGTATGGCTCTCGTTTGACGTCGTCGATGTATATCCGCGGTATCGGTTCGCGTATCAACAATCCTGCCGTGGGCATTTACTATGATAACATCCCGCTGATGTCGAAGGCAGCCTTTAATCATCACTTCTACCACGTAGACCGTGTCGATGTGCTGCGTGGCCCACAAAGCACGCTGTACGGCATGAATACGGAGGGTGGACTGGTACACATCTACTCGAAGAACCCGATGGTGTATCAGGGTACTGATATCTCGATGGGTATCGGCACAGGACTGACGTCGCATGCGGAGATAGCCCATTTTCATCGTCCTACAGAGAAGTTCGCCTTCTCTGCGGCAGCCTTCTGGAATGGTCAGCGTGGCTTTTTCAAGAACCAGGCACTGGACGAATGGAACGACAAGCTGCAGGAGGCTGGCGGAAAGATGCGCTTCGTGTATCAGCCAACGAGTCGCCTGACATTTGACTTGACGGCCGACTATCAATGGACCAATCAGAATGCGTTTCCTTACGGTTTGTACGACTTTGATGCCAATACCGTTGCCGACCCCTCGACGACGCTGATGAACAGCTATAAGCGCCAGATGGTGAATACGGGTCTGAACATCAGTTACAAGGCTGATAACTGGCTGCTGAGCTCAACCACCTCGTGGCAGTATCTGAGTGACCACATGGAGATGGACCAGGACTATCTGCCTGCCGACTTCATGCACCTGACGCAGTTGCAGAAACAGCAGGCGCTGACGCAG
>CAMJIA010000064.1 GCA_946405695.1 uncultured Prevotellaceae bacterium | reverse complement strand
CCTGCTGTCGAGGCCAAGCGCATGTTGGATGATATCATGGCCTTCTACTGTAAGGACATGTATAACCCCTGACACAGAATCTCGATGTCACGCTATAAAGAATAACTAACTTAGAATATGAAACGACTTATTATCAACATGATTGCCCTGATGACCGTAGGGAAGGCCTTTGCTCAAACAGAGATTACGGGTAAAGAGTGGGACAATCCCCTAGTAACAAGTGTTAACCGCGAGACAGCACATACACAGGCCATCCCCATGGCAAATGACGGTGCTATAGCGCAGAATGATATGAAGCAGTCTCCTTGGTACCAGTCACTGGATGGCGTGTGGAAATTCCAGTGGGTGGGCGTACCCACCAGTGCAAAGGATGAATGGTGTGCTAAGGATTTTAATGACGTATCTTGGACTGATATAGATGTGCCCAGTAGTTGGCAGGTGTGGGGACTGAAACACAACAAGTCGTGGGACAAACCACTATATTGTAATACCAGTTATCCATTCTCTTATAATGAGTCGACGTACTCGGTCATGGCCGACCGTCCCAGTTGGTTCACATATAAAGATAGTAAGAAAAACCCCGTGGGTACCTATCGTCGCACCTTTACCATTCCTGACACATGGAAGGGACGTGATGTCTATGTGCGTTTCAACAGCGTGGGGCATGGCTACTACCTTTGGATTAACGGACAGCGCATAGGTTACTCAGAAGACTCATACCTACCCTCTGAGTTTAAGATTACCGACTATCTCGTTGAGGGGGACAATACTATTGCCCTGCAGGTATATCGTTTCACTAGCGGCTCGTTCCTGGAGTGCCAGGACTATTGGCGTCTGACGGGTATTCACCGCAGTTGTTTCCTGTGGTCAGCCCCCAAGAGTCAGATACGCGACTACTTCTTCAATCCCAACCTCAACTCAACATTTACTGGTGGCAGATCCTCTATAAAGGTGGAGGTGACAAATGTCAATGCCGTCAGTGGTGGCACGGTAGAAGCCCATATTATGAGTAATGGCGAAGTTTTTGCACAGAACAGCAAGGAAGTGGCAGCCAGCGTAAATATGACCATTACCGTCAAAGCCCCGAAGCTATGGAGTGCCGAGACACCGAATCTTTATGACCTGGTGGTGACGTTGAAGGACAAAGACGGTAACGTGGTCGATAGGCGAGGCAGCAAGGTGGGCTTCCGTAAAGTGAGTATTCGTGAAGATGGTGCTCTGCTCATCAACGGCCAGCGCATGGTGTTCCATGGAGTCAACCGTCACGACTTCTCACCTGTCAATGGGCGTGCCATTACCCCTGAGGAGATTGAACAGGATATTCTCTGTATGAAGCGCCTGAATATCAACGCCATCCGTACCTCCCACTATCCCAATGATCCCATTTTCTATGACCTCTGCGATAAATATGGTATGTATGTGTTGGCAGAGGCCAACGTGGAGTGTCACGGAAACTGGGGACTATCTTCTGTGTCGCAGTTCAAGAATGCGATGGTGGAACGTTCGCAGAACCACGTGCGCTGGATGCGCAACCACCCTTGTATCTTCATGTGGTCGTTTGGCAACGAAAGCGGTAGCGGTAAAAACTTTGCTGCCGTACAGACTGCTATCAAAGAGCTCGACAACACCCGCTTGACCCACTATGAGGGGGCTAGTCAGTATGCTGATGTAACCTCGTCTATGTATTGGGATTATGGTGGCATCGAGAATAAGGGTAAAACCCAGCACGATCGTCCACATATTCAGTGTGAGAACTCGCATTCTATGGGAAATTCTATGGGCAATGTCCGCGAGATGTTCGACCTCTATGAGCAGTATCCGTGCCTGACGGGTGAGTTTATCTGGGACTTCAAAGACCAAGGACTCCTGACGAAAAGCAGCTCAGGTCAAGAATACTGGGCCTATGGTGGAGATTTCGGAGACAATCCCAACGACGGCAATTTCTGTATCAACGGTCTGGTGCATCCCGACTGGAGCTATACCGCCAAGACTTACAATACTAAGAAGATTTACCAGCCCCTGGAGTGGGCTGCTATCAGCGGAAAGACAGGAACGTTCCGCATGAAAAACAAGTTGGCGTTCCTGTCCAGCAATACCTATGACGTTAGCTATACGTTGATGGATGAAGATGACAATGTCCTTGGTACTGGTACAATTAGCGACGACATCGCTGCTGGCGCAACAAAGGATGTCACCATTGATATGACTTCTGTCAATGAACTTGATGCCACTAAGGAAGCATTTATCTACTTCTGTGCCAAACAGCGTGAGAAAACAGCCTGGGCTGATGCAGGCTACGTAGTAGCTGAAGAGAAACTGCTAGTGAAGAGTGCTTCCAAACCCATGAAGGACCTGACGTTTGCTACGGCCAATGCACTGACTGTCGATGACGGTACAAGTGTTGTTACTGTCAGTGGTGCTAACTTCGCGGCTACGTTTAGCAAGAGTAAGGGTACACTGACGGGCTACACCTTCGATGGCGTGCAGATGATGACTAAGGCTTTACAGCTCAATACCTTCCGTCTGCCTACCGATAATGATGGTTCTAAGAAGGCTAGCTGGGATGGCATGGGACTGCGTAGTCTTAGTACGACAGGTAAGGGTACAGAGACCAAGGTGACGAAAGCTGTCGATGGTAAGACCGTTACTGTCAGCATGAAGAGTACCTACGGTACTGGTTCAAATATCTTTGATGTATCGCTCGACTTCATCGTCTGTGCTGACGGTACCATCATGACCAACTCGTTCATCCGTCCCCAGAATACGGGGGCCATCCTGCCGAAACTCGGCTTCAAGTTGGAGATGCCGGAAGGGATGGAGCAACTTAGTTGGTTCGGTCGCGGTCCTTGGGACAGCTATCGCGACCGCAAGGAAGCCTGTTTACCAGCTATCTATAACAGTACCGTCACCGATCAGTACGAGGAATATATCCTGCCTCAGGAGCATGGCACAAAACAGGAGGTTCGCTGGATGTCTGTGACCAATACGGATGGTCTGGGCTTGCTCTTCGTTGCTCCTGACCAGATGGCGGCATCGGCCGTCCACTTCCGTCCGGAGGATAACTATACTAATAAGGATACACGCAAGAAGCATACTTATGAGTTCGTGAGTTGTACACCTACTGTTGTCAATCTCGATGCTGCTACCCGCGGTCTGGGCAATAACTCATGTGGTCCCGATGTGATGGATAAGTACGAACTGAAAGCTGCCAACACAGCTTTCCGCTTCTTCATCATTCCGTTGAAGGCTGATGTCAAGGCTGCTGAGGCTGCCCGCATCGATATGCCCGTCTGCCAGTCTGTCAGCGTGGAACGTCAGAACGATGGCAAACTGAAGATGACCACTCAGACGCAGAATGCTACTATTTGGTACAGTATCGATGGTGGCGAATATCAAAAATATTCTTCGGCTGTCACTCACAACGCAGCTTGCACCGTTAAAGCCTATAGTACACTTGATGGCCTGATGACCAGTCCTGTGATGAGTTACGACTTCCCACTGTTTATCAATAAGAGTGCATGGAAAGTGATAAGCGTTGATAGCTATCAGGGTGGCAATGAGGCCAATTTGGCCATTGACGGCAATAATAGCACTTTCTGGCATACAGCATGGGGTACTAACGAGCCGAAACATCCGCATACTATCGTCATTGATATGGCTACCAACTACAATGTAACAGCCATTACCTATCTGGCACGTCAGGATGGCAACCAGAACGGTATGGCGAAAGCCTACGAGATATACCTAAGTACTGATGGTAATACATGGGGCTCTGCTGCAGCAACTGGTAACTTCCAGAATATCACAGCACAGCAAACTGCCAAGCTCAATACAGCCACCATTGCACGATACATCAAGTTCATAGCTAAGAGTGAAGTGAACGGAAATGCTTGGACCTCTGCGGCTGAGATAGGTGTTGAGGCGCTTGACGAAACTACGGCAGTTAATATGCTTCAGAAGGAGAACGCGGATTCAAAATATGTTTACGACCTGCAGGGGCATCGCCATGATGCCTCTCAGGCTTCGCTGCCCCCCGGTGTTTATATTGCTCAAGGACGTAAGATTGTGAAATGATTGTTGCATAAATTTGCAAGAATGGTGCACGGAAGATTGATTTTGCATAATTAATTGCATTTTCTGTTTGTTTAAATCAAAAATATTTTGGTGGTTTCCCTACTTATTTGTACCTTTGCACTCCGAATTCGATAGTTAATGCATTAAACAAATAAAAAATGGCAAAAATGAAAGGCGCCATTGTGGTGGATACTGAGCGTTGCAAGGGATGTCAGTTGTGTATCATTGCTTGCCCTCAGAAGGTCATCGCTCTGGCCAACAAAGTTAATCTTCACGGTTATCCCTTTGTGGAGGCTGTCAACGAGGAAGCCTGTGTGGGCTGTGCATCGTGTGGCATTGTCTGCCCAGATGGCTGTATTACCGTGTATCGTAAAAAAGTGGAGGAATAAGCTATGGCTGAAGAAAAAAGAGAAGTTGTGTTGATGAAAGGCAACGAGGCTATTGCCCACGCTGCTATTCGTTGCGGATGCGACGGCTATTTCGGCTATCCTATTACTCCGCAGAGTGAGGTGATTGAGACACTGGCTGAGTTGAAGCCTTGGGAGACCACTGGTATGCAGGTGGTGCAGGCTGAGAGCGAGTTGGCATCTATTTATATGGTGTATGGTGCTGCTGGCGCTGGTAAACGTGCCATGACGTCGTCATCGTCTCCTGGTATTGCTTTGATGCAGGAAGGCATCACTTACATGGCTGGTGCTGAGGTACCAGGTGTATTTGTCAATGTGCAGCGTGGCGGCCCTGGTCTGGGAACCATCCAGCCCTCACAGGGTGACTACTTCCAGGCTACGCGTGGTGGTGGCAATGGTGACTACAAGGTCATCGTGCTGGCTCCCTCATCTGTTCAGGAGATGGCCGACTTCGTAGACCTCGCTTTTGAGTTGGCCTTCAAATATCGCAACCCTGCCATGATTCTGAGTGATGGTGTCATCGGTCAGATGATGGAGAAAGTGGTGCTGCCTCCTTTTAAGCCCCGTCGTACAGACGAGGAGGTAATCAAGGAGTGTCCCTGGGCTTCTACGGGTAAACCCAAGAACCGTGAGCGTGTGGTAATCACCTCGCTGGAGCTGAAGCCTGAGATCATGGAGCAGCGTAACATCGCCCTCCAGCAGAAATATGCTAAGATTCAGGAGAACGAGGTGCGCTTTGAGCAGCAGCAGATGGACGATGCTGAGTATGCAATCGTGGCCTTCGGCAGTGCTGCCCGTATTGCTGAGAAGAGCGTGGAAATTGCCCGCGAGCAGGGTATCAAAGTTGGTCTTTTCCGCCCAATTACACTGTTTCCATTCCCAGAGAAGCAGATTGCAGAGCTCTCGAAGAAAGTGAAGGGTATCCTGGTGGCCGAGATCAACGCTGGTCAGATGGTACAGGATGTACGTTTGGCTGTGAATGGTGCTGTGCCCGTGGAGCAGTTCGGCCGTCTGGGAGGTATCGTTCCCGATCCTGAGGAAATTGTTGAAGCATTGAAAAAGGTAATGTAAGATTATGGATAGAAATCAAATAGTTCAACCAGAAAACATCGTCTGCAAAAAGCCGACGCTGATGAACGACAACAATATGCACTACTGTCCTGGCTGCAGTCATGGCGTGGTACATAAGCTCATTGCCGAAGTCATCGAAGAGATGGGTATGGAAGACAAAGCCGTAGGTGTTTCGCCTGTGGGCTGTGCTGTCTTCGCGTACAACTATATAGATATAGACTGGCAGGAGGCTGCCCATGGTCGTGCTCCCGCACTGGCTACGGGTATCAAGCGCTGCTGGCCTGACCGTCTGGTGTTCACCTATCAGGGTGATGGCGACCTGGCTTGTATCGGAACCTGTGAGACCATTCATGCCCTGAACCGTGGTGAGAACATCGTGATTATCTTCGTCAACAATGCCATCTATGGTATGACGGGTGGTCAGATGGCTCCTACCACGCTGATTGGTCAGAAGACCTCTACCTGTCCATATGGCCGCGATCCTCAGTTGCATGGCTATCCCCTGAAGATGGCTGATATCGCTGCTGGTTTGGAAGGAACTTGCTATGTTACTCGTCAGAGTGTGGAGAGCGTGGCCTCTATCAACAAGGCGAAGAAGGCTCTCCGTAAGGCTTTCGAGGCTTCGATGGCCGGCAAGGGCTCAAGTCTCGTGGAGTTCGTCTCTACCTGTAACAGCGGTTGGAAACTCACACCCGCCAAGGCTAACGAATGGATGAAGGAGAACATGTTCCCCTTCTATCCCAAAGGTGACTTAAAAGATACGACAGACAAATGAAAAAGGAAATAATTATTTCAGGTTTCGGAGGTCAGGGAGTACTCTCGATGGGTAAAATTCTGGCCTATAGTGGACTGATGGAGGATAAGGAGGTGACATGGATGCCCGCTTACGGTCCGGAGCAGCGCGGTGGTACAGCCAACGTTACTGTGATTGTTAGCGACGAGCGTATTTCTTCGCCTATTCTCAGCAAATACGATGTTGCAATCGTATTGAACCAACCATCATTAGAAAAGTTCGAACCTAAGATTAAGTCTGGTGGAATCCTCATCTATGATGGTTTTGGTATTATCAATCCTCCAACGCGTAAGGACATCACCGTATACCGCATTGATGCTATGGACAAGGCCGCTGAGATGAAGAACGGCAAGGTGTTTAACATGATTGTATTGGGTGGTCTGTTGAAGGTTTGCCCTGTGGTAGGTACTAACGGTGTGGAGAAGGCACTGAAGAAGACACTTCCTGAACGCCATCATGCGCTGATTCCACTGAATATGCAGGCCATCGAAGAGGGAGGAAAAATCATTCAAAGACAATAAAACAATAATACTTATCATTAATTAATTTCAAAACAAACATGAAAAAGTTATTTTTAATGCTTGCTGCAGCTATGCTGACAGTATCTGCCTCTGCGCAGAAGACAGCCACTACTTCAAACAAGGCTGGTGACAACTGGTATGTTGGTTTGAACGCAGGTGTTGCTACACCAATCTCACAGTTCAATGTAAATGGTGAAGAATGGGGCCGCCTGAAGGGTTTTGCTCCCAAACTGGGTGTTCGTGTTGGTAAGAATCTGACTACCGTATTTGGTTTGGCTTTGGATGCTGACATGTATTTTGAGTCTTCAGAGAAGTCAATGATGAAGGAGTTTACTTTTGTTGACGCTATCAATGTTGACATTATGGGTACCTTCAACCTGAGCAATGCTTTTGCAGGTTATCAGGGACAGCCCCGTGGCTTTGAAGTGATTGCTCTTGTAGGTGGTGGTTATAGCCATACTTACGGCAATGTTTCTTCTGGTTTGAACGCTAAGGCTGGTGTTGACTTTGCTTTCAATCTGGGTGCTGACAAGGCTTGGCAGCTCTACATTGAGCCTGCTTTGGTACTTGGCCAGCCTGCCCCCACATGGAGCAACCCCTTCCGTAAGGTTACTTTCGGTAATGATAGCAAGTGGAATGCCATTGGTCAGGTTAGCGTAGGTCTGAACTATAAGTTCGGTAATAGCAATGGTTCTCACAACTTTAAGAAGGAGCAGCTGCGCGACCAGGCTGAGATTGACGGTCTGAATGCTAAGATCAACGAGCTGCGTGCTGACAACCAGGCTAAGGATGGTAAGATTGCTGCTGATGGTAAGGCTATTGCTGACCTGAAGGCTCAGTTGGCTGCTTGCCAGTCTCGTCCTGCACAGACGATCATTGAGGAGCGCATTATCAAGGAGATGAATGCTACTCTGCAGCCTATCGTTATCTTCGGTCAGGGTAAGACCAATGTTGATGCTGCTGGTATGGCAAGCTGTGAGATGGTTGCTAAGTACATGAAGAACCATCCTGAGAGCAAGGTGAAGATTCTGGGTTATGCTTCACCCGAGGGTTCTAAGGAGGTTAACGACCGCATTGCCAAGAAGCGTGCTGAGGCTGTGAAGACTGTTCTGGTTAAGAAGTACAAGATTGCTGCTGACCGTTTGGAGGCTGAGGGCCTGGGCGCTACCGACAAGCTGTCTTCTGAGAACGACTTCAATCGTGTTGCTAAGTTCATCGACACTACTATTCAGAAGTAATTATTGGTTTAATACCAAAAGCGATATAAAATCCCCGCAACGTAATAATTGCGGGGATTTTTTCTGTCATTTTGTTGGCTATTTACGGAAAAAGGCTTATCTTTGCAACTTAAATGAATAGAACAAATAAAAAAGTATAAATATGGGAAAGCATCAGTTACGCAGTGCTGTGTGCACAGAAGGCAGAA
>CAMJIA010000063.1 GCA_946405695.1 uncultured Prevotellaceae bacterium | reverse complement strand
CCTTGCCCAGGCCTTTCATCAGTTCAGGAATCTTCTTGCCGCCGAACAACAAGAGAATGATGAGGGCTATGACGATGATTTCTTGCATTCCTAATCCAAACATGTTACTATTGTTTTTGGTCGTATTTCTTGCAAAGATACGAAAAAAAGATTATCTTTGCAGCGGAAATAACAACATTTAACTATGGAGTACGAATTTATTCTACGAATCTTTGTCGCTGCACTGCTTGGCAGTCTGATTGGTCTCGAACGTGAATACCGTGCCAAGGAGGCTGGCTTCCGCACCCACTTCCTCGTAGCTTTGGGTTCGGCACTGTTTATGATAGTCTCTGCTTATGGCTTCGGTGACGTACAGATGGATGGCATGACGTCGCGTTGGGATGTCTCACGTATTGCCGCACAGGTGGTCAGTGGTATTGGTTTCATCGGTGCCGGTACCATCATCTTCCGCAAACAGGAGAACATGGTCAGTGGCTTGACCACGGCGGCAGGCTTGTGGGTAGCGGCAGCTATTGGCCTGGCCTGCGGTGGTGGCATGTATGTGCTGGCAACGGCTGCCACCCTCATGGTGCTGGTAGGTCTCGAGGCTTTCAACTTCTTGCTACGCAAGATTGACAAGCACCGCAAGGAATAAATAGAAACACTATACGTTACTTCTCCCGACGAAGGCTCGCATACTCCTTGCGGGCCTTCTCCAGTTGTTCCAGGAAGTCCTCATTCGAGAGCAGCTTGCTCATGACGGCGGTGGCTTCCACCAGCGAGGCATCAATGTCGCTCTTGTAGTGGCGACCGCAGATGACGCGATGGATGGCATACTCCTGGGCACGGGCTATCAGCGCCTCGGTAGAGTCGGGAACCACCAGCGCCAGTGTGAGGGCATAGGTCCATCCTCTTACGCTATGGCCGGAGGGGTAGCTGAAGGATTCCTTCGCTTCCTCGTCATATTCGGGTAATAGCGAGGGCTCGTTGAAATAGACGAACGGACGCGTCCGACGGTAGTGGTTCTTGGCCAGCCTGTTGGTGGCATTGGCATCCTTCTGTGCACCCTCAGCCAGCTTGAAAATCTCGGGCGTCTCCTCAGGACCAATCTGGATGCCTGCAGCCTCACTGAACGCTTCCGAGGTCCATTGCACCTCGTCGCGGGCAGCCTTTTCTCCACGTGCCGTCTGGCGTTCCTTCTTCCCAAAGTGATAATAATAGGTGTCGTTATCAAATGGACCACTGCCTGGCTCTGGTGGTGCTGGAATGAAGCGCAAGGGGTTGGGCAACTCCTCTTCGGAGAGGAATGCGGGTGTTTCCAACTTCGTGTCCTTAGCATCGTTGCCGACGTTCTGCTGGGCAGAAATCTGCAGCGACAGCAGGCATAGTAGGATAGGGAGGAGGCTTCTTCTTTTCATCGTAAAACAGTATTTCTTTTGCAAAAGTACAAAAAAAATCGTAATTCGTAATTCGTAATTCGTAATTATTTTCTACCTTTGCCAACAAATACTTTGAAAAAGAGCGAAAATGGACTACTTATCTATCATCAACAAATACTATCCTGACGACGATGACCTGCGCCGTCTGTTGCTGAAACACAGCCGGCAAGTGGCTGACCGCTGTCTGCAGATTGTCAAGAAACACGTGGAGCTGCCTGTCGATGTGCAGTTCCTCGAAGAAGCCGCCATGTTGCACGACATCGGCATCTATCAGTGTGACGCTCCCTCGATTCTCTGTCATGGCACGGAGCCCTATATCCGTCATGGTCAGATTGGCGGCGAACTGTTGCGTCAGGAGGGCTTCCCCCGTCATGCCCGTGTTGCTGAGCGCCATACGGGTACCGGTCTGCCCGGCTTCGAACCTGAAACCCTCGAGGAGCAAATCATCTGCTATGCTGATAAGTTCTATTCCAAGTCCCGTCCCGACCATGTTCGCACCGTACTGGAGACTGCCCAGTCCTTAGAGAAGTTCGGCCGTGCCGGCGTGGACAAATTCCTTGAATGGTCCAGAAAGTTTGAGTAAATACATCTCTGCCTTATGAGGACTTGATGGAAAGTATGTCACTTTAGGGTCGTTCTTGACGTTCCTTCCACCCGTTCCGATGGTGTTTTGCGGTCGTTCCGATGATACTTTACCCCCCTAAAGTATCATCGGAACGAGTCGTAGATGACGTCGGAAGCACCCGAAAATGACGTTGGAACGGGTCATAGATGACGTTGGTACCGCCTAGCGATACCCCTTGTCTTTTGAGGCTATTACCTCATTTCTCAAAATTTTAATTTTCGAGAAATATCTACCATTCTACCACTACCCATCTGAAATACCTTTAAATAAAGGGCTCGCGAGGTGGTGGTAGATATGTGGTAGGTGGTAGATTTTGGCAAAAAATGGCCTTTTTTGACCTAAAAAGCGTCAAAAAGGCATCAAAAAACTTGCAAAAAACAGTCATTTTTTGCAAGTTTTTAATCAAAATCATAAAAAAACAATCACTTTTCCACGAATTCTTTTCCGTTTTTGTGCCTGCTAGTTCTATTTAATTACTAGTTTCTTGCCATTATTGATATACACGCCCTTTATCGTCGGCTTGCCCTGCAGCTTGCGGCCGTCAAGCGTGTAGTAGTCTACAGGATTATTTCCTTGGGTCCCTGGTTCCTTAGACAAAGAAAGAATCCAAGGAAGAGCATCGTCTTATCCTCACCTGCAATGTCCATAAGACTGCTGATGCCGATGAAGTTCGCATAGGTGGTCCCTACGTTACTCGTCGCATTGCTGATGGTGACATTGCTGAATACGGGGTTCTTGATGTAGTCGGGTGTGGTGACAGCCCACTTCACGATATACGGCTTGCCAGCCTCGATGCTGGTGAGATTGTCTAAGGAATCTGGGATTGCAATCTATATTCCTCTATGTATTTTGGTTGAAGGGTTAATTTCCCACAATTTCCCATAATTTCTGTCCTTAAATATTCTGTAAATGCTCAAAAAGTTGTACCTTTGCAGCCGTGAGAAGAAAAACGCTCATATTTCTGCTGCTTTTCGTCATCGTTTTTGTGGTGGCGGAAGTACCTCGGTTGCGCTTTACACAAGGTGCCGCTGGGGCAGATAGCACTGTAGTGGATAGCGTTGTGGCGGACAGCACTGTGGCGCCCAGAAGTGTGGCGGACAGCAGTGTGGTCGACAGTTTGGCTGTCGACAAAAGCATCCCCGACACCGCCTCGATGGACTCGTTGCAGTTGCTAATCTGGAAGCGCAACAAGGCCATTGACGACTCGCTGGCTGCCGACTCGGCCAATCGCCAGCGCAAGAATGGCATCGATGCTCCCGTAACGTATACGGCGGAGGACTCGATGACCTATGAGGGTGCTACGGGCATCGCTCACCTCTATGGTAATTCGCACGTGAAATATCAGGATATGGACCTGGAGAGTGACCAGATATACATGTCGCTCGACTCCAGTCTGGTACATGCAACGGGTTCGATGGACACCACGGGTCATAAGTATGGCACGCCCATATTCAAGATGGGTAATGATACGTATGAAACGGACACGATGGCGTTTAACTTCAAGACGAAGAAGGGCTTGATCAGCAATGCCTATACCGAACAGGAGGATGGTTTCATGACTTCAGAACTGTCGAAGCGCGACGGCAAGGGCGACATGTTCCTCTACCACGGACGCTATACCACCTGCGACCAGCCGCATCCGGACTTCTATTTCGCCATGTCGCGTGCCAAGGTGCGCCCAGGTAAGGACGTCGTGTTTGGTCCAACCTACTTGGTGGTTTGTGATGTGCCGTTGCCTTTCGCCGTACCATACGGCTTCTTCCCCTTTACAAAAAGCTATTCGTCGGGTTTCATCATGCCGACATATGGCGACGAGACCTCGCGCGGTTTCTATCTGCGTGATGGTGGCTACTACTTTGCCATCAGCGACAAGATGGACTTGAAGCTTATCGGTGAGATCTATACCAAAGGCTCGTGGGGCGTGACTGCGACGTCGAACTACAGAAGGCGTTACCGCTATAGTGGTTCGATGCTGGTGAGCTACCAGAACACGGTGAGCGGTGACAAGAACATGCCCGACTATACCAAAACCACCAGTTTCAAGGTGTTGTGGCAGCATTCGCAGGATCAGAAGGCGAATCCTTACAGGACGTTGCGTGCCAGTGTGAACTATGCGACGAGCAGCTATGAACGCAACAACCTGACATCGATGTATAATCCGCAGTCGCTGACGCAGTCGACGCGTACCAGTTCTGTGGCAATGAGCACAAAGTTCTCCAGCCTGGGCATGAGTCTGACCAGCTCGTTCAACCTGAACCAGAACATGCGTGACTCCATCATCGACCTGACCATGCCCGACCTGAACATATCGGTTGCTAACTTCTATCCGTTCAAACGTAAGAATGCCGTCGGTAAAGAGCGCTGGTATGAGAAGATATCGGTGCGATATACGGGACAGTTTAAGAATGAGATACATACCAAGGAGGACAAACTGATGCATTCGAGTTTCTCGAAGGACTGGCGCAATGGTATGCAGCACGTCATTCCTGTCAGCGCGAGCTTTACGTTGTTTAACTTCCTGAACGTGAGTCCTACGTTCAACTTCACCGACCGTATGTATCTGCAGAAGTACAAGCGATCGTGGGATGAGAAGAACCAGAAGGAGGTTGTCGACACGATACAGGGTTTCCACAATATCTACAACTGGAACATGTCGCTGGGACTGTCTACCAAGGTGTATGGATTCTTTATCCCGAATCGTAAACTGTTTGGTGAAAAGATTGACCGTATTCGTCACGTCTTCACACCCAGCATCAGTTTCAACTATGCACCTGACTTCAGTGCCAAGCGCTATGGTGTCTGGGATACTTACCAGAAGACAGATGCCAAAGGCAATGTGACGATGGTGGAGTACAGCCAGTATCAGGGAACGGTCTATGGCGGTCCGGGCAAGGGCAAAACGGGTAGTATCTCAATGGATATCTCGAACAATATCGAGATGAAGATCAAGAGTGACGATGACTCGACGGGCTTTAAGAAGATTAGCCTCATTGATGAGTTGGGTGCCGCAATGTCGTATAACTTTGCTGCAGAGACGCGTCCGTGGAGTGACCTGACTACCCGTCTGCGCCTGAAACTGTCGAAGAGTTATACGCTGAACCTCAATGCTACCTTCGCAACCTATGCATACGAGGCCGACTCGGTGGGTGCCCGTCCTTATATCGGTGAACGTACGGAGTATAGCTACGGACGCTTCGGTCGTTTCCAAGGT
Organism: uncultured Prevotellaceae bacterium; assembly: GCA_946405695.1. The sequence continues at coordinate 3,135 of CAMJIA010000063.1, read as the reverse complement.
ATGTCGCAGAACCTGTCGTACACGCTCAGCAATGAGAAAGTGGCTAAGTTCTTCAAGTGGCTGCGTGGTGAGAAGGTGTCGGATAAAGACAAGAAAAAAGGGAAAAACAAGGATGACGAAGACGAGTACGACACTGGTCTTGATACCAACCTAGACAATACGCTGGAGGCTGGTAAGCATGGTGCCCGTAAGGAGAATGCAGGTATGGCCGAGACCGATGAGGATGGTTATATGAAGTTCTCGCTGCCGTGGTCCATCAGTTTCGGCTATGGTATCACCATGCGTGAGAATACCGCTGGCGAGTTCGACTACGATCGCATGCGTTATCCGTATAAGTTCACGCAGAACCTGAACTTCAGTGGAAACATCCGACTGTCGGACGGTTGGAACATCTCGTTCTCCAGTGGTTACGACTTCGACCAAAAGAAACTATCCATGACGACAGCATCACTGTCACGCGACTTGCACTGTTTCAATATGTCGTGTCAGGTGGTGCTGACACCTTATACCAGCTATAACTTCTCATTCCGCTGTAATGCCGCCACGCTGACTGACGCACTGAAGTATGACAAGCGCTCCAGCTACTCTAATGCTGTGCAGTGGTATTAAGAGTTGAGAAGATCGTTGATGGATGCTTGTTCACCTACCACCCAAATGATATCGCCTTCTGCGAAACGACGGGTGGGATGTACGGGAGTGAGATTCTCCTTACCTTCCTCAATACCCACCACCATGCAACCGTAGATGCTGCGGATGCCGCTCTCTGCCATTGTCTTGCCCACAAACGGACTGTCGGCAGAGATGATGAGCTGATGTAGTTTCATCTCGCGGTTTTCCAACTTCAGATCTTCCTGGATGACGTCCGTCTCCAATGCCTTCGAGAAGTTAGCCATCTGCTCATCACTGCCAATGACCTGCAGACGGTCGCAAGGGAAGATGGTGTAGTCGCCATCGGGAATATTCATACGTAAGCCACCGCGCAGAATGCTGCTGACGTGAACACCGTACTTCTTACCCAGGTTCAGTTCCTTCAAGGTGCTGCCCATCCATAGGGAGTTGGTGGGCACATCGAACTCTGCGATATGAATATCGCGGTCGAGCAATTTACCTTCGTAGAGCGGGCGTTTCTTGCCATGCACCTGCGCCTCGATGTCGCGTGAACGCAGATTGTTCACAAACAGGCGCTCCAGCACGATGCTGCGACGCTTTACCCAGCGCGAAAAGATGATGAGTGCTACGATGACAATGCCCAGCGTGATGACGATGGCATTGTTGAACTGACTGAGATGGTGGCAGATGTAGAAGATGAAGCTGAGCGCTACCAGTACCCTCACAATGATTGTAAAGAGTAGGGGCAGGTGGTTGCGGTTGCTCTCGGCCCAGAGTTTCTTCCACTCTTCAGAGCGGTTCTTCTTCATCACCATGGCACGCAGGAAAGGTGCTATGAACAGCACCGTCAGCACACCTGTGATAGCGTTGGCATACCAGTGGAGTGTCCATCCAGGCAACAACTTTTGCATGAAAGGCAATACGAAGGTGAACATCACGGCAATGGAGGCTGACGACAGGATGCTGTATACCACGGTGTTCACGGCCATCTGTGTTAGCAATCGCTTCCAGGCGCTTTGCTCCTGACTGTTGGGATGACTCATGGACAACTGGTTGAGTGTGGTAATCAGACGTGTTGGCAAACGATGCTCCAAGGCACTATAAGCGGGTGTCGCAAGTCGTATCATGTAAGGCGTAAGGAATGTGGTAATGACTGATACGGCCACTACTACCGGATAGAGGAAGTCGCTGATGACATCCAGTGACAGACCCAGTGAAGCAATGATAAACGAGAACTCACCAATCTGTGCCATGGAGAAACCGCAGCGCATGGCCGATTTCAGACTCTCACCAGCCAGCATAAAGGAGAACGAACCGAATACGGCCTGTCCGATAAGGATGGTCAGCACCAGTGTGATGATGGGCCATGCATAGCTGATGAGTATGTCTGGGTCTACCAGCATACCCACAGACACAAAGAAGATGGCACCAAAGAGGTTCTTGACAGGTTCCACCAACTTTTCTATCTTTTCTGCTTCAACGGTCTCTGCCAGGATGCTACCCATGATGAAAGCACCGAAAGCTGACGAGAAACCGACCTTTGTGGAGAAGACCGCCATGGCGCAGCAGAGTCCTAACGACACGACGAGTAGCACTTCGTTGTTGATGAGCTGACGTACCCGACGCAGGAACAGCGGGATGGCAAAGATACCTACGATAAGCCACAATATCAGGAAGAAACCTATCTTTACAATGGAGCCCAGCATCTGTCCACCATCAGGGTTGTTGCCACTGGCAATGGCACTCAGCATCACCATCATGACGATGGCCAGGATGTCTTCCAATATCAGTACCGACATGACTAGTCCGGCAAATTGTTGCTGTCGCAGTCCTAGGTCGTCGAAGGCCTTATATATAATAGTGGTGGAACTCATGGCCAGCATACCGCCCAGGAAGATGCAGTCCATCTTTGACCATCCGAAGGTGTGTCCCACACAAACACCTAGCATCGACATAGAGAAGATGATAACCATCGTCGAGATAAACGGTGAGGCACCCATCTTCAGAATCTTCTTGAACGAGAAGTCGAGACCCAATGAGAACAGTAGGAACATGACACCGATGTCGGCCCATAGCTGCACGTTCTCCCTGTCAGCCACAGAAGCGGTATAGGGCATGTGGGGCGACACCAGGAATCCAGCGACGATATAACCCAAAACCAATGGCTGTTTAAGACGCTTGAAGATGAGGGTCACGATGCCTGCCACGATGAGCATCAGTGCCAGGTCTTGTATCATGGTGGGTAGTTCGGACATTGCGCTACGCTAAATGACAAATAAGAAATTAATCGTTAAAACTTGCCGTGAGCTCGCAGATCTTGACAATCAGCTGCATGGCTTTCTCCATGGACTGGATGGGCACGAACTCGTATGGACCGTGGAAGTTGATGCCACCGGCAAAGATGTTGGGGCAGGGTAGACCCTTGAACGACAGTTGCGCACCATCAGTACCACCACGAATGGGCTTTACCATGGGGGCGATGCCGCATTCCTGCATGGCTTTCAGCACGAGGTCGATGACATGCAT
>CAMJIA010000062.1 GCA_946405695.1 uncultured Prevotellaceae bacterium | reverse complement strand
CAGAACGGGTCTTCCACGCTGACAAGATAGGGTTTGGGCGTATCCTCCCAACAATACTGGAACTCCTCAGTGACGCCACCACAACACTTCGAGAAGCGGGCATCGCATATCTCATCCTCATAACAGAGAATCTGTCCACGGGTGGCCTTCAGTGCCTGCTCGACAGCCTTGCTTGTCTGCTTAGTAATACCTTGATAGCGCTGACAATGGTCGTCGGCACAGACATCAAAGATCGTGTGGTCTTCACGATCGTACCAGCGAATGAGCTCGTCGTCTTTTTTTATAAAGGAGAAGAAACCATCGCGTTTCTCAACGCTTTCCTCTCTACGCTGCATCTGTGCCAAAAGCCACGAACGACTAATCACAGCATGCGCTTTCAGCAACTCGACGCCAGCCGTAGCCTTCATCTCGCTACTAATGACGGAGGCGAGGTACGACTCTACAGGCAACTCGTTGATAGCCACAATCTTATCACTCTCCACCACCAGACGCAGGGTACCAGAGAACACCTGTGTCTCTTTACGTTCCCAATGGAAGTTCACGCCAATGGTCACATCATACAACGAGAACGACGACTGCGGAGACTGCGGAGAGAAAGTCAACTCACGATACTGGTTGCCATTCCACAGGATGCCACCCTCAGAGAACTCCACCATCTGGTCGCCCTCAATGGTCTCACCCTTAGCCACATAGGCACCGTTGAGTGCAAAATGAATCTTTTCACCACTAACGATACCAACAGTAACGGTAGGTTCTTCCTTGGAAGTCAACAATGGCGACGAAGCCATAGCAGCCTTCTTCTGCAGATGTTCCGCGACGCGCTGAACCTGGTCAGGCGTCAGCGATATTTCCTGATAGATGGCAATCATCTGTTCTGCGGTAAGCTTATGGAAGTCTTCCTCACGGGGTGTTATGATCAGTCCACCCATGTCCACCGCACCTGGCGAGATGATATATTGTGCGTCACCCTCGGCAGTATAACAGTCGGGACGATGCTTTCTACGAGGCAGCACTACACTAAGAACCTGGTCGCCCGTACTCCACATGATGATATTCAACATAGGTTCTGGACTACCCGACAGTAATGGCAATTTTAGTGTATCATACAGACGACGGAACAGACGCTCTGCAGCTTGCATATTGTTGGTCTTGATGACAAAGGCGGCTGAAGGATAGTCCACAACCTGCCAGATGCCATTATCATCGTCAGTCTTGATAACCTCTGAAAGGTTACGGCTTAGGCGCTGCCACGAGGTCTGTAAAGGCAGCAAACCCGTCGAGACTGCCTGCAGATGAGCGTGGTCGGGAGCAGACGCACCACATTGCGGACCATTATATAATAAGGTAAGATCCGGGTTACGCTGGGCCAGTCGCACCATCTCGTCGTACATCGGCAGAATACGTTGTGGCTGGTGCTTCAGCGTGGGCAACGTAAGGTGGACGGGCATAATGGGGAACGGATTGACCAGCAACTCGTACTTACCATCAATGACACGATGCATCTGCTCTGCCGGACGGTTCTTGGCACACAGGAAACAAGGACGCTCGGCTATCGACTTGGCGTCAATCTTGGCACCAGTCGAAGCAATACGAGCAGGGTTCCACTGAACAGTCATCGTCAGCGTGTCAGACACCAGTTCACGGGTCTGCACACCTTCCAAGTCGCGATAGCGCTGGCGCACATCGCCCCACACCTGCAACTGACGATTGAAAAAGCGCATCAGGGGCGATTCACTCAATACGTCGTTAGCCCCTTGGTTCATCTGTTGACGGGCATGCAGTTCCATCGTGCGCAGGCGGTCCTTATACAGGTTGTTGGCATTGACCTTCTCTACAGACAGAGCTGCATCGCTATTGCCACCCCAACGACGGCAGAGGTACAGCTCACTGAAAATGCGACCAATGCGGTAACGACGTGAAAACATCAATCCCAAAGCATAGTCCTCACCATACGAGGTGTTGGGGAAACCTACCTGGCGCAACAATGGTGTGAAGAAGGCGCGAGGAGCTCCTAACCCATTGATACGCAAAGCGTTGTTTGGCCCATTCTCGTCCGTCCACTCCTTGTGGTCGATGAGTCCTGGCGGCAGTGTATTCAAGTCAAAGTCGCACATACGATACGAGCCTATCACCATCGCAGCTTTCTGTGCGTAGAACGCATCGACAACAGTCTGGAGTGTCTTCGGCGATGAATACAAATCGTCGCTATCTAACTGTACGGCAAAACGTCCGCAGAAAGCGCTCTGTATGGCCTCGTTCCAACAGCCACCAATACCAAGGTCAGTACGCTCAGGAACAATCACGTGGAGCTTATTATCGTATTGCGACAACAAACTAGATAGAATCTCTGAGGTACCGTCTGTAGAGTGATTGTCCACGACGATGACATTATATTTGAACGATGCCTTCTGCGAGAGGGCACTCTCAACAGCATCCCTGATGGTCTTCTCTCTGTTGAAAACAGGGATGACAACAGAGGCCTCTACATCAAAGTCCTGCTCAGCGAAATCCACATCATGACATAGCGAGGTATCTACCAATGCATTCACCTTGCGCAGATGGTCTGTACAGGCTTGCTCCATCTCTATCTGTACCTCGCGATTGCGGGGATTCACATAGTCAAACTGCTTCTCGCCAGAGGCACGCAGATCGCGTTCTTCCTCGGTATAAAGGTATTCATTCAAGTGAAACAGACTGCCCTTACGACTCAGGAACAGACGCAAGTCGTACATACCGGCATACTGATAGTCTCGCTCATGATCGCCGGCAACATACTGCTTTAAAAGGTCCGTACGCACCAGCCACACACTTCCAAAGTCAAAATCGTCACGTAGGGCACCCTCCTGATAGTCTATGACGGGATGCTGTTTCCTGACACCCTGTTCCATCGTGTAATGGTCACTATAGAGCATAGCTGCCTCCGTATCGCCAGCCACCAGCATCATGCGTTCCAAGGCCGATTCCCCTAACTGAAGCGCAAAAGGTTTCAAGCACAGCAACACATACGATGCAACAGCTCGTTCTGCCAGCAAGGTCACAAAAGCGCTACTCGTCAAGTTCTGTGTCACTAACAGCGTACAGTCCTTGGGAGCATCCGACTGTGCTGCCAATTCTTCGTTGACCAATAGGAAGATACGCCTGACCACCCTACTACGGCGCAACTGCTCTACGGCAGGCATCACGTCGTCCAGCGACTGGCAGGCTATGAAGCAATCTGTTTTCTGTTTCATGAATTTAGCTTGTTTTATTGTGTAATAATGTGCAAAGATACAAAAAAATTAGGAATAAAGAATTACGAATTATGAATTATTATGCCATAACTACAAAATTTTCACTCTTCACTCTTCACTTTTCGCCTAAATTTATTACCTTTGCACCCATGAATCCACAAAAGAAACGACTTTTGGGACTTACTCCGACGGAGCTGAAGGCTCTTGTCGGCAGTTTGGGTATGCCTGCTTTTACTGCAAAGCAGGTAGCTCAATGGTTGTACGAGAAGCATGTGAAGAGCATCGACGAGATGACTAATCTGTCGAAGCGCAATCGCGAATTGCTCAGCGCAGAATACGAGGTAGGGACTATGGAACCCATCGACTGTCAGCGCAGCAAGGACGGCACCATCAAGTATTTATTTCCTGTATGTTGCTGTGACACAGCAGCAAACGAAACAGGCCTTTTCGTCGAGACAGTCTTCATTCCGGACCACGACCGTGCTACATTGTGCGTCTCGTGTCAGGTAGGCTGCAAGATGAACTGTCTGTTCTGTCAGACGGGTAAGCAGGGATGGCAGGGCAACCTCACCGCTGCAGACATTCTCAACCAGATATACGCACTCCCTGAGGTTGACCAACTCACCAATATCGTCTTCATGGGGCAAGGAGAACCGATGGACAACCTCGATGCCGTATTACGTGTAACGGAGATTATGACTGCTGACTGGGGCTGGCAATGGAGTCCGAAGCGCATCACAGTCAGCAGCGTGGGTGTTCGCAACAAACTGAAACGCTTCCTAGACGAGAGTCCCTGTCACGTAGCCATCTCTATGCACTCGCCCCTCCATGAGCAGCGTTTGCAGTTGATGCCTGCCGAGAAGGCAATGCCACTGGAGGAGACGATAGCCCTGCTCAAGGAGTACGACTTCACCCACCAGCGCCGTTGCTCGTTTGAGTACATCTGCTTTGGCGGCCTCAACGACACCCCACTCTATGGTCGCGAGATAGTGCGCCTGTTGGAGGGTCTGGAGTGTCGTGTCAACCTCATCCGTTTCCACGAGATACCCAATGTTGACCTGCCTGCCTCTGACGAGAAACGTATGGAGGCTCTGCGCGACTATCTCACCGCTCACGGCATCACAACGACCATCCGTGCTTCTCGCGGTCAGGACATCTTCGCCGCTTGTGGCCTGCTATCAACAGCCCATCAGTCCCATCAGACCCATTAGACCCATCAATACAACAACAATATGGAAGAACAGAAAATTCGCGTGGCTATCACGCAAGGAGATACAAACGGTGTCGGTTACGAGGTGATACTGAAGGTCTTCCAAGACCCAGCCATTCTCGAACTTTGCACACCCATCATCTATGGTTCGCCCAAGATTGCGACCTACCACAAGAAGACACTCAATCTAGAGACGAATTTCTCTATCATCAACAAGGCCGAAGACGCTCGCGACGGACGTGTCAACCTTTTGAATTGTCACGATGACGAGACGAAGGTAGAACTGGGACAGCCCTCAGCAGAAGCCGGACAGGCCGCTTTCCATGCACTGGACCGTGCTATGACCGACTATCGCAACGGTCTCTACGACGTACTGGTGACAGCACCCATCAACAAGGCTACCATCCAGAGTCCAGGCTTTCACTTCCCTGGACACACAGAGTATATTGAGACCAGTCTGGGCGACGGCAAGAAGGCACTGATGATTCTGATGAACGAGATACTGCGTGTGGCACTCGTCACCACTCATCTGCCCATCAAGGACATTGTCAAAGCCATCAGCAAGGAGGCCATCATTGAGAAGGCCACCATCTTCCACCAGTCATTGCGTCGCGACTTCCGCATATCGTGTCCACGCATTGCCGTACTGTCGCTGAACCCACATGCTGGCGACAACGGTCTGTTGGGCGCTGAGGAGAAGGATATCATCAAGCCTGCCATCGACCAGTTGGCAGAGAGCGGCATTCAGGCCTTTGGTCCCTATGCAGCCGACGGATTCTTCGGTTCAGGCAGTTACAACTACTTCGATGGCGTGTTGGCTATGTACCACGACCAGGGACTGGCACCTTTCAAGACCATCGCCCTCGACAATGGCGTCAACTATACGGCTGGCCTGCCCATCGTACGCACCTCGCCCGACCACGGCACTGCCTACGACATTGCCGGACAGGGCAAGGCCGACGAGAACTCGTTGCGTCAGGCCATCTATACGGCTATCGACATCTGGCGCAATCGTCAGAACTACGACGAACCGCTGAAGAACCCGCTGCCAAAGCTGTTCCACGAGAAGCGAGAGGATGGCAACAGGGCCCGTTTTGCACAGCCTCGTCCGAAGGATATGTTCAAAAAAGAGAAGTCTGAAACACCTGAAACAGAGGAAGAAAGTTAAATTTCTGCCAAAGTGTGCCATTATGTCAGATTTTCTTTGTACCTTTGCGGCCAAATTGGCTAAAAACGGCTGAATGAAAACAACGGAGTTACAGAGCATCAAACAGCGCTACAATATCGTGGGCAACTGCGAAGCATTGAATCGCGCCCTCGACGTCGCTTTACAGGTGGCGCCGACAGATCTCAGTGTGCTCATCGTTGGCGAGAGTGGTGTGGGTAAGGAAATCATCCCTCGTGTCATTCACGACAACTCCCCACGTCGTCGCGAGAAATACTTCGCCATCAACTGCGGCTCTATCCCTGAGGGTACCATCGACTCTGAGCTCTTTGGTCACGTCAAAGGTTCCTTCACAGGAGCCATCAACGACTCGTTGGGCTATTTCGGAGTAGCCAACAAGGGTACGCTGTTCCTCGACGAGGTTGGCGAACTGCCTATGGCCACCCAGGCCCGTCTGTTGCGTGTGCTGGAGAACGGTGAGTACATCCCCGTTGGCGGAACGGAAATCCGCAAGACCGACGTGCGCATCGTGGCTGCCACCAATGTCAACATTCAACAGGCCATCAGCGAGGGTCGTTTTCGCGAAGACCTCTACTATCGTCTGAATCAGGTACCCATACAGATGCCCCCACTCCGCGAGCGCGGCGAGGACATCGTCCTGCTGTTCCGTCTCTTTGCCATGCAGATGGCCGAGAAGTACCGCATGGACAAGATTGTGCTGACTGACGATGCCAAGCAGTTGCTGATGCGCTACAAGTGGCCAGGCAACGTGCGCCAGTTGAAGAATATCACCGAACAGATTTCCATCCTCAGTACCGAGCGACAGATCACCCCAGAGATTCTGTCACGCTTCATCCCGCAGGACCAGGAGACCACACAGTTGGCCACCATCCACAGCGAGGGTGAACACTCGTTTGAGAATGAGCGCGAGATACTCTACAAGATTCTCTTCGAACTACGCAGCAATGTCAACGACATGCGTCGCGAGATGAGTACGCTGAAGAAGCAGATGGAGGACGTACAGGTCACTAAGACCACGCCAGCGGCCCCATTGCCAACAACCCAGCTTTCGCCCATTCAACCCATCAGCACGCCATCCCTAGAGGATGCCGAGGCCGAAGAGTATGTGGAGCCGGAGCTGGAGAGTCTGAACCTCAGCGACCTTGGTCGTCAGATGCTGGAGAAGGCCCTGGAGCGTAATGGCGGCAATCGCAAGAAGGCTGCTCAAGAACTGGGCATCAGCGACCGCACCCTATATCGCAGACTGAAACAATATGGACTGGAGAAGTAAGATACTGACAATGACATGTCTGGCAGCCCTTATGCTGCTGACGGCCTGTTCCGTGAGCTATAAGTTCAACGGAGCCAGCATCGACTACAGCAAGACCAAGACCATCCAGATAGCCGAATTCCCCATCCGCTCAAACTATGTGTGGGGACCTATGGGACCGCTGTTCAACAACGAACTGAGAGACCATTTTATGGCCCACACCCGTCTGACACAGGTCAAGCGTAACGGCGACCTGAAGATAGAGGGTGAAATTACGCAATACCAGCAGCGCAACAAGTCGGTAAGTGCTGAGGGCTATTCTGCACAGACAGAGCTCTCCATGACCGTCAACGTGCGCTTCACCAACAATGTCAACCACTCGGAAGACTTTGAGCGCACCTTTACGGCTAACCAGAGCTACGAGACCACCCGCTCGCTCAACGAAGTACAGGAAGAGTTGGTGACACAGATGTGTAAGGACATCTGCGACCAGATATTCAATGCAACAGTGGCGAACTGGTGATAGGCGCTGCGCTAATGAAAAGTGAAAAGTAATATGGAACTGACGGAACTCATCAACCACCCAGAGCGACTCGACCGCGACACGCTGTACGAGCTACGTTCTATGCTGGCACTGAATCCGTATTTCCAGACGGCACGACTGCTCATGCTGCAGAATCTCTATCTGCTCCACGATGCCGCTTTCGACGAAGAATTGCGCCGTGCCGCCTTCTACATCACCGACCGCAAGGCCATCTTCAACATGGTCGAGGCTGCCCACTACCAGCTGCGTCAAAAGCCGAAAGCTAACAGCCAGAAGCCCAAAGCCGACAGCTCGTCAAGCCGCACCATCGACCTCATCGACAACTTCCTCGAATCCATACCCGAGGACGAGGAGCCGAAGGACATGAAGCGTCGCCCCACACCTGCCGATGCAGCCATCGACTACGTGGCCTTCCTGCTGGAGACAGAGAGCAATGTCGTAACAGACGACGCTCCACAGCTGAAGGGGCATGACCTCATCGACAACTTCCTGCAACAGGAACAGGGACACATCACACTCGACCTGCCACAGGACGACTTTGAAGAAAGTCAACAAGACAGCAATGCCGACGACGGCGACGAGGAGTACTTCACCGAAACACTGGCACGCATCTATATCAAGCAGGGACGCTATCAGAAAGCCCTCGATATCATCACTCGTCTCAGCACGAAGTATCCGCAGAAGAATGCCTACTTTGCCGATCAGATACGTTTCCTCGAGAAACTCATTATAAACAACAAGAATAAAACAACGAAAAAATAACAACAATCAAAACATTTAAAAATTATGTACACATTATTTGTAATTCTTATCGTACTTGCAGCCGTACTCATGATTGGTATCGTGCTGATTCAAGAGTCTAAGGGTGGCGGTCTGTCATCCAGTTTCGCTGGCTACAACCAGGTAGCAGGTGTTCGTAAGACCACCGACTTCATCGAGAAGGCTACATGGGCACTTGCTGCCAGCATGGTTGTCATCAGCATCATCTGCGCATGGGTTGCTCCCTCTGCTACCACTGACAGCTCAGTGATGGAGAACATCGAGAACCCCGTCACCAATCCTAACAATCTGCCCGGCTTTGGTGCCAGCCAGACCAAGGACGCTGCTGCTCCTGCTGCAGAGGCTCCTGCCACTAAGGCTGCTGAAGCACCCGCTGCAGAGGCTCCCGCAGCACCTGCACAGCCTGCAAATTAAAGATTTTCGGAAAAAAGTACGGGAATTATTTGGCCAATCCAAATTTTTCCCGTACCTTTGCACTCGCTTTTGAGGAAGCAACCAACATGGTGCCCGTAGTTCAGTTGGTTAGAGCGTCAGATTGTGGTTC
>CAMJIA010000061.1 GCA_946405695.1 uncultured Prevotellaceae bacterium | reverse complement strand
TTCTGACGGTTCTCGTCGGTATAGCTGTAGGCGAACATGATAATCTGTCCACTCATCGACGCCTGTTTATAGTAAGAGGTGACATTGGTGGTGTCCTCTGCAACGAAGATGTCGGGGGTGATGCCACCACCACCATAGACAGGACGGCCATTGGCGGTATGGTACTCTTTGCCCTCATGCTTGATGCTGTCACTAGAGAAGAACTCACCATGCTCGTAGCGCGTCAGGATATCTTCCTCGTAGTCTTTGTTGTCGCCGGCAGTGTAGGGTTTCTGGATGCAACGCCCTGAGGGTGAATAGTAGCGGGCAATGGTAAGACGTATCATCGACTGGTCACCAAAAGCGATGGGCTGCTGTACGAGACCCTTGCCGAAGGAACGTCGCCCGATGATGGTACCGCGGTCGTTGTCTTGGATGGCACCGGCAAGAATCTCCGAGGCTGACGCAGATATTTCGTCGATGAGGACGACGAGGGGTATCTGTTGATACGAGCCACGCCCATCGCTACGATACTCCTGACGGGGTGACTTGCGCCCCTGGGTATAGACGATGAGACGGTTCTTGGGCAGAAACTCGTTAGCAATCTGTACGGCCGATTGCAGGTAGCCGCCCGTATTGCCGCGCAGGTCGATGCAGAGTCCCTGGAAGTTCTCCTGTGACAATTTGGCTAGTGCGATGAGCAGTTCGGGATAGGTGTTTTCACCGAAGTTTTTGATACGGATATAACCTGTGTTGTCATCGAGCATATAGGTGGCGGTGACACTCTTTGTGGGTATCTCGCCACGGGTGACGGTGATGCTGCGCACTTTTGTCTCACCATAGCGCATGATGCCCAGCTTGACCTTCGTATCCTTAGGACCCTTCAGTCGGTGCATGGCCTCCTCGTTGGTAAGTGTCTTTCCTGTAAAAGGCTTGTCGTCAACAGTGACAATCTTGTCGCCAGCAATAACACCAGCACGCTCAGCAGGACCATTACTGATTACTTGCTGTACATGGAGGGTGTCCTGGCGGATGGTGAACTCAATACCTACGCCAGAGAACGAGCCGCGCAGGTCGTCGTTGGCCTGCTGCACGTCCTTGGCAGAGATATAGACACTGTGGGGGTCCAACTCAGCGAGAATCTGTGGCATCGCCTTCTCTACGAGTTCGTTGACGTTGACGGTGTCCACATACTGGTCGTCGATGATGTGCAACAGGTTGTTGAGCTTGTTGCTGCTGCTGTTGATGATGCTCAGGCGGTTGCCTGAGAAGTGATTGGCATAGAATGTGCCAATCAGGATGCCAATGACCACGCAGAGGGCCATCATCAAGGGCGAGAAGCGGTTCTTATTCTGATTCATATTTTTTCGATGTTTCGATATTTCGATGCTTCGATGTTTCGACTATTCTCCTAAGTAAACGACCTCGATGCCTGCACGCTCCAGTAGTTCGATGCCGTCCATCAGACGGTACTTCTCCCCATACACTACGCGCTTGATGCCTGCCTGAATGATGAGTTTAGCGCACTCTATGCAGGGTGAGGCTGTGATGTAGATGGTGGCACCGTCAGAGTTGTTGTTCGAACGGGCCAACTTTGTGATGGCGTTGGCCTCTGCGTGCAGCACGTAGGGCTTGGTGACACCGTTGTTATCTTCGCAGACATTCTCGAAGCCGCTGGGCGTACCGTTATAGCCGTCACTGATAATCATATTGTTCTTGACCACCAGTGCACCCACCTGACGGCGTGTGCAGTAGGAGTTCTTCGCCCAGATACGGGCCATCTCCAGGTAGCGCTGGTCAAACTTTGTTTGCTTGTTGTTCATAGGGCTAATGGGTCTTATGGGTCTTTATACCGTTTCTTTTTAGCAGGGCCTCAATGGTAGGTTCACCGCCACGGAAGCGCTTGTAGAGTGTCATGGGGTGTTCGGTACCACCCTTGGAAAGTACCTCGTCACGGAAGCGCTGGGCAGTCTTCTGGTTGAAGATGCCGTGCTTCTTGAACACGCTGAAGGCATCTGCATCGAGCACCTCTGCCCATTTATAGCTGTAGTAGCCGGCAGCATAGCCTCCTGCCATGATGTGCGAGAACTGTACAGTCATACAGGTGTCGGGCAACTGTTCACCCAGAATGGCTTTCTTCCAAGCCTGTTTCTCGAAGGGGATGATGTCCTCCGTGAACTCGTTCTTTTGGGTGTAGTAGGCCATATCCAGCAGACCGAATGATACTTGTCGCAGACAGGCTGTGGCCGCCATGAAGTTACGACTCTTGACGATGCGGTCGATGAGCTCGTCGGGTAGGGGCTCGCCCGTCTGATAGTGGAAGGCAAAGGTGCGCAGAAAGTCTTTCTCTACGCTGTAGTTCTCCATGAACTGTGAGGGAAGTTCCACGAAGTCCCACCATACATTGGTTCCTGAGAGACTCTCAAAACGAGTGTTTGCAAACATGCCGTGCAGCGAGTGCCCGAACTCATGGAGGAATGTCTCCACCTCGCCCAGTGTCAGTAGGGCGGGCTTGTCCTCTGTGGGCTTGGTAAGATTCATCACTACACTAACGTGAGGACGCACATTTTCTCCCTTCTTATCGATATATTGTCCCTGGTATTCCGTCATCCAGGCACCGCCCTGTTTACCTTTGCGAGGATGGAAGTCGGCATAGAAGACAGCGAGATAGCTGCCGTCCTTGTCGAACACCTCGTAGGCCTTCACATCAGGATGATAGACGGGAATGTCCTTATTCTCCTTGAAGGTGATGCCATACAACTTGTTAGCCAGTCCGAAGACACCCTCTATCACTTTCGACAGTTCGAAGTAAGGGCGCAACATCTCCTGATCGATGTTGTATTTCTTCATCTGCAACTTGTGCGAGTAGAAACCAGAGTCCCAAGGCTTCATTTTATCTATATCCTTATGGGCCAAATTACGCAGTTCGTCGCGTTCCTTAACTGCTGTTGGCTTGTATGCATCAACAAGGTCGTTGAGCAGGCGATAAACACCACGCGTATTGCTGGCCATGCGACGCTTCAGCACGTAGTCTGCGTAAGTCTTGTAGCCTAATAGCTGGGCAATCTCCCGACGCAGGTTGATGAGTCGCTTGCATATCTCGATATTGTTCTCAGCGTTATCGTGGGTACAGATGGTATTGCGCGCCATATACATCTGCTTGCGCAACTCACGCTGGGTAGAGTAGGTCATAAAGGGTGAGTACGATGGCATGTCCAGCGTGAACACCCACCCCTGTTTGCCTTGTTCCTTGGCAGTAAGCGCTGCAGCCTCGCACGCTGTTTCGGGCAGACCGTCGAGCTGTGCCTCATCGGTGATGTCCAGCGTAAAGGCCTTCTGTTCCTTCAGCAGATTCTGCGAGAACTGCAGAGAGAGCATCGAAGCCTCTTCTGTCAGTTGGCGCAGACGTTCCTTGCCAGCTTCGTCAAGCAGGGCACCAGAGCGCACGAAACCCTCGTAGCAGTTGTCGAGCAGCATCTTCTCCTCTGGCGTCAGTTTCCTGTGGTGCAGGTGTACCTGACGGATACGCTCAAAGAGTCGGGGATTCAGACGCACGTCGTTGGCATGCTGTGTCAGGATGGGTTGTATCTTTTGTGCCAGCGCATCCATCTCATCGTTGGTCTCCGCACTGAGCAGGTTGAAGAACACCGTGGATACACGCGACAGCAGGTCGTAGTAGCCTTCGTCCTCCTCCGTATTAATAATGGTGTTGTCGAAGGTGGGTTTCTCCGGATTGTTGATGGTTTTCTCTATCTGTTCGTTGTCACGACGGATACCCTCCATGAAAGCCTCCTCGAAGTCTTCCAGGCGGATACGGTCAAAGGGCACGGTGTCGTGCGGTGTGTTATAGGGTTCAAAAAAAGGATTCATACTAACGTTTTCTCTCTTACAGCCTGCAAAGTTACGAATAAGTAAGCAAAATGCCAAATTTATTTGAGCATTTTCGAACGAAAGTAACTTCACCAAAGGTGAAAGTTACGATTAAGGCGAGGAAAAAGCAAGAAAAATTAGTATTTTTTTTATTTACATGAGCAAGCGTTCGAGCAAAGGTATCTCGATACGACCACGATGGAGCGTCAGCTGTTGGTCGCGCTGCATGTCGTTAAGGGCATGACTGATGTCTAGACGACTGTCGTTGAGGTCGTCAGCAATCTGTTTCATCAGCACGTAGAACGTCTTGGGACCGGCAGGGTAGAGGCAACGCGAGAAGAAGTAGCGCACCAATCGCTCGCGCAGACTCTTGGGTGCTGAACGCCAGTCACGACGATGCAGACGCTGACTTTCTGTCGCCATAATGTTCAACAGGTTCAGGCGGAACACCAGCTGTGTCTCCAGAAGCAGCAACACTTCCTGCTTGTCGATGGTGATGAAGTTACAGGGACTGTCTGCTCGGAACGTACTGCTGTAGCGTTGAGACAGTCCGAAGAGACGGTCGGGCTGTACGATAAACGGCGCCTTGATGGTTTCTACGACTCGGCAACCACCATCGTCACTCAGCGTCTCACACTGCAAACTGCCATGCGTGAGGAAGGTCAGGTGCGTACAACTGTCGCCCTCCTTGACAAGGCTCTTTCCTTGTTGCAACTTCATGAATCCCAGCTTGGTATGTGTCACCACCTCCATCAGGTCAGCATGACTCATGCCTTGGAACAGCGAGAAACGTAACAGTTGGTCGTAGATTTCCATCTTACTTCTTACTTCTTACATCAACCTCTTACTTCGCTATCTTATCTTTGAGGCTGGGGGAGTACCATACGCCCATCTTGCCGTGGTCGTCGTAGATGAGGTAAGCCATGAGGTCTGGATTACGCTCCAGGATTTTCTTGGCACCCTCGAAACCCATCACCATGAAGGCAGTCGCATAAGCATCTGCACGCATGCAACGGTTGGTGAGTACGGTGGCAGAGAGGATGCTGTGCTGTACAGGATAACCTGTCTTGGGATCGATGGTGTGGGCGTATTTGCGCTTGCCCTTATAGTAAAAGTTTCGATAGTTTCCGCTGGTAGCCATCGCCTTGTCGGTGAGGTTGAGGACGGTCTGCAACTCGTTACCCTCCTGCAAGGGGTCATCGGTGGGTTTGGTAACACCAATCTTCCAAGGTATACGTTTCTCGCTGATGCCGTGGGTCACCACCTCGCCACCAATCTCAACCATGTAGTTGTCGATGCCTTTCTCCTCCAGCAACTGCGCTACGGCATCCACGCCATAGCCCTTGGCAATAGCTGAACAGTCAAGGGTGATGCGAGGATCGCTCTTAATGACGTGCTTGCCATCATATCTTACTTTCTGGTACCCCACGATAGCCATCAGAGAGTCGACAGCGTGCTTGTCGGGCATCTGCTCATTCTTGAAACCAAAGCCCCACGCGTTAACTAGTGGAGCAACGGTGATATCGAAGGCACCATTGGTGTCCTCGCTAATCTTCTGTGCCTGTTGGAACACCTCCACGAACATCTGGTTGAGTTCTACGGGCTGGTTGTTGTTGACCTTGGAGATGATGCTCTCCTTATTGAACATCGACAGAGCATTGTCCACCTCCTTCATCCGGGCCTCCAGTTCTGGCTGCAGATCGTCATCATACTGATAGGTAATATGATAGGTCGTACCGAAGATGGTGCCAGCGCACTTCTGGTAGGGCATGTTATGCTGCTGCCGGATGATGAGGACGGTACCCACGATGAGTAGCACCAGGAAGGGAATCTGCCAGAGTAGTCGTTTATTACGGTTTGTAGTCATATTAGTAGTTGTTTCGTTTCTTTCGAGGTTCCGATGTTTCGAAATTTCGAAGTTTCGAGATTTAAATATCAATAATCACATTAAAGTTCATACCAAAGTTGTCTTGGTCGTTGACGCCGAAGCCGGGGACATACCAGGAGTTGCCGATGTCACCCTCCTTGTGGAAGATACGGCGCTTATAGCGGACCGTCCACCCTAGGTGGAAAGGACCGTAGATGGTGGCGTCGATGCCGATGAGGCCCTCCAGCCAGTGCTGGTAGCAGCTGATACTCTCGTCAATGATGTCCGATTTGGTCTTATAGACAGGGTCTTCCATGCCTATGCAGAGGATGTCACAGTTGTAGTTGGTGAAGGCATAGCGGAAACCGGCATAGATGCGGTAGGGCTCGTGCTTCTTCTTCATGATATTCCAGTCCATACCCAGTCGGAAGTAGGGGGCCGTGGTCTTGTAGGTCAGTCCTGTTACCTCGTCGTTTTCGTGATTGGCATGACCTATACCCAGCTCAAAGACCGGAAACCACTGGTCGTGCAGATTGATGTGTAGGGCTCCCTCGTACTCACCGGTGTCGCTAATCATCATTCTGGCAGGCCCGATAAGGTCGAACGACAGCGAAAAGCCACGGAAGAAAGGTATGGAGTCTTTCTCCATACGGAATATCTTCTGTGCCTGTGAGTCCTCGATGCCCACCACCAGCAACAGCAGACTAACGGTTAGCCTTGAGATAAAGGAAAAAAGTTTCCGTTTGGTCATAGTTCACTTCCTTGTTATTAATGCTGATGGAATCGATGCCGTGCGAGGTGCTCGTAACAGCGGTAATCGTATGGAAATAGGCAGCCTTGCAGTCTACCGACTCAAAGTGCGGATCGTCTGTTTTCTGGATGCAGATGGTGTCGAACCACTGTTTTTTCATCGTGTCGGTGAGCAGGGTGAAGAGTGAGTCTTCAGCCAGTACGTTACTTGCAGGAATAGCAAAACTAGTTTTGGTGCCACAGAGACGGTTGAGCAGCAGGCTGTCTTTTCTCCCCACACGATGCACCCATACCGACAGGGTGTCAATGCCCATGGTGTCAGTGCCTCCTGTCGGTTTCTTCAGCGCAAAGATGTACTCCACCTTGTTCTTCACAGGACAGTCAAAGCTGACGCAGGACGCTACAGCTGCTAACACGAATATGATGGCGACTATTCTCCGCATCTGATGGTTTTTTCTACTTGGTAGTCGTTACGTCCGGCACTGCTGCGACTGATGAGGTCGCCCAGGAATCCCGCCAGGAACAGTTGTGTACCTATCATCATCATCGTCAGGGCGATATAGAAATAGGGTGAGTCGGTAACCAGTCGCATGGGAACATGGTTATAGAGGGCCCACGCCTTATCAATGCCTAGCCATAGGGCGGAAAAGAATCCAATCATAAACATGATGGTGCCCAGGAATCCGAAGACGTGCATGGGCTTCTTGCCGAAGGTGCCCAGGAACCACAGCGTCAACAGGTCCAGATAGCCGTTGACAAAACGGTTCCAGCCCATGAACTTCGACTTACCGAACTTTCTGGCCTGATGGTGTACGGGCTTCTCGGCAATCTTGTCAAAACCGGCATTCTTAGCCAGATAGGGCATGTATCGGTGCATCTCACCATAGACCTCGATGTTCTTGATGACCTCCTTGCGGTAGGCTTTCAGTCCACAGTTGAAGTCGTGCAGGTTCTTGATACCACTCACCTTGCGGGCAGTGGTGTTGAACAGCTTCGTGGGGATGGTCTTCGACAACGGGTCACCCTGTTTGCGGTTCTGCTTGTAGCCGCTCACCAGGTCGTAGCCGTCTTCTTTAATCATGCGGTACAACTCAGGAATCTCGTCGGGTGAGTCCTGCAGGTCAGCATCCATCGTGATGACAACATCACCTTCAGCTTCTTTAAATCCACAGTAAAGGGCAGGCGACTTACCGTAGTTCCTGCGGAACTTGATGCCCTTGACGTGCTCTGACTTCTCAGACAGTTCGGTGATGACTTCCCATGAACGGTCGGTAGAACCGTCGTTGACGAAGATGACTTCAAACGAGAAGGTATGCTCCTTCATCACGCGCTCTATCCACGCATACAGTTCAGGGAGCGACTCATCCTCATTATATAGAGGTATTACTACTGATATATCCATAATTATCAATTATCATTTATCAATTATCAATTAGCGAATGCGCCTTTCTCAATTATCATTTATCATTTAGGGCGTAGCCCGCTTATACACCGCTGCAATGGGCAGTGCCAATAGCAGACCAATGGTAATGTTGACAGACAACATGTTGACGGCATAGTCGATGGGACGCATCTCTGCCAGCGCCTTCAGGTTCTCTTGCAGTTGGTCTTTCAACCCGTAGAGTTCGATAATCTGTTTGCCTTCTTTCGTCATCAGAAACTGGTTGACAGTACTCAGCAGGTAACCGTTGTCGATGAAGGCAAAATAGATGTAGATGGCGGCAGCCAGCAATACGGCAGCATAGAAGAACACCAGCGCTGTGTATGCATAGCCACGACGGAAACTAATAACCCCCTCGCGGGCACCGTCACGGAAATGACGCAGTCTGTTGGCGGCAAACAGTGGCGACACGACAATCAGCAGCAAGGCCAACGTTCCTAGTAGGGGATTGGCAATGCCAAGGATGTAGCAGACGAAGCTGCCAATCCACCACAGTGACAGCAGGGCACCGTCCTGTCGTGCAAATGCTTTTAGCTGATGATACTCTTCAGGTGTCATAATCGGGTGCAAAGGTACAAATAATCATGCGAAATGCAAAATTTTTAGCCAAACATTTGTGGTTTCGCAAAAAAATGCGTACCTTTGCAGCCGCTTTCGGAGGAAAGTCCTTATGCATTATGCATTAAAACGGGCAGTCCTGTACGGCCAGCTCCCTCGGAATCCCCCAGGATGGGAACATAGCAAGGGTACTTGGTTGTAGCGGCGCGATATAGATCGCTGCCCACCCGCCTCTTTAGCTCAGTTGGCCAGAGCACGTGATTTGTAATCTCGGGGTCGTTGGTTCGAATCCGACAAGAGGCTCAAAAAGCAGCGAATTCGCTGCTTTTTTTATTCTAAG
>CAMJIA010000060.1 GCA_946405695.1 uncultured Prevotellaceae bacterium | reverse complement strand
CATGCGATGCAGTCGTCACCAATTACGTATGCCATAATCTTAATTTGTTTAGTTGAATGAATAAAATTACTTAATGTTTGTGATGCAAAGGTAGGGATTTTTCTTGAATAATACCTACTTTTGGCGAGTTATTTTTATAATTTATACGTCGTCGAAATAATAAATGGCCGTCTTGATGCGTTATAAGCTATGCATATGAAACAACAAATAGTCACTATATTGCTGCTATTTTGCGGACTGACAGCTATGGCCCAGCAGGACCGTCACGTGCAGCACAAACCCTATATCGACCTGCGTCCCATGCACTTCGGTATCTTGGTGGGTATGCACCTGCAAGACCTTGAGTTCGACCAGGTAGGACCCCACATGATGGAAGACGAGGACGGCGTGATGCAAGAGCGCTATGTGCTCTGCGATGCAGATCGCTGGAATGCAGGTTTCTCAGTAGGTGTGCTTGGCGAGTTGCGCCTGACGAACAATTTCTCGTTGCGCGTAACACCCACCATGCACTTTGGCGCCAAGCACCTCACCTTATTAAATATGAAGGAGAAAGACGAGACGGGCCAGTTTGTCCGTAAGACGCAGGACATGAAAAACACCTACGTTTCGCTGCCTGTAGACCTGAAATTTGCTGCCCCTCGCTGGAACAACTGTCGCCCTTACATCATGGCAGGTGTCAACGCCATGATGAACCTGACGAGTGGCGAACAGGACATGATACGCCTGAAGCGCTTCAACACGATGGCGGAGGTAGGTCTGGGCTGCGACTTCTACCTGCCCTTCTTCAAACTGATTCCAGAGTTGAAGTTCTGCTTCGGACTAAGCGACGTGCTGGACAAGAACCACGTAAACGAACTGCGCGACGCCAACCTTCGTACCTATGCGGGTTCGGTTAGCGGCGCGCAGTCAAAAATGATAGTCCTGACGTTTTATTTCGAATAAGCGGGAAAACCGCTTATCACACGACTACTTCAAGTCGATGACCATCTTGCCCACGAAGCAGGCAGACTTGCCGTTCTGATCCACAGAGACGGGCTTGCCGTCCATGTTGTTCCAATGCTCTAACTGAGGCATGAAGGTGTGCGTATGACCACCCAATACCAAGTCGATATTGCGTGAACGCTCAATCATGTACTGGTCGTCCTCACCACGATTGCTGTTCCACCCCAGGTGGGAGATACAAATGACGATGTCGCACTTCTTCTCCTCCTTCAGCATGGTAGCCGTCTCCAGCGCCACTTTGGCAGGGTCGAGGTACTTCACACCCACACAGTTCTTGTCGCTGACCAGTCCCTTCATCTTCGGACAGACAGCAAAGACACCAATCTTCACACCATTGCGCTTGATAATGATCCAAGGCTTGGTGAGACCCTCCACAGGCGTACCTGTGAAGTCGTAGTTGGCACAAAGAATGGGAAAGGTAGCCTTCTTGAACTGCTCAGCCATATTCTCCAGTCCGAAGTCGAACTCGTGGTTGCCAATGGTCGAGGCATCAATGCCCATCTGGTTCATCAAACCTATCTCCACTTCACCCTTGAACATCGTGAAATAAGCAGACCCTTGGAAGAAGTCGCCACTGTCGAAATAAAGCAGGTCAGGATGCTTGGCACGCTCTTCCTTCAGCATCACAAGGCGACGCAGAAAACCACCACGACCAGCCTTCACAGTATCAGGCAGTTGCGGATTGATGGGGAAAATAGCCGAATGGGTATCGTTGGTATGCAGAATAACCAGCTGCTTCTTCTGCGCCACTGCGTGGCTAAATGATAATTGAAAAATGATAAATGATAAACCTATTACCACCATCCATCTGTATTTCATCATATTCTTTGCTATCATAATCGTATCATTTTTAAATATGTTCGTATTCCTACAGCGGAAGCAATTTATCATTTATTATTTATCATTTAGGGCAGAGCCCGCAATAGTCACACGTCCCTCAATCTTCGCATCGACCTCCTTACCCTGCTTCTGCATTTCGCGGAAGTAGTTCATGATGACAAAGCGCGAATTGTTGCTGGCATCCTTGGGAGCATTGACGTTGGTACACTTCTTCAACGCCTCCAACTTATCAGTACCACCCAACAAGTAGTCAATCGTGGTCAGACGATAGCTCTTAGCTGGGTCAACAGGTTCGCCATTGATGGTGGCGCTCACCAGTTTTCCGTCCTTGGTTATCACCAAACGAACAGAGCTGCTGACACCCTCACCACCCGTAGAGGCTATCTGGGCAAACAGTTCCAGCACAGCAGCACCAGTCATCGTGCCAAAGGCTATCTTGTTCTCAAAGGGTGCAATGTCGAGTACGTCGCCATAGGTAACGTCACCCTTGGGCAGGTCAGCACGCACGCCACCCATGTTATACAAACCAAAGTCGGGCTTCTCGCCATAGTCCTTGCCAGCCCACACCAGGATGTCGGACAGCAGGTTGCTGAGTGTACCCTCAGGACGCTGGGCAGTCATGTACTTGGCAGAACGGCCTACAACAGGCCCCATCACACTGTCTACCACGTGTTTATATGGTTTCAGGAATTCGGCAGCCTTCTGGTCTGGCTGTCTATCATAGCGACTGTCCACCACGATGCGCGTACGCTGGATGGAGGCCACCTCGTAGTGCGTTTTGCAAGCGCTGGCCAACAATACCGTTGCCAGCAACGCAACAGGAAATGATTTCATTGTTTTCATAGTCATAGAATTGATGTTGCAAATATACGAAGAAAATCCAACATATCAGCACGTTAAGAACGCATTTATTTCATAAAAGATGTTAAACATGACGCGAATTATGCATCATGTGATATGATTTATGCATTAAATTATGTACCTTTGCACCCGCTTTCCGCGTAATCGCTGGCAGGAGCCATTGAACCATGAGTATCAAGGCATTACGAGAGACCTGTTATGTTGCGTTGGAACGATAACAACAACATTTATAAATTTAAAGTAACAATGGATTTAATTAAAGTTGCTGAAGAAGCATTTGCAACCGGCAAGCAGCATCCCAGTTTCAAGGCTGGTGATACTATCACTGTCGCTTACAAAATTATCGAGGGTTCTAAGGAGCGTATCCAGCTCTTCCGTGGTGTCGTTATCAAGATTAGCGGCCATCAGGAGAAGAAGCGTTTCACTGTTCGCAAGATGTCTGGTACCGTTGGTGTAGAGCGTATCTTCCCACTGGAGTCACCCAACATCGAGAGCATTGAGGTCAACAAGGTTGGTAAGGTTCGTCGCGCTAAGCTGTACTACCTGCGCAACCTCACCGGTAAGGCTGCTCGTATCAAGGAGAAGCGTAGCGGTATCGCTGGTAAGGAATAATCCAAACCCACACGACATAAAAAGAGACATTTCATCAGTGAAGTGTCTCTTTTTTATTCTTTTCATCTTTCATCTTTAATTTCCCATCTTTCATTTCATGGTGTCCGCCATAAATGGTTTCACCACCCAAGTCGCCTTGCACAGTTTCCTTGAACGACTCCCAGTCCTGGAAACCCGCTAACAACGACAGCCTGTCGAGCGTCTTTTTGTTGGGTTTCTTCAATAGTTCTTTCTCTACTGCTTCTAACAGTTTACGCAATGCATGCCTCTTTTTCTCCATAGCGGGTGCAAAGATACAAAAAATTACGAATTACAAATTACGAATTACGAATTATTTTTGTACCTTTGCAGACGAATTCGGATTTATACCTATTTTATATATGAAAGAATTAGCACTGAAGTACGGATGCAATCCCAACCAGAAGCCCTCACGTATCTTTATGACGGAGGGCGAGTTACCCATTGAAGTCATTAATGGCCGCCCTGGCTACATCAACTTCCTCGACGCACTGAACGCCTGGCAGTTGGTGAAGGAGCTGAAAGCCGCCACGGGTCTGCCTGCTGCTGCCTCGTTCAAGCACGTTAGCCCTGCAGGAGCTGCTGTTGGTCTGCCACTGAGCGACACGCTGAAGAAGATCTACTTCGTGGATGACATCAAAGGTTTGGACGACAGCCAGATAGCCTGTGCCTATGCCCGTGCCCGTGGTGCTGACCGTATGTCGAGCTATGGTGACTTTGTAGCACTCAGCGACACTTGCGACGCTACGACGGCCCTACTCCTGAAGCGCGAGGTGAGCGATGGTGTCATTGCACCTGACTACACCGCAGAAGCTATTGAGATACTGAAGGACAAGCGCAAAGGTACGTATAATGTCATCAAGATTGACCCTGCATATAAGCCTGCTCCCATTGAGACCAAGCAGTGCTTTGGCGTGACCTTCGAACAGGGACGTAACGAGATTAAGCTCGACGATCCTGCCTTGTTCGAGAACATCCCCACACAGAACAAGACCTTCAGTGCCGAGGCTAAGCGCGACTTGATTATCGCACTGATTACATTGAAATATACCCAGTCTAACAGCGTCTGCTACGTGAAGGACGGTCAGGCTATCGGTATTGGTGCTGGTCAGCAGAGCCGTATCCACTGTACGCGTCTGGCTGGTAACAAAGCTGACATCTGGTGGTTGCGCCAACATCCGAAGGTGATGGCACTGCCCTTCAAGGAAGGTATCCGTCGTGCTGACCGCGACAATACCATCGACGTTTATATCTCTGAGGACGAGCACGACGACGTGCTGCGTGATGGTGCTTGGCAGCAGTTCTTCACTGAGCAGCCTGAGGTGCTTACTATGGCTGAGAAAAAGGAGTGGATTGCCAAGAACACCAAGGTTGCTCTCGGTTCTGATGCTTTCTTCCCCTTCGGCGACAACATCGAGCGTGCCCACAAGAGCGGTGTAGAGTTCATTGCACAGGCTGGCGGCTCTGTTCGTGACGACCATGTCATCATGACCTGTGACAAGTACGGTATTGCTATGGCATTCACGGGTGTTCGTTTATTCCATCATTAATCATTATGGCTACAGGAGAGAAGGATTTCCAGAGCATTCTGGAGAATGGTATTTCGTTTGGTCGCGGTGGTGGTCCCCGTAAGGAGGACGACAAGGTAAAAACCAAGGCCAAGAAAAAGAAGTATATCACTGGTGCTCACGGTAGTGGCTCTGCCAAGCAGAAGGCCAAATACCGTGAGCAGCGGGCCAACAGACATAAGTAACAACTACAAAACAAACTACTAATGAAAACTACTCTTTTATCAATCCTTCTGGCAACTGCAATAACAGCAGTTGGACAAAAGTATGTTGGTGGCGACATCTCAATGCTTACCAAGTATGAAAATGCTGGTGTGGTCTATAAGGACAAGAACAACAAAACGGTTCAGCCATTGACATTCTTTAAAGAGCAAGGACTGAATGCCATGCGTGTACGTCTATTCGTTGACCCCTCGCAAGACAACGACAAGGCCGTTTGTCAAGACTTGGACTACGTAAAGGCTTTGGGTAAGCGCATCAAAGACCAGGGAATGGCCTTCCTACTTGACTTCCACTATAGCGACACATGGGCCGACCCCGCCAAGCAATGGACACCTAATGCTTGGAAGGACCTCAGCGACGAACAACTCTGCGAACAGATATACACCTATACCAAAGACTGTCTGCAGCAGTTGAAGGACGCTGGTGCTACCCCAGACTTCATCCAAACTGGCAACGAGATTAGCTATGGTATGATGTGGGGCGTCAATGGAACGACAGCCAATCGCTGTTACACTAGTTCACCAGCAGCCAACTGGAACCGCTTCATGAATCTGCTGAAGAAAGCTGGTCAGGCCTGTCGCGAAGAGTGCCCCAATGCCAAGATTATCCTCCACAGCGAGCGTACACCCAAGCCAAACGTACTGACAGACTACTTTGACCGCATGAAGAATGCAAGCATAGACTATGACATCATTGGACTGAGCTACTATCCAGAGCATCATGGTAATCTGACCACGCTGGAGACGGCACTGACAACCTTAGAGAACAAGAACTACGGCAAAGACATCTGGATTGTCGAGACGGGTTACAGTTATAAGTGGAGCATTGGCGGCGAATATGACTATACAGGAACCTATCCATACACTGAGGAAGGCCAGCGCCAGTTTACTGCCGACTTGGTAACCAAGTTGAACAGTCACAGCAGCGTCAAGGGACTCTTCTGGTGGTGGCCAGAGGATAATGGCATCAATGTGACTGTGACCAACAGTTGGTGGAACGCCGCATTGTACAACCATAATACGGGTAAACCCTATGCTGCCTTCTACGAGTTGAAGAACTTCAACGATGAAAGTACTGGGCTGCAAAGTGTCAGAAGCGCAGACAATAGAGACAGTGCATGGTATTCGCTCAATGGGCAACGCATAGAAGGTACACCACAAGCGAAAGGCATCTATATCAACAATAACCAGAAAAGAATAGTCCGCTAAACTTAGCGGACTATTTCTATTACTATCACAAGAGTCTTAAAAGTTCAGGTCTTTGCCTCGGTAGAACTCAAGAAGCGCATGCTGGTAGAGGTTCTCGTAGCGGGCCTGCACGAGGTCGGACTCAGCACGCATATAGTTATTCTTCGACTCGTTGAACTCAGTAATGGTTGCCTTGCCATTCTCGTACTTAGCCTGCATCAGTTCAAAAGCATCCTTCGAGCTCTGCACAGCCTCAGCTGAGCTACGTTCCTTGCTCTGCGCATTAACCGCATTGAGATACACTTGCTGGATTTCCTTGTAGAGCGTCTTCTTCGTATTGTCGAGTTGCAACTGCTGTGTTTCCTGTGATATCTTGGCAGTACGGATGCTGTTGCGCGTCTGGAAACGATTGAAGATAGGAACGTTCAAGCTCAAGCCAATATACTGCGAGAAGTTGTTCTTCAGCTGAGAACTCCAACTGTCCGTTTTCATACCAGAGGTGGTGTAATAGTTGGTGCCCAGTCCACCATTCAGTGACAGCGTAGGATAGTAGCCAGCACGTGCTATCTTGATAGAACGCTCGGTGCCCTGCAGACGAAGCTGTTGAGAGAGAATCTCAGGCTTAATGCCCAGTGCCTCGGCATAGATGACATCAGGAGCAGGAAGAGCGGTGGCGACAGGCAGACCATCACTTAAAGCAGGACGCACAATAGCGAAACCATCGGTGGAAGCCAACTCCAACAACTGCGTCAGCGTGAGGACAGACAGACGCGTGTTGTTCTCAGCCTGGGTAGCCGTCAGTCGGCTGTTTGCCAGCGTAGCCTTCTGCTGAGAGAGTTCTGCCTCACTGGCCTTGCCATTTGCTACGAAAGCCTGTAGACGAGCCACCTGAGCAGAGTCGATGGCTATCTGGCGCTGTGCCACATCGGCAATCTCCATGTTATAGAGTATCTGCACATAGGCCTGGGCTACCTGCATACGGATGTCGTTCTTCGCCTTCTCCAAATCAGCCGTAGCAGCCTCGAGGTTCAGCTGGTCCAACTTGATTTGGTTTGGAATCTGGAAACCCGTGAACAGCGGCATACTGGCACCTAACTGCAGGGAAGTGCTGCTAGTATTGGTGTTGGTATAGGTATTTGAGGATGTCAAGCCACGACCAAACGAGAAGTTCTGACCTAACGAAGCACTCAGATCAGGCAGACGGGAGTTCCTGGAGGTTGACAGTTCTATCTCTCTCTGGCGACACTGATTCTCCTGCTGCTTGATGCCGACGTTATGCGCTACAGCATAGTCGCAGCACTCGCGAAGAGACCAAGCCTTATTTTGGGCCAGCATATCTAGAGAAACTAGTATAACTAGTACTACTAGAAAGAAACACTTTTTCATAAGCCGTTAGTCTTTATCATCCGTTATTACCTCTGGGCCACGAACCTTATCCTTGGCTGTCAGACCCTTCTTAATCTCTATATTCACACCATCAGAGAGTCCTGCTTCAACAGTGCGACGCTCGTAATTCTTCTCATTGGCAGAATCAGTGAGCACATAGACAAACGTGCTGTCGCCACTGAACTCGATGGCACTCTCAGGAACAGTAAGCACGTTGTCGGCTTTAGCTAGCACAATCTCGGCATTGGCACTATAACCCGAACGAATCTTACTATCGTCCTTGGCAAGCTTCACAGCGGCCTTGATCTCAAACTGGTTGGCGCCATTGCTCTCCACAGCTTTCGGAGAGATATACTCTAGAGCAGCATCGAAGCTCAGGTCCTGTAGGGCACCGATAGTAATCTTCATATTCATGCCGATAGTCAGCTGACCCACCTCTGTCTCGTCAATGTTACCACGGAAGATGAGGTCATTCATGTTGGCTACTGTGGCAATAGTCGTACCATCGTTGAAGGTATTCGAGAGGATGACAGAGTTACCCACCTTGACAGGAATATCAAGGATGACACCGCTGATGGTAGAACGGATAAGCGTAGATGACGCCTTGGCATTCGACTTCGACACACCATCGCGTACCACTTCGAGGGCATCCTGAGCAGCCAGCCGTTCATGCTTGGCCTGATTCAGGGCCATCTTACTCTTATCAAACTCATCGGCACTCACCAACTTCTGCTTATAGAGGTTCTCAACACGCTCGAAATCGGTCTCAGCCTGTTTGAGGTTGATTTCTGCCAGACGCACACGCATCTCGGCACTTGACAGCTGAGCCATGTCGGGAATCACCTTGACCTTGGCAATCACATCGCCGGCATTGACATAGTCGCCTGGCTCCTTCAGCAGTTCAGAGATGATACCAGAAATCTGGGGTTTGATGTTGACCTCATTACGAGGCTCTATCTTACCCGTGATAATGGTGGTTTTCTGGATGCTGTCCAGTTGCGGAGTGAACTCGTTGTAAACCACTTCCTTGGGTTGGCTTTTCTGCCAGAGGAACACGAATGTTCCGATGAAAATCAGCGCGATAATAACGGCGATAATCAGTTTGCTGTACTTTT
>CAMJIA010000059.1 GCA_946405695.1 uncultured Prevotellaceae bacterium | reverse complement strand
TTCAGCTTGTCCACCGCCTGCCTATCTGGCGATGAACAAGCTGAGAAAATAAGTATTGCGAGCAGCGTGTTAAGCGCGAGCCTTAGCACAGTAGCCGAGTGCCTCCTTGCACTTGTCGGTGACGTACTGCCAATCGCCAGCCTTCACCTTGTCGCTGGGGAACAGCTTCGAGCCCATGCCGACACAGAATACGCCAGCCTTGAACCACTTGGTCAGGTTCTCCTCCTCAGGAGCTACGCCACCAGTAACCATGATCTTTGACCAAGGCATGGGAGCCATCAGACCCTTGATGAGGTTTGGACCAACCACGTCGCCAGGGAATACCTTTGTAAAGTCGCAACCAACCTCCTGTGCCTTACCAATCTCTGATGGTGTCAGACAGCCTGGGCAGTAGGTTACGCAACGACGGTTGCAAACAATAGCGATGTCGGGGTTGAACAGCGGACCAACCACGAAGTTGGCACCCAACTGGATGTAGAGAGAAGCTGTGGGAGCATCGACAACAGAGCCAATACCCAGAGCCAGCTCAGGACATTCCGTGTTAACCCACTTTGACAGCTCACCGAATACCTCATGAGCGAAGTCGCCACGATTGGTGAACTCGAAGGCACGAACACCACCCTCGTAGCAAGCCTTGATGACGTTCTTACAAACTTCAACGTCCTTGTGGTAGAAAACGGGAACCATAGGTGCTTCGGCAATCTTTGCCATCACCTGAAACTTATCAAATTTTGCCATAATTGTCAATTATCCATTTTCAATTATCTAATCGTTTTTTAAACGCTTTGTACCTTTAGGTCAAAGAATTAGCGAATGCGTTAGCGCTGTACGCGACCATTAGCATTACCACCAGCCAGACTCTCTACCTCGTCAACACCTACCAGGTTGAAGTCACCATTGATAGTGTGCTTCAGAGCAGAAGCAGCCACAGCAAACTCGAGAGCCTCGCCCTGAGTCGGCTTGGTCAGCAGACCATGAATCAGACCACCAGAGAATGAGTCGCCACCACCAACACGGTCGATGATAGGATTAATCTCGTAACGCTTTGACTGATAGAACTCCTTACCATCATAAATCAGAGCCTTCCAACCGTTGAATGTAGCGCTATAGCTTTCACGCAGCGTAGAAACAACATACTTGAAACCAAACTCTTTCATCATCTGCTTGAAGATACCCTCATAACCGGCAGCATCGGTCTGACCACCCTCTACATCAGCATCGGGTTTGAAACCAAGACAGAGCTCTGCATCTTCCTCGTTGCCAATACAAACGTCAACGTACTTCATCAAAGGACGCATAATGCTGATAGCCTTCTCAGAGGTCCACAGCTTCTTGCGGAAGTTCAGGTCGACAGATACCGTCACACCATGACGCTTGGCAGCCTCACAGGCGAGCTTTGTCAACTCAGCAGCCTTGTCGGAGATAGCAGGTGTAATACCGCTCCAGTGGAACCAAGCAGCACCCTCCATGATAGCATCAAAGTCGAAATCCTTAGGATCGGCCTCAGCGATAGAACTGTGAGCGCGGTCGTAGATAACCTTTGAAGGACGCATAGAAGCGCCAGTCTCAGCATAGTACAGACCAACACGGTCTCCACCGCGGGCAATGAACTGTGTATTCACACCATAGCGGCGCAGGGCGTTAACAGCAATCTGACCAATCTCGTGCTTGGGCAGCTTAGAAACAAAGTAAGCCTCGTGACCATAGTTAGCCACGCTGACTGCAACGTTAGCCTCACCACCACCAGGGATGATGCGGAATGACTCACTCTGAATGAAACGGTCGTTGCCCATGGGCGACAGGCGAAGCATGATCTCACCTAATGTTACAATTTTTGCCATTTGTTTTAGTATTACATTTAATTGAAATTGTATTTAAAGTGTCTGCAAAGTTACGATATATTTTTTGATTGACAAAGAATTCAAGCAAAAATATTATAAAAACACCCGTAAACGTTTACCGCAAAGAAAATTCTTTGAGAATTGTTCGTCGTATCATTTTTTTTCATTACCTTTGCAGAGATTATGGATACTGCTAAGATAAGAATCAAGGATATCGCAGAGCGCGCAGGCGTCAGCGTTGGTACTGTGGACCGTGTGCTCCACGAGCGCCCAAACGTGTCGCCTAAGGCGCTGGAAAAGGTCAAAAAGGCCCTGGAGGAGATGGACTACAAGCCTAACATGTATGCCTCTGCTCTGGCCTATAACAAGTCGTACAACTTCTTCATGGTGCTCCCTAAACATGAGTCGGAGGCCTATTGGGAGGAGATAGAAGAAGGTGCAGGCACGGCTTGTGACCGTCTTCGTGATTTTCGCGTATCTTATAAGGTAATGTACTACAACCGTTTCGACACCAGCACTTTTGCCAAGACGATGACGGAGGTGCTCAGACAGGAGCCTGACGGAGTTATCGTCGTCCCTTCGCAGCTGGACATCACCAGGAAGTACACGGACATCATGCACGAACAGGGGACGCCTTTCATTCTGCTCGACTCCTACATGCCCGACCTGCGACCACTGGCTTTCTTTGGTCAGGACTCATTCTCCAGCGGATACTTCGCCGCCCGCATGCTGATGATTATCGCCTCAAAGGAGAAGGAAATCATGCTGATGAAACAGATGAGAAACGGGAACGTAGCATCCAAACAGCAGGAGAACCGCGAGACAGGATTCCGCCATTACATGCACGACCACTTCCCTAACGTCATCATCCATGAAGTCAACCTGTCGCTTGACGAGAAGCGTGAATGCTACGATGCCATCCTGGAAAAGTTCTTTGAAGAACATCCTTTGGTACACCATTGCATCACCTTCAACTCCAAGGCACACCTTGTGGGTGAATATCTGTTGAGGAGCAACCGTCGTAACATCCAGATTATGGGTTACGATATGGTACCCAAGAATGCAGAGTGCGTCCGTCAGGGCAGCATCTCGTTCCTGATAGCACAGCACGCCTTCATGCAGGGTTATGCTTGCATTGACACGCTGTTCAATGCCATCATCCTGAAGAAAGAGGTGGACCCTGTGAACTACATGCCTATCGAATTGCTGACTAAGGAAAATATTGATTTCTACAGAAGGAAAAATATTGGCTAAATAACAAATACTAAAAAACAAACAAATCATTATGGAACAAGCTACATTTTTGAAAATCAATCCAGCTGACTCCGTCGTCGTTTGTCTGGCCCCCAAAAAGAAGGGAGACATCATCGATATTGACGGCAAAAAAATCATCATTAATCAGGACACGCCAGCTGGCCACAAGGTGCTCATCAAAGATACCAAACAAGGTGAAGACATCATTAAGTATGGCTATCCCATCGGTCATGCACGTCAGGATCTGAAGGCAGGCGACTGGGTTAACGAGAACAATCTCAAGACTAATCTTAGCGGAACACTTGAATATACATACAACCCTGTAAACCAGCCTCTTAACATTAAAGACGAAAAGCGTACCTTCAAGGGATATATTCGCAAGAATGGTGACGTTGGCGTACGCAATGAGATTTGGATTGTACCTACCGTAGGCTGTGTTAACGGCATCGCTGAGCGACTGGCTGAACAGTTGCGAAAAGAAACAGGCATGAAAGGTATTGATGCCATCTGGACGTGGCATCACAACTATGGTTGTTCACAACTTTCTGAAGACCACGAAAACACCCGCAAAGTGTTACGCGACATCTGTCTGCACCCCAATGCAGGTGGTGTACTGGTGCTCAGCCTTGGCTGTGAGAACAACCAACCGGAGGATTTCATGGCAATGCTCGGCGACTACGACAAGGACCGCATCAAACTGTTGGTGACCCAACGTGTTGAGGGTGACGAGATGGAAGCAGGTATGGCTATCCTTCGTGACCTCTACGCTCAGGCCAAGAAAGACAAGCGCGAAGAAGTCAGTGTCAACAAATTGCGTGTAGGCTTGAAGTGTGGTGGTTCTGACGGTTTCTCTGGCATTACCGCTAATCCGTTGGTTGGCGAGTTCTCCGACTGGCTTGTAGCACAGGGCGGCACTAGCATTCTTACGGAGGTTCCTGAGATGTTTGGCGCTGAGACCATTCTGATGAACCGTTGTGAGACACCAGAGCTGTTTGACAAGACTGTCTCGATGATTAACAACTTCAAGAATTACTTCCTCTCCCACGGAGAACCCGTCGGCGAGAATCCCAGTCCTGGCAACAAAGCAGGTGGCATCTCTACCCTCGAAGATAAGGCACTGGGCTGCACCCAGAAGTGTGGCAAGGCTCCGGTTAGCGGTGTCATGGAGTATGGTGATCGTTTGGAGCATACTGGACTGAATTTGTTGTCAGCCCCTGGCAACGACCTCGTAGCATCCACAGCACTGGCTTCTGCCGGTTGTCATATCGTATTGTTTACCACAGGTCGTGGCACTCCTTTCGGCACCTTCGTACCTACTATGAAGATTGCCACTAATCCTACGCTAGCCAAGAATAAGCCCCACTGGGTAGACTTCTCGGCAGGCCAACTCGTTGAGGGTCGTACTATGCAGGAGCTGGTTCCTGAGTTCATTGACAAGGTATTAGCCGTTGCCAGTGGCGAGCCCGCCCGTAACGAGGAGAACGGTTATCGCGAGATTTCAATATTCAAAAACGGAGTAACGCTTTGAAAAAAGGAATATTAGCATTATCACCGCTTGCGGTGTTCGTCATTTTGTATTTAGTCACGAGTATTATTGCTCGTGACTTTTACAAAGTGCCCATCACCGTAGCATTCATGGCGGCATCAATGTATGCTGTCGTAACCAGCGGTAACATTCCTCTTCGTGAGCGCATCGACATCTACAGTCGTGGCGCTGCCAAGGGGCAGATGATGCTAATGATCTGGATATTCATATTGGCTGGAGCTTTTGCCCATACCGCCAAGGTGATGGGAGCTATCGATGCTACTGTCAACTTGGCACTGACACTTTTGCCCGGCAACATGCTATTGGCAGGACTGTTCCTTGCTGCCTGTTTCATCTCTGTCAGCGTAGGAACCAGCGTAGGAACCATTGTGGCACTGACACCTATAGCTGCTGGCGTGGCACAACAAACAGGTACCAGCATACCCTTGATGACAGCTGTCGTGGTGGGAGGTTCGTTCTTTGGCGACAACCTGTCGTTCATCTCTGATACCACCATTGCCGCCACCTCCACACAGGGTTGCAAGCTGAACGACAAGTTCCGCGTCAACTCGTTCATCGTGGTACCAGCTGCAGTACTGATACTGGGAATTTATCTGTATATGGGACAAGGCATAACCTCGCCCCACAGCGTTGGCGATGTTTCGTTCGTCAAAGTTGTACCCTACCTCGTCGTATTGCTTACCGCCGTGCTTGGTATGAATGTAATGGCAGTACTGTCATTAGGTATCATATTGACTGGTATCATTGGTATCCTTGACGGTTCGTTCGATATCTACGGGTGGTTCAGTGCTATGGGTAACGGTATCGTTGGCATGGGCGAACTGATCATCATTACCATGATGGCAGGTGGGCTCTTGGAGATTATCAAGCATAATGGCGGCATCGACTTCATCATCGAACGTCTCACACGTCATGTATCCACCAAACGTGGCGCAGAGATGACAGTTGCAGGACTGGTGTCGTTCGTGGACCTCTGTACGGCCAATAACACGGTGGCAATCATTACCGTGGGTGGCATTGCCAAACAGATTGCCGATCGTTTCGGTGTCGACAACCGCAAATGTGCATCCATCCTTGACACATTCTCCTGTACAGTACAAGGGCTTATTCCCTATGGTGCACAAATGCTCATGGCAGCAGGACTGGCACAGCTGAACCCCATCAGCATCCTGCCCTACCTCTATTACCCATTCGCTATTGGCATTGCAGCCATACTCTCTATATTATTAAGGTATCCGAAACGCTATTCATAAAGATATACGATGAACATCATACAGCGCAACTTCCTACGTTTGCTCCGTTGTGGAGCCTTTGGCAAGACAGAGCCCATTGAGCCCATGTCACACTGGAAATGGAACAGACTCTACCAGATATCCCAGATTCATGGTGTAACACCCTGGATTAGGAACGGCATCCGTCGTTGCCAAGATGACTTCTTCTTACAAATGCCTCCTTCGCTGCGCCAGCATTTTGAGGAAGACCAGACATCGACAAGGGAAGAGCAAGGACCAGAGGAACTGACGAATCCTATGCTTAACCGCAAACTACAACAACTCGCTGAGGAATCCGGTTCTGAGGATCCTACTTTTAACCTATTGTTGCGTCTAATCCATATTGCCCGCAACATTATGACGCAAGGCATCAGCTTGCGCCAGCTCGCCATGCTAGGCATCTATCTGCGTACAACAAAAGATACCATCGAATATGAAGTACTGAAAACATGGATACACCGCTTGGACATGGGACAGATGGCACGTCTGGAGGGGTCAATGCTCATGGAACTTTTTGATTTCACTGAACAGGAGATACGCTTTACCGACGCAGCCGTTGACAAGAAAACACGAAAAGCGATCGATGATATCTTTCAACTGACAGAGAAAAATGCTGCTGATTGGTATTTCACTCAAGGTCAGAGTATCTTCGTACGTAGCAGCGACTCCAAAGCAATGATGTGGCACGTCAAACAATCTGCGCGCTATATGCGTTATTATCCCATGGAGGCTGTCACCAACTTCATTCGCAACTTCACTCACTCGATGTCGCACATCGAAGAATAAGAAAACGCTATACTTTAAACTATTAACTCTAAACTATACAATTATGGGACTATTCGATCTTTTCAAACGTGACCTCAGTAACGACCCTGATCTCACACGTCTGCGTGACCTTATTATTATAAGTGCCTCTGACAGCAACTATTCGCTAGACGAGAATAGCATTATTCTGACCATCTGTCGACAGGAAGGCATAGACATCGACAAGTTGCAGAAGTTGTTTAAGATGGATCCTGAGAAAATCAAGGACAACTATCCTACCAGTCTTGTGGAAAAGAGCAAATACCTGCGACGCCTTATCGAGGTGATGGCTACAGACAAGGTGTGCTACCCCCAGGAGATACATGCGCTAAGGAACATTGCACATAATCTAGGCTTCAACGACGAGCAAACCGATGCCGAAATTAGAGACTACTGCAAGTGTCTCGGAAAGAAAGGCGTTGAAGTGTTAGCGTCTTACGAAGAAAACAAAAACAAGTAATCAGTGACGGAACCGAATCTCTCGAAGGTTATGGTTTCCCATAAAGCGGCTCTTGTCCACGTAGCCGCTAATGCCTGATATGCTTCCCTTACCCGTATACTGCCACATGGTGATCTCGCGGTCGTCAGCAACAACGGGTTCTTCGTCTGTGTACATGGCAATCATGATTTTGTAGTCGTCAATCTTACCCTGCAAATGCTTATTATAGAAATTACGACCGGTATAGATGAGCGGTTTCTGCTGATAGGCCTCTTCTATCAAGTCGAGGAAATAGAACAATGAGTCGCAGAACACGTCGGTTGACAGTCCACCCGTACTCTCCACATCTATCATCGGCACCAAATCCTGTTCCTCAGGGATACATTGCGACTGGAAATTACGTAATTGTTTCAGTTGGTCAGTCTTCGGACGATAGAAATGGTAACTTCCAACTTTCAGTCCCTGCTGGTGGGCCATCCAGATATTACGTTCAAAGGTAGCATCAATACGGTCACCGCCTTCAGTAGCTTTCAAGTAGACATATGCCATATGAGTATTGTCGCCAATGGTCTCCCAAAACACATTGCCTTGGTAGTGGCTGAGGTCTATGCCATGAATATGTGAACACGTGTCCTCACACTGCACATAGTAGTCTTGTGCATGTGAAGGAAGAGCCAGCAAAGAGAGGAAAATGGTTATATAGTGTGCTAAATGCTTCATTATTTTCAAAATTTGAATGCAAAGATACAAATAATTATGCATTATGCATTATTAATTATGAATTATTAGTATCTTTGCAAACAAAAAGTAAACAAATGAAACATCTTTTGACGATTATAAGTGCAATTCTGTTGTTTACGGCCTGTTCCAAGGACGATGACAACGGTCCTACCCATGTAGATCTTGCCCAGCGTACTGTAATAGTCTATATGGTTGGAGAGAATAATCTCAACTCCTATATGCAGAACGACATCAACGAAATGCGACAAGGTCGTAAGCAGGTAGCCGTATCAGAGAATCTGGTGCTATATGTCGATAAACTCAGCAAAACCGAGATGCCATTCATTGCCAAGGTTACCTCTGATGGTGATTTAGATACCTTGTACCGCTACGAACAGGACTTCTACTCGTCAGATCCAGACAATATGATTGACGTCATAGACCGCATTTACCAAATGTGTCCTGCCACAGAGGACTACGGTCTGGTATTGTGGGGGCACGCCACTGGATGGTTTATGGAGGACAGCGTTGCTACACATCGTGCTTATGGTATTGATACCGGCAACAATGAACTTCCTACTTATTATGACGAACGCAGCAAGGAGTCTCTGTTAAAAGGCAAGTGGCTCAACATCCCGTCCATGCGAGAGGTTTTCAAGATGCTTCCCATGAAGTGGAAGTTCATCATGTGCGACTGCTGCAACATGATGAACGTTGAGGATGGCTACGAACTGCGCGACGTGACGGACTACCTCATCGGATCACCAGCAGAGATTCCTGGCAATGGAGCACCCTATAACACGGTGGTTCCAGCGTTGTTCCTGCGTACAGAGAATTTCTATCAGACCGTTATCGATGCCTATGCTGACGCTTATCCCAATCGCGTACCACTATCTGTCATCAAGACCTCAGAGATGGGAGCGCTGGCAGCAGCTACGCGCCCTTTGCTGCCACGCATCAACGAGTATGTCAATAACGAGAGTAACCTGATGGCGCACCACATCTATTATAACGCCACTTACGTGAACGGCAACCGTAAGCACATCATGTTCGATATTCGCGAGGTCATACGCAAGGCTTTTGCCAACGAGCCGTCGACTTACGAGAACTGGTATCAGGTCTTTCAGCGTGCAGTACCCTACAATCGTATAGCGGAAAAGTGGCAGACGAACATCTTTATAAACATCAATTTCAGCGACTTTACTGTTACTGAAGATTACTTCAGTGGTGTTAGCATGTTCTTCCCCATGGATCAGTACGGCACAGCCGAGTGGAGCTGCAACAAAG
>CAMJIA010000058.1 GCA_946405695.1 uncultured Prevotellaceae bacterium | reverse complement strand
CGCGATGAAATACTGATGATGTACCTTCAGTATGCAGAGCGGGCGAATAACTGGGACTTGGTGGATTTGTCTGTGCATAAAATCTTGGGGCATTGGCTGTTGTTACCCACTCATCTGGGGAATAGTCATTATTCTAAGGAATTAAGGAATCAAGGAATTATTCCTATATTCCCAGATTCCTTAGACGACAAACTCCTTAAAATAAGTGTTCTTGATTCCTTAGCACAAAGTCCCTGCCTTTGGAAGCAACGCATGAGCATCGTCTGCTCATGGAAGACTTCGCAGATGGGCGACCCGTCATGGTGCTTGAGGTATGCAGAGATACACCTGCATCATCCACACGACCTAATGCACAAGGCTGTGGGGTGGATGCTAAGAGAGATGGGGAAACGGTGTTCTATGGAACTCCTTCGTGATTTTCTCCGTCAGCATGCCCACGAGATGCCTCGCACCATGCTGCGTTACGCCATCGAGAAGATGTCGGAACAGGAACGACAGGAGTGGATGAGAAAGCCTTCCTTCGCGGCAGAACCGCGAAGCACACTTGCAAATAGCAGGCGAGGGGAGTGTCAGCGATGAGGAAAAGATTCGTGTCGTGTCGGAATTGATTGCCTATGCCCATCAGGTATTCTATCCGACGCTTTTCCGTTTCTACATGGAATGCATTGACACGCTCAAGACTAGCACTGCTGTTAAGCATCTTCGTCAGCAGTATCTCGAAGAGCGAGGTTTTGCTGTTCATGAACTAGATGTTGATAGACCTATTCGCGTCCGCATTCCAGCATTCTGGGAGAAACTGAACCGCTGGATGACAATATAAAAACATATCTGAATACAGAAAATATAGCCAGGTATAACATAATTTAACAATAAATACAGGGGGATTTTTGTTCATATCCCCTTTTTTTATTGTACCTTTGCAACCATATTATTATGACCTGGAGTATTAATTTGACATTTTTTTAAAAGTGGAAAAAGATAATAGTCTGATTAAGAGCATTGAAGACGTGTTCCGTAGTGGATGGGATATGCCTGCACTGACTGATTGGGGTAATGATGTTACCTACTCGTATGGTGATGTAGCCACACGCGTGTGCTACATTCATTGTATGTTTGAAGTGTTAGGAATCAAGCCTGGTGACAAGATTGCCATTTGCGACAAGAACAGTACCAACTGGGCTATCTCCATGTTGGCAATCATCACCTACCGTTCTATTGCGGTACCTTTGCTGCCGGATTACAGCAAACAGCAACTCAAGATGCTTTGCGAACACTGTGATGCCAAATTCATGATGGGAAACCGTCAGTTGGCAACACTATGGGAAGAAGGAGAATGTCCGATGTATATGCTTGACACGGAGGATCTGCTCACGATGACCCCCAATACAGCTACCGACAAGGTAGAAGAAGATGTGTTTAGCAAATTCAAGACGAAGTATCCTAATGGCTACTCCAAGGAGGATGTACACTATGAAGCAGAGAATCCCGACGACCTGATGTTGCTGAGCTATACCAGCGGCAGCACCGGCAACCCCAAGGGTGTGATGCTCTCATGGCGGGCCATGGCATCGAATATGGAATTTGCATACAATGCACTCCCCGTGGAGCCAGGCTATCGCGAATTGCTGCTGTTGCCCATGGCCCACATGTTTGGCTTTGCGTTCGATTTCCTTTACGGTATTATGCGCAAGGCTCACCTGTTCATTTTCACAAGGATACCCGCTCCGAAGATGATTCTTGAGGCCTTTGACAAGATTAAGCCTGCTCAATTCCTCTGTGTGCCGTTGGTGATGGAGAAAATCATCAATAACAAAGTACTACCGGTGCTTAACAAGCCCATCATCAAACTATTGTTCAATGTGCCTGGCTTCCACCAGTTGATTTGCAGAAAAATCCGCAAGCAACTGACCGCTGCCCTTGGCGGCAACTTCTATGAGGTGATTATGGGAGGTGCAGCATTGAGCAAAGAGGTAGAGAGGATACTCTGTATGGTAGGGTTCCGCTATACCATTGGCTATGGAATGACCGAGTGCGGTCCTATCATCACCTATTCTGACTGGAAGGAACACCGTCCTGGCTCGTGCGGTAAAGCGGCACTGAACATGGAGGTAAAGATTCTGAGCGAGGATCCGTTTAACATTCCAGGTGAGATTGTTGCAAAGGGTAAAAACCTGATGAACGGCTATTACAAAAACCCCGAGGCCACTGCTGAGACTATTGACCAGGACGGATGGCTGCATACTGGCGACCTGGGTGTCATTGACAAGGACGGCTTTATCTATATCCGTGGTAGAAAGAAAAACATGCTGCTGGGTGCCAACGGTCAGAACATCTATCCTGAGGAGGCAGAAGACCAGGTGGTGACGCACTCTATCTTTGATGAGTGTGTGGTGGTGCAACGCAACGATAAACTTGTGGCACTGGTCTACGTCTCAGACCTCACGCTGAAGATGCATGGCAAGCAACGCGAGCAGCTTGATTTGGAAGCTATTCGCAAGGAGGTGAATGAACACTTGCCTCGCTACTGTCAGCTGTCGGCCATAGAACAGCGAAACGAGGAATTCGAGAAAACCCCCAAGAAGAGCATCCGTCGCTTCTTATATAAATAAGGTATAGCAAATGGCACTCACCCGTAATCCGTATCTGATAACGAAGGCGATGAGGAACTTCCTATGGGCAAGTATCCTCACGATGGCATTGGCGCAGGTCAACACCACCGTCGATGGCATCATTGTGAGTCATCTGGTGGCTCCTGACGCCCTTTCGGCCGTCAACCTGTATATGCCCATATCGTTGCTTATCACGTCGTTCAGCACCTTGTTCGGCATCAGTGCTACCATCGTTGCTGCCAGGGCTTTGGGCGAGCGCGACAAATTGCATGTAGAGCACCTGCTGTCTACCGCTGTGCTGTCTATTGTCGTTGTCGGAGTGTTGATAGCTGTGGGGGGTAGGGTATTCCAGCATTCCATCTCGGAACTGATATGTCATGAGGAATGTTTGCGTCCCTATTTCAACAGTTACATGTCGGTCATGATGACTTTCTCGTTCATCACCATGATGTCTGCCCTGTCCAACGAGTCGGTATCCATTGACGGACACCCGGAGCTGGCCACCAAATCCATTAGTTTGACAGCCGTGTGTAACGTTGTTCTGGACCTGCTTTTCGTAGGGGTATTCAAGCTGGGTATTGCCGGTTCTGCCTATGCTACCATCTGTGCAACCACCATTAACATTCTTTTCTTGAGCCGCTATCTTTATGGCAAGCAATGCTCATTCCGTATCAACCCTTTTACCAAGTCAAACTGGAAGAGTCTGAAAGAAAACACCATACAGGGCACGCCGCTCATTATCAGTAATTTGATACTGACTACAATGTTCCTGCTCATGAACAATATCATCCAGGACAAACAGGGAGCAGACGGCATGTTCACCTTGTCGGTATGCATCAACCTGCTATCCATTGGCATGATGTTTTCCGGTGGTGTGGGCTCGGCAACGCTCACTATTGGAGGATTCCTGCGCGGGCAGCAAGACTTTGTCGGACTGCGCATGCTTGTCTCCAAGGCCGTCAGATGGCTTTTTGTCAGTCTGATAGTCATTGCATGCGTTATCTTCCTGTTCCCCGAACTCATCAGTTCGCTGTTTGGTGCAAATACACCAGAACTGACACTCTATGCAAACCACGGACTACGCATCTTTGTGCCGATGCTGCCATTCATTCTGCTGGCACTTCTGCTCGCAAACATTTACCAAATGTTAGGACATATGCTGATGACAGTAGCTGTTGTGGTTATGTTCCCCATCATACTCATTCCAAGTCTGCTTATATGGCCGGAGATTGCCGGCAACGATGCCATTTGGTATGCTTTCCCCACCACAGGTATCCTGGTAATGCTGATTGCCGGTATCATTACGGAGGTGTATAAGATGAAGAATGGAAATGTCACACGCCTCACCTTGGTACCTTTAGCCAGCAAGGAAGAGGAGAGCGCTTTCAATATCTCTGTCCAGGCAAATGAAGAGAATATGTCACAGTCTCTGAACAGCATTCACGAATATCTCTCTAATGCCGGAGTCGAAAAGAAACTGGCCCACGATATCGCCCTCTGCATTGAGGAATTGTTGCTTAACATCGTGCATCATGCCGGTCGCAATATTCAAAGTCACTATATTGACGTACATATTCATATGCGAGATGGAAAGATGCTGGCTTCCGTGAAAGATGACGGTCGTGCCTTTGACCCCGTTCACTTCGATGTTGAGAAGCGCAAGGCCGGACTGAAACTATTAAACGGACTCTGTCCGGGACTGGACTATCAGTACATGTATGGTCAGAATATGACTTTCATGAACTGGGACATGCATTTTGACAGAAATAATAATTAAAAAACTATCAATATGAAAACTTATCCTTTATTACAATCACAACTAGGTGTGTTTACAGAGTGGATGGCTGATCCTACCATCACTCGATACAACCTTCCGGCAGTGGTCCGCTTCTCTAAGAAGGTCACCCCCGAGAAGCTCATAAAAGCCTTCGAGATCGTTATTGCCAAGCGCGATGTACTTCGTACCCGTTTTGTGCTTAACGACGAAGGATTACCCCTGCAGTACTCTGACCCGGACATGGTGATTCCCATCGTACGGAAGTCCATGACAGAGGAGGAATTGGATAACTACCTGAAGAATGACTATATACGGCCTTACGACCTGTTGAGCGGTGAGCCCCTCTGTCGTGTGGAACTCGTTGAGACGCCCCAAAATAACTATGTACTCTTTGAGATACACCATACTATTGCTGACGGTCTGACCCTTGGCAATTGCATAACCCTCCGTGATTTCCCCACAGCATACAAGGGCGAGGCCCTGGAGGAAATCCCCTATGGCATGTATGAATATGCCGAGGACGAACAGGCTGCCCTGCAAAGTGATGCTTATGAACGTTCAAAGCAGTACTATGCCGAGAAGTTCGCCAATATGGAGTTTACCACCATTTCTACGAGTGCTGCCAACCCGTTGGGTAACTCCATCCATGAGGATTCGTATTTGGACAATGAAGCTGTCGACAAGTGGTGTCAGGAGAATGGAACAGCACCTAATCTTCTCTTCATGGCCGCTTTCAGTTATGTTCTGTCGGAAGCCAGCCGTGAGGAACAAGTGGTCTACCGCACCATCAACCACGGACGTATGGACAAGCGACTGATGAATGCCTATGGTATGTTTGTGAAGTCGGCACCA
The DNA here is from genome assembly GCA_946405695.1 of uncultured Prevotellaceae bacterium. The sequence goes on along the minus strand of CAMJIA010000058.1, from coordinate 4,145 downwards.
ATACTGGCCAATGTAGACCGTAGCCAGAGTGTCATTGATTTCATCAAGGGCTTCCGTCGCGAACTGATGTCCATTGTCCGCTATGGCAACTATCCCTTTAACCATTTCTGCCGAGACATGAAGATGTCGGGTGGGGTAGAGTTCGGTTTCCAAGGCTATAAAATCCAGGAGTCTGTTGAGCTGGAAGGAGAAAAAGTCTATGCCCAGCAGCTTGACAGAGGAAAGTCTACCTCAGACCTGACCTGTATTATCTATCTGGTTGATGGACAATACGATATCCGCCTCAGCTCGAGCGATGCGCTCAACAGTCGTGAAAGTCTTACCCGTCTGTCAAGAGCTATCAAGGCTACTGTGGAAAATATGATGGCACAGCCAGAGGGTCTGCTTTCTGAACTTAGCATGCTTGACGCTGAAGGAACTGAGCAGGTGGCCTCTTTCCGCTATACTGCAAAAGCCGATGTCCCCTATCACTTGTTCTATGAGCCTATAGAACAGAATGCAGTCCGTTTCCCCGATCGCAACGCATTGATTGCTAAGGACCGCACGCTGACATTCTCAGAGTTGAACACGGAAGCTAACCGTGTGGCCCATGCCCTCATTCGTCGTGGTGTGAAACGTGGAGACCGTATCGTTCTGTTGTTGCCAAGACGTTCCGCTGTCATCGTCTGTATGTTTGGTGTCACCAAAACGGGTGCTGCCTATATCCCTTGTGACCCTGCCTATCCCGCTGATCGCATCAATCTGATTATGAACGATTCTGAGGCGCAATATGTCATCACCACTCCCGACCATGCCGCAGCTTATCCCGCTGAGAAAGTCATTCTGATTGATGACATCTATCAAACTGGCAAGACACAACTGGAGGACGACCAGAATCCGAATGTCGAGGTAAGTCCAGAAGACCTCGCGTACCTTATCTATACGTCGGGCTCGACAGGACGTCCCAAGGGTGTGATGTTGCGCCATGTGGGAATCACTAACTACCTGTATGATCACCCTGCGAACGTACATATCCATGGACTGACAGAACTGGGCGTCAAGGTATTCGTGAGCATCACTACACTGTCGTTTGACATGTCACTCAAGGAGTTTGCCGGTTCTTTGTTCAATGGCATCACCTCCGTTCTGGCCGATGAGCAGGAAGTGCTTGATGCCGCTCTGCTCTCAGAACTGATGGACCGTACAGGTGCGGAGGCCATCAATGGTACCTGTTCACGAATCCTCAGTTATATGGAACTGCCCGCTTTCTGCCAATCGCTGTCACGCTGTAAGGCGGTATGGGCCGGTGGCGAGAAATACCCCATGCAGTTGCTGACCTCATTGCAGTCCATGGGTGTTCATATCTTCAATACCTATGGTCCTACGGAGATTACGGTATCGTCGAACATTGCCGACCTGACAAATGCCAGAAAGGTAACTGTTGGACATCCACTCCTCAACTACGAGGAATTCATCGTTGACCCTTGGGGCAACCAGTTGCCAGTAGGTTTTGTCGGAGAACTGCTCATCGGAGGCCCTGGTGTGGCAAGAGGCTATAACAACCTGCCGGAGATGACGAAAGAACGCTTCGTGGAATATCAGGGTATCAGGGTTTATCGCTCTGGCGACCTTGCTCGTTGGGAGCCTGATGGAGATGTGGAAATCATTGGACGTAATGACGGACAGGTCAAGCTCCGCGGTTTCCGTATAGAGTTGGGTGAGGTGGAAAACCTCTCTGTGAAGTTTGAAGGCATCCGTCAGGTGGTGTGTGATGTCAAGGAGATTGGTACAACTCAGCATCTCTGCTTATACTATGTCTCTGAAAACGAGATTGACGAAGAGGCGCTGAAGCAGTTTATCTCTGCCTCACTGACAGAATACATGGTTCCGACAGTGTATATGCGTATTGATGCTATTCCGTTGACACCCAACGGAAAGACCAACCGCAAGGCACTTCCCAAACCTACCCTCAAGCTGGCAGAAGTCGTTGCTCCAGAAACAAAAATGGAGCAGGACATCTTTGACATCGTAGCAGAGTCATTGCAGATGACAGACTTTGGTGTCACCAACGACCTGATAGCTTTAGGACTGTCGTCCTTGGCCTCCATGCGTCTGTCTGCTACCATTAAGAAACGCCTGGGCATCCAGATCCTGATGAAGGACATCATGCAACATCCGACAGTCAGGGAAATCGCTTCCCTGGCAGAGAATGCCCAGGAGACCATCGTCCTGAAACCTTACGATAAGCGCGAATGGTATCCATTGAATGAAAGTCAACGCGGTATGTATGTTGACTGGATGATGAATCCTGACGCCCTGCAGTATAACATTCCTATCCTTTTGCACTTCAGAGGTGTTGACGAGAATAAGGTGAGGGAGTCGCTGATCGCTGTGGCCGACGCTCATCCTTATATGAAAGCCCGTTTGGCTATCAAAGGTGATGATGTCGTTCAGTTGCGTAACGACGATGCTACTATTGAGGTCAATATCGAACAGCTGGACCACATGCCCGACCGCACATGGTTCCAGAATCGAGTAAAGCCCTTCGACTTGTTGAAAGAGCCACTTTATCGCTTCAACATCTTTACTTATGCTGACCATGTATTCCTGCTGCTCGACCTCCATCACATCATCAGCGACGGTAGTAGTAACTATGTTATTGCCAAGGAAATGGAGAAGGCCTACCGTGGTGAGGTACTGACGCCAGAAACCTATACTGCCTATGACCGTGCCCTTGACGAAGAGGCGCTGATGCAGTCAGAGCGCAAACAGGAGGCCGAGGACTACTTTGATGCTTTGGTTGGTGGTGTAGAAGCTACTGTCTATCCTCATTCTTCACAGACGGATGGCGAACGCAAGCAGGGAGTTGTTGATGTCTATGTGACTTCCAACGATATTGATGCATTCTGTAAGAAACATGCATTGCCGACAAGCAGCTTCTTCCTGACGGTGTTCCATCAGGTTCTTGAGCGTATCACACGCGAGGAGAACACATTGGTATACTTCATCAGTAACGGCCGTTCGGAATTGCTGCTCGACAACTTCTTTGGTGTGCTTGTCAAGACGCTTCCTTCTGTATGCGGTCAGTTCAAGGGACAGATGGCTGAGGTTGTTCGTTCCCTGAACACCCAGATGCAAGAGACTATCCGCAACGACTTCTATCCATTTACGAAATTGGTGGAACGTCATGACCTGAAAGCAGAGATACTGTATAACTACTTTGTTGACCTTCAGACGGAAGTTTGTCTTGGTGATCATCAAAGTGAGGAAATCTATGGTCTTGACTGGGATATGGCCAAGACCCCGTTATCGATTACCATGTTGCGTGCTGATGATGGTGTAGGCTATACGGCACGTATAGAATATGACGCCACCCTTTACTGTCGCAAAGACATGGAGGTGTTGGGTAATTCCTTCAAGGCTTTTGCAGAAAGCAGTTGTACAGCAGCTGGCAATGAAATGGCCAATTGCCGTATCGTACTGCCAGAGGACTACGACCAGTTGCTTCAATTGTCGAAGGGTGAGACAATGCCCGTTGACCCGAATGAAACGTTCGTCAGCATTTTCATGGAACAGGCCGCAAAGACTCCTGATGCCATGGCAGTAATTGACGAGGATAACAGCAGTGAGGGACAATCGTCGAGTTATACCTACAGACAACTTGACCAACTCTCCAATGCGTTGGCTGCTGAACTTCGCTCGTTAGGCGTTGGTGACCCGAAAACACCATCGCCCTTCGTCAGCATTATGCTTGGCTACGAGAAGGCATTCCTGGTGGCAGCTATCGGTGTGGAGAAAGCTGGTGGTGCTTATGTGCCACTGGACTATGAGTATCCTAACGACCGTCTGCTCTACATGTTAGAGGACAGTGAGAGTCAGGTGCTCATCACCAGTCATGCCATCTTCAATGAGAAGACCGGTGAGGGTGACAACTTCACGGCAAAGAACATCCTGTTCATTGATGACTTCCTGAAAGGTGTCAGCGGGGAAACCGCTGACCACATGGCAGCTATCAACTACGCTACCCCCGACGGATTGGCATATATGATCTACACCTCTGGTTCGACAGGAAAGCCCAAGGGTGTGATGATTCCTCACAGGGCGAAGGCTAACTTTGTGCGCTTTATCGCTAAGGAATGGCGACACACCGCTCAGAGCCGCATCTG
>CAMJIA010000057.1 GCA_946405695.1 uncultured Prevotellaceae bacterium | reverse complement strand
CGTAGAGAGCATGAGTGAGGCTGATTTCATGAAGTTGAAACCCCAACTTGAACAGTCTTTCCAACTACTCAGCGATCAACTGTTCCGCATTCGAATCATCAAGACAGAGGAGAATGTCTATCTCTTCATTGACTTTCATCATATTATCTTCGACGGTACATCTCTGAACATTTTCCTCTCTGACCTGAACAAGGGCTATCGTGGCGAATCGATAGACCATGAGACATTCAGCGCTTTCGAGGTTGCCCAGGAAGAAGAGATGTTACGTCAGACGAAGGCTTATTCAGATGCCAAGAAGTGGAACCTACAGATGTTTGGAGACTTGGACATCACCTCTTTACCCTTATCCGACAAATCTGAACAGGCTATCACTTTTGGTCGCCAGGAATTAGACTTAGGGATAGAAGAAAGTGAGTTGAAACAAGTATGTAGCCTGTTCCATGTCACTCCCAATATCTTTACCCTATCCATTTTTGGCTATCTGTTAGGATATTATAATTATGCCAATGAGTCTCTGTTTGCCACCATCTATCATGGACGTCATGACTTGAAACAAAACAATACCATCGCCATGATGGTAAAGACGTTACCTGTCCATATCAAATGGGACGAACAGACAACACTCAACACACTGCTTCAAACGACCAAAGAACACCTTCATGGCAGTATGGCCAACGACCTGTTCTCATTTGCAGAACTAAAGGCTGCCAACAATTACATCAACAGTGAAGTCATCTTTGCTTATCAGGCTGATTTAGACAGCACCGATATGATAGGCAGTGGTCCCTACACCCAACTGCCACTCATGGATAATGCTACGGGTGAGTCGCTCACATTCGAGATTACACGTCGGGGGAAACGTCTTATCTTACGTGCTGAATATCATAGCAACTCTTACTCTGACGGTTTCATCAGAAGGATGATGTTGAGTTACATCCAGCTGGTGAAAACTTATGCGACAGTGAGTGATAGCCATATACTTCTGTCACAGCTACCGCTTCTTTCTGAAGAAGACAGTCAGGTCCTATTAACAATGGGCTGTGGAGCGCCCACTGATGTGGATTTGTCAGAGACATTCGTCAAGATGTTCCGTCGTCAGGTAGCACAAACTCCCTATGCGACAGCGGTTGTCGATAAGTATTCATCTATCACCTATTCAGAACTGGACCGTCAATCTGATACACTTGCTGCTTCACTCATGAAGGCTGGTGTTGTCAACGACTCTGTTGTTGCCCTGATGCTTCCCAGACGTAAGGAGTTCTTAATTGCTGTCCTAGCAGTTTTCAAGGCAGGAGGAGCCTATATATCTGTAGATCCTGATTATCCAGAGGCTCGCATTGATTTCATGCTAAAGGACTTGGACGTGAAATACTTTATAACGTCCAGCAAAATGGCCGCGAAACGGAACCTGCATATAAAGGATGAAAAAGCATGCCTCATCATGCTTGACCAGTTCGATTTCTCTGCCCAAGTCCCATCTGTTGATTGTAGCCGTCCTAACTCATTGGCTTATATCATCTATACTTCTGGAACCTCTGGCAATCCAAAAGGTGTCATGGTTGAACATCACGCTTTATGCGCCATGCTGTCATGGTTGATTCCAATGGAGAACCTGAAGGCAGGAGACAAGTGTGCACTACAATCTAGTTTCAGTTTCGACGCTTCCCTACCCGATATGTTTGGCCCCCTGATATGCGGTGCTGAAGTGCATATCATGTCATCCTCCTATCGCTATGAACTGGGGGCACTGAACCGCTATCTTTCCAACAAGAAAATGACAGGCATGACCCTGAGTACCCAGGTGGGAATGGAACTGCTGGAGAGTTATGACCTGACACTCAAGTATTTATTCCTGGGCGGTGAGAGTCTTCATATCAATCGCAAGACACCTGTCAAGGTCATCAATGGCTATGGCCCCACAGAGTTTACCGTCTGCTCGTCTTATCATATCATTGACCCCAACTATTCTTATGACAGAATTCCTATAGGTCGTCCTGTTCCTGGCAGTAAGTCTGTTGTCATCGGACCATCTGGAAGACTTGTTCCTTGGGGGGCTGTGGGTGAGTTATGTCTTATTGGTCCTCAATTAGCGCGTGGCTACTGGAAGCGTGAGCAACAAAATAAGGAAAAGTTTGTCGACTGTCCATTTTTCCCTAACGAGAAGATGTATCGTACTGGCGACCTCGTTCAGTGGAATCAAGATGGCGAACTGTTGTTCCATGGACGTATCGATCATCAGATAAAACTGAATGGTTTCAGGATAGAACTTGGCGAGATTGAGAGTTGTATGAATGAATACCTTGGTATTCAGACCTCTGCTGTTATCCTTAGCAAATACCAAAATCATCAAGTTTTATTAGGCTATTACGTGGGTGACGGAACGATAGCCCCAGAGGAATTACTCCACCATCTGTCAGCCACGCTGCCAGCATACATGGTGCCACATAAACTCTGTCAACTCGATGAGATGCCAAAGACTCCCAATGGCAAGATTGACCGTCGTCAACTACAGGAGCTTTCCAAGACGCTGTCTGTTGGTACTGGTACGCTTGAAGCACCGTCCAATCAGAGGGAGATGGTTCTGCTCGACTTAGCAAAGAAGCTCTTGGAAACGGAGGACATTGGTGTTACCGACGACCTGACACAACTGGGTCTATCATCTCTTGATGCCATCAAATTGTCTTCTCTGGCCGAGAAGAAAGGTATGAGGCTGATGGTTAACGACATCCTCAACAACAAAACCATTCGCACTATTGCCAGTCAGGAATTAACCTTTGGACGTTGGCTGAACAAATACAGTCCTGACAAACCCATCGTCATTGCGATTCAGGGATTCTCCCCTCATCAGGTACACAATTATTTTGAAGCTTTACGAGAGAAGTTCTCTGTATTTATGTTCGCCTCCATTGACGATTATTATGATGAAGAGTTTTCCAATCTGTCAAAGACCGATGTCGTAGCCAAATACATAAAGATGCTTCACGACATGCTTCCTATCGATGCCGTACCCTATGCGTTTACAGGACATTGCCTGGGTGGTGAATTGGCTTATCGGTGTGCCGCTCAATGGCAGAAAGAGACTGGTCAGTCTCCTAAAGTGATTGTTCTGAATACGCCTCTCCGCACTGACGAAGAAGTATGTCAAATGATGCCTTCGCAAAGCGTCATCGAACAGATGCCGCCAGAGCGACAGCAAAAGCTTTTCGACTGGGGAAAGCAACAGAAACGGGTCATAGCGATGCTTGATGGGCAACCCATGCCTCCCTACAAAGGTGAAGTCATCTTCTTTAAAGCCATGGAGCCTTTCCTGGCTGTTAACAAACTGACGCTTGACATCGACGCATTTAACCGTCAGGTTGATATCTACCTGCAACGCTGGCACCAGTTGCAACCCCAGATGCGTATCGTTCCCATTCCTACAGATCACTTCACCATGCTCGAATCAGAGTATAGCAAACTATATATGAAAGAATTATGAGAAAATACTTACATATTATCCTTATCGCAACCATGCTGCTATCCACTTCTGCAGGATGGTCTCAGTCTGGCAATGAGATGCGACAGGTTTACACTGAGGCTGAGAATGCCTATCAATTAGGACAACTGGAACAAGCCATCAGTGTCATAGAAAAGAATCTCAACTCCTTTCAAGGAAATATCAAGCAGAATGCCCTGCGTCTTCTCTCCCTTTGCTATTTGGCACAGGATGATTATGGGAAATCAGAGCATTATGCCTCTTTGCTACTCGACGAGAATCCTTATTATACCTCTACGATGGATCCTATACGCTTCGAGGATATGATCAACCTGCTAAAGTCTGGTCGTAGTGAGACCATCACCACAGCATCCAGTCAGGCAGAGAGTATCAACGAGGCGCCAGTACCTGTGATTATCATCACCCGTGAGATGATTGATTGTCTGAGCAATAACAAAAGTATCGGTCAGATTCTCTCTGCCTATGTGCCAGGAATGAGTGAGATCTGCGCCTATGCTTTTCCAAACTATTCCATGCATGGTGTTTATACCTCTGGTCAGGAGAAAATGCTGGTGATGGAAAACAGTCATCGTCTGAATGCACGTTCCACCAATAACGGTAAACTCGACTATGCCATCAGTACGGAGAAGATTGACCATATCGAGGTGCTTCGCGGACCAGCCTCTTCGCTGTATGGTAACGTAGCATTGACGGCTGTGGTCAATATCATCACCAAGAAAGGACATGAAGTCGATGGTGTAAAACTCAAATACGGTTACGGTTCGTATGGTACCCATCGGGCAGACTTTACTGCTGGCACTTCATTCATGGGTGCCGACATTCTGGCATGGGCCTCTATCTACACTTCCAGTGGTGAGAAGATCAATATACCGAAAGGTACGGGCTACGCCCAGACACCTCGCGACGGCTATGCCTATGTCGGACGTTATGAAGGCAAGCCGACCTATGACATCGGTCTGAATCTCAACGTGAAGGACTTTACCTTTATGCTCTCTCACAAATATGGTAAGCAGGTTCCTCAATATTCCTGGTACGGCGAGGTGTATGACTATGACAATTATCGTCATTTCCAAGGCAACACCATTGGTTACGCTATCGATGAGACACACCTTGACCTGGGCTATACCAAGAGTTTTGGACGCTTCAATTTAAATGTATCCGTCTATGGAGACAGGTACAGATTCTACGACTATGCCGTTGTTTCCGATTCCATAGTCAATGTCATCATTGACGAAGATTATGCCCCCAAGCGTGACGAACATGGTAATCCCATTTACAAGACTTACCACAATCTTTATCAGGATGTCAACTGGGAAGAATACACCATTGGCGGTATCGCTAAGATTGATGCCTCTTACACACTGGGGGCGATGAAGGGCAACTTGCTGACAGGTATTCATCTTGAAAACTTTACACTTTATGACAATGAGTCTCTCATCGGCGAAGACTACGAGCGATTTACTACCGTCATGAAGGAGTCTAAGAACATTATCAATAATGGACACGAGACCAGTTTCTCAGCCTTCGTCCAGTGCAAGCATTATTTTCTTGACAACCTGATTTTGAATGCAGGTTTACGTTTTGACAACAAACACCGCAAGAATGATGTGAACGTTACGGCGCTTTCTCCGCGAATAGCACTCATCTACATGCCTTCCAAGGCGCTGAGTACTAAAATATCCTTTTCACGTGCCTTTGTGGATGCGCCCTACTTCTATCGTCAGAACACATCCAATCCCTATAGAGGTAGTCAGGACTTGATGCCAGAATATATTGATGCCATTCAGCTCGACTTCCTGGGTAGTTTCTCCAAACATTTCAACTATGATTTCAATCTGTTCTATAACCGTCTGACAGATTTGATATGCAACAACCAAAGTACTGATTTGGCAGCACCAAAATACGTCAACTCCGGTAGTTTGAAAATTGCAGGCGTAGAGGCTGAACTCAGTTACAAGACCAGCTCCTTCCATTCACGCCTCAATACCACCCTGTATCGCGTTTTCAGTTCTGAGCAGTATTACTATGACGACCACCATATATATAGCATACCTACGTGGACTGTCAACCTCATCGGTGGAAAGCGTCTGTTAAACAAGGCCAAGCACTCCCTTTGGCTGTCTGGCAACCTGCGTTGCACTTCTCGCACGTTGAATAAGGCCAATTCGCGAATTAAGGATAGTGAGGACTTCTATCTGAGTGGCTATGCATTGTTAGACCTGCGACTGAAATACGACTACGGCAACAAGATTCAACTCTCATTCGACTGTGACAACCTATTCAATACCGCTTATGAGATTGGTGGTACCTCCTATTTCCCCTATAAATATTCAGGACGAAAACTAATAGGTACCATATCGTTTAATCTATAAAAAGACAGAAAAAGAAAAAAATGAGCCCTTTTTGCAAGATTTTGCAATCTCGGCTTTGCAATTTCGAGTTTTTTTAGTAACTTTGCGCCAGTTTTTAAAAGCAAAACAGCGTAGTAGTAGTTTTATGGAAGCATTTTTCCGTACGCATCGTTACTTGGTAGAGCATGTGAATGCACCCGTCCGTCGCACGCTGATGGACGAGATAGACTGGTCTGACCGTCTGATTGGTATCAAGGGTACTCGCGGCATTGGCAAGACCACATTCCTCTTGCAGTATGCTAAGGAGAAGTTTGATGTCAACGACCGCCAGTGTCTGTACGTCAACATGAACAATTTCTATTTCCAGGGACATGGCATCTCCGATTTTGCCGGTGAGTTCTGTCGTCATGGTGGACGTGTGCTCCTCATCGACCAGGTGTTCAAACAGCCCAACTGGAGTCAGGAGTTGCGCAAGTGCTACGACCAGTACCCCTATCTGAAGATTGTGTTTACAGGCAGCAGCGTGATGCGCCTGAAGGATGAGAACCCAGAGTTGAATGGTATCGTCAAGTCGTATAACCTGCGTGGTTTCTCGTTCCGTGAATTCATCAATCTGCAGACGGGCAACACGTTCCAACCCTACACGCTGGAGGATATTCTCAAGAACCATGAGCACATCATCAAGCAGATTCTGCCCAAGGTGTCGCCCAATCGCTATTTCCAGGACTACATCCATCATGGCTTCTATCCTTTCTTCAAGGAACAGCGCAACTACTCCGAGAACCTGCTGAAGACCATGAACATGATGACCGAAGTGGATATCCTGCTCATCAAACAGATAGAACTGAAATACCTGACGAAGATTAAGAAACTGTTCTACCAGTTGGCTGAGGAAGGGCCCAAGGCTCCCAATGTCAGCAAACTGGCTCAGGACATTGAGACCAGTCGTGCTACGGTGATGAACTACATCAAGTACCTCACCGATGCCCGTCTGCTGAATATGATTTACCCTGTTGGCGAGGACTTCCCCAAGAAGCCGTCGAAAATCATGCTCCACAACTCTAATCTCCTCTATGCCATCTACCCCATCCACGTTGATAAGCAGACGGCTATGGAGACGTTCTTTGTAAACTCGTTGTGGAAGGACCATAAGGTCAACCAGCAGGGACGTGACCAGTTCTTCCTGGTCGACGAGAAGATGAAGTTCCGTGTGTGCGATGCCAACAGCAAGGCGAAGGTGCGCTATGCGCCTGACACCATCTATGCCCGTTACAATACGGAGATTGGCAAGGACAACCAGATACCCCTGTGGTTGCTGGGATTCCTGTATTAATATACAAGGAGTGTGCAAGAAACAAGAAAACGCAAACGTTTTAGCAATATTTTGCCACCTACGCTTTGCAATACGGGTTTTTCTTTGTAACTTTGCAGCGTTTTAAACGACACTAAGATAATAAATAGGAAAGAACAAATACATTTTTTTAATTCTATTCTAAACAAATGGCTAAAGAAAAGAAGTTTATCACCTGTGATGGTAACGAGGCTGCAGCTCACGTGAGCTATATGTTCTCGGAGGTAGCTGCTATCTACCCCATCACCCCGTCTTCGCCTATGGCGGAGCATGTTGACGAGTGGGCTGCCCGTGGTCGTAAGAACCTGTGGGGTCAGACCGTCAGTGTTCAGGAAATGCAGTCAGAGGCTGGTGCAGCTGGTGCTGTTCACGGTTCTCTGCAGGCTGGTGCTTTGACCACCACCTTTACTGCTTCTCAGGGTCTGCTCCTGATGATTCCTAACATGTACAAGATTGCCGGTGAGCTGATTCCTTGCGTATTCGACGTTTCTGCCCGTACGCTGGCTTCACACTCTCTCTGTATCTTCGGTGACCACCAGGACGTGATGGCTTGCCGTCAGACTGGTTTCGCTATGCTCTGCGAGGGCTCTGTACAGGAGGTAATGGATATGACCGCTGCTGCACACTTGGCTTCTCTCGAGACCTGCGTACCTTTCGTTAACTTCTTCGACGGTTTCCGCACCTCTCACGAGTATCACAAGATTGAGCTGCTCGATCAGGAGGATGTTCGTCCTCTCGTTAAGGAAGAGTACATCAAGCGTTTCCGCGACCGTGCTATGAGCCCTGAGCGTCCTATCACCCGTGGTACCGCTGAGAACCCCGAGACTTTCTTCACACACCGTGAGGCTTGCAACCCTTACTACGATGCAGTTCCCGAGGTTGTTGAGAAGTATCTGGGCGAACTCTCCAAGATCACTGGTCGTGAGTATCACCTGTTCTCATATTATGGAGCAAAGGATGCCGACCGCATGATCATCCTGATGGGTTCTGCTACCGATGCAGCCCGTGAGGCTATCGACTACCTGAATGGTCAGGGTCAGAAGGTAGGTATGATTTCTGTTCACCTCTATCGTCCGTTCAGCGTGAAGCACCTGCTGGCTGCCGTTCCCAAGAGCGTGAAGAAGATTGCCGTTCTCGACCGTACCAAGGAGCCCGGTGCTAACGGTGAGCCTCTGTACCTCGACGTAAAGGATGCCTTCTTCGATGTTCAGGATCGTCCTGTTATCGTTGGTGGCCGCTACGGTCTTGGTTCTCACGACACCACTCCCGCTCAGATCATCAGCGTGTTCAACAACCTCGCTATGCCCGAGCCAAAGAACCACTTCACCATTGGTATCGTAGACGACGTTACCTTCACCTCTCTGCCTGAGGTTGAGGAGATCGCCCTTGGTGGTGCTGGCATGTTCCAGGCTAAGTTCTACGGTCTGGGTGCCGATGGTACCGTAGGTGCTAACAAGAACTCAGTTAAGATTATTGGTGACAACACCGACAAGTACTGCCAGGCTTACTTCTCTTACGACTCTAAGAAGTCGGGAGGTTTCACCTGCTCTCACCTGCGTTTCGGTGATACACCTATCCGCTCTACCTATCTGGTAACCACACCTAACTTCGTAGCTTGCCACGTTCAGGCTTACCTGCACATGTACGACGTGACCCGCGGTTTGCAGAAGAACGGTCAGTTCCTGCTGAACACTATCTTCGACGCCGACGAGCTCGAGAAGTTCATGCCTAACAAGGTAAAGCGTTACTTCGCACAGAACAACATTACTGTTTATACCATCAACGCTACTAAGATTGCTCAGGAGATTGGTCTGGGTAACCGTACCAACACTATCCTGCAGAGTGCCTTCTTCCGTATCACCGGCGTTATCCCTGTAGAGCTCGCTGTTGAGAAGATGAAGGCTGCTGCCTTGAAGTCTTACGGAGCTAAGGGTCAGGATGTTGTTGATAAGAACTATGCCGCTATCGATCGTGGTGGTGAGTATGTTCAGCTCACAGTTAAGCCTGAGTGGGCTAACCTGGCTGACGACGCTGAGAAGCAGGACGATGCACCCGCATTCGTTAAGGAGCTGGTTCGTCCTATCAACGCTCAGGCCGGCGACCTGCTGAAGGTTTCTGACTTCGTTAAGCACAACACCGTCGACGGTTCTTGGGAGGTTGGTACCGCTGCTTACGAGAAGCGTGGTGTTGAGGCCTTCGTTCCTGTTTGGAACAAGGACAACTGTATCCAGTGTAACCAGTGTGCTTACATCTGTCCTCACGCTGCTATCCGTCCATTCGTTCTCGACGACGAGGAGCTGAAGGGCTTTGCAGCTGCTGCCGACACTCTCGAGATGAAGGCTCCTGCCGCTATGAAGGGCATGCATTTCCGCATCGAGACTTCAGTACTCGACTGTCTGGGTTGCGGTAACTGTGCTGATA
>CAMJIA010000056.1 GCA_946405695.1 uncultured Prevotellaceae bacterium | reverse complement strand
ACATTTCATAGCGTTCGTCACCTGTCAATGGTTGGTCTATGCGGTAAGCCTTGGCACCATCAATGTCCATCACCGTTGTCCACGGCTTGGTAGCGGTGGGTGCTTCTTCGGGTATCTGGTAACCATCTCCGACCTTCTCTAACACCAGATCGCTCTGGCAAAATACAAGGTATTTCATTCTCCAAATATTAGTTTGCGGTCGCGTTCAATGGCAGGGTGAGTCCATGCATCGGGGATGAAACGCCAGTTATTCAGTGGCTTACCTTCTACCTTTCCTTCCCGCTCAATCTTTTGGGTCAGATAATAACGCTGGTCACGTTCGCTCATGAAGATGATGCGGTTATTGATAGAGTCGAGGGGGATGCCGGCACCTTGGGTAAGCAGTTCACCGCCGCCATTGCCGCGGTAGCTGTTCATGACCACCTTGTACCATGCTTTCTCGTCGAACGGACGACCGTCAGAGAACTGCAGGATGCGTACTTTTTGTCCGTCGGGCTTGGTAACGTCGACGACATAGTCGATGCCCGCCGCTGAGTCGAAGTTGAAGGTCAGGTTCTTGAACCCCCTGCGCTGCTCGTCGCCCGCTGCTCCTTCGTTGAGCATCATGATATGGTCGTCGGGACTCTTCATGGTGTTCACCCACAGGTCGTAGCTTCTCTCCAGGTGTTTGCGAACCTCCTCACCGGTCATGCGGAGCACATAGATTTTGTTCTCGTAACGGTAGAGTTTAAACATGTCACTCATGTATATCGGTCCTGCCTTAATGTCGGTATTGAAGGTGAGAGGTGCATTGAACGAGATATCGGCATGTGTTTCGTCTAATTGCAGTTGGTGAATCAGGTCGGTGAAGGCAGCAGAACCGAAGAAAGCATCGCGGGAACGCATGGGACTGACAAAGGTGCCCAACTGTCGTTCGACATACTGACGGATGGCGTCAATCTGGGGCTGGAAATGGGCAATGTACTGCTGGTCGATGGCTTCGTTGCGCACGTCGATAAGTGCACCCTTCTTGCTGATAACCTTGCCATTACGAATCTGAATGGTAGCTTCTGCGACCTTGATGGCGTTGCACGACGGATCCATGCAGAGCGTGTTATTGATGGTGGTGTTGCGCTCGGTATGATCGTGACCGAAAAAGATAATGTCGAAACCCTCAACGGTCTCGGCCATTTTCTTGGCAACGTCTTCCTCGTAGGTTGGCGTGACGATACCGCCGTCCCATCCACTGTGGAAGAGTCCAATGATGACATCTGCTTTCTCCTGCTCCTTGAGAATTTTAATCCAATAGCGGGCTGTCTTGAGCATCTCGTCGAAGCGCAAACCCTTCCACAGACTCTCGTGCAACCAGTTGGGGATAGCAGGGGTCAGCATACCTAAGATAGCCACACGTACACCCTCACGCTCAATGATGGTGTAGGGCTTGACGTAGGGTTTGTTAGTCTTGGTGTCGATGATGTTGGCACCCAGCATCGGGCACTTCACCTCCTTAATCCATTTGTCATAGACGGCGTGACCCGTCTCTACGTCGTGGTTGCCGAAGGTCTCTGCATCGTACTGCAGGTAGTTGATAACCTCTGCGGCGATGTTGGGTTTGTCAGTCTTGACATAGTTGGTATAGTAGCAGGTGGGCTGTCCTTGCAGGATATCGCCATTGTCCAGCAGGATTAGACGGTCGCCGTAGGTCTTGCGCTGGCGCTTCAAATACGTGCTGACACGTGCCATCGTTCCCTCCATGGGACGACGCTCCGTGAAGTTATAGGGAAAGAAAGCCCCGTGGACGTCAGAGGTTTCTACTATTCGCAAGGTCACAGCCTTTCCTTGTTTAGCCATAGCTGCCATGCAGATACACATTAGTACCAAAAGGATTGTTGTTTTTTTCATAGTGCATTGTTTTTAAGATTTATCCATCAATTGTTGTTTTTAAGGAACTCTTCAGCGCGTTGCAGGTCTTCGGGTGTGTCGATGCCTACTGTTTCCACGTTGGTCAGTCCGACGCGGATGCGATAACCGTTCTCCAACCATCTCAGCTGTTCCAAACTCTCGCTCAGTTCCAACGGTGTCTGGGACAGTTGTGTTACCTCATGGAGTGTTTCCCTGCGGTAGGCATAGATGCCGAGGTGCTTCAAATAGGGGAAATGATCCAGCCAGGTGGCCTGTTCCTTGCCACGTACATAGGGTATTACCGAACGACTGAAATAGAGGGCAAAGCCTCGCTTGTCGCAGGCTATCTTCGGAGAGTTGGGATTCAGTACGGCCTCCATTGTCTCGAAGTGTTTGCCCAGCGTGCCAATCTGTGTTGTCGGGTCGTCGAAGAGGTGCATCAGTGTTTCTATCTGTGAAGCTTGGATAAAAGGTTCGTCTCCTTGTATGTTGATGATGACATCGGCATCGGTATTGATCTTGGTGGCGGCCTCCTCAATGCGGTCGGTGCCACTCTTGTGATCGGTGCGAGTCATGACAGCCTTACCACCAAAGGCCTCTACAGCCTGATAGATGCGCTCGTCATCCGTAGCGACATACGCCTCGCCCAAGACGGCTGTTGCCTGTTCGTATACTCGCTGGATAACAGTTTTTCCGCCCAGCATGGCCAATGGTTTGCCAGGAAAGCGTGTTGACGCATATCTGGCGGGTATGATAGCAATGAATTTCATAATTTATTGTTTTTTGTTTGCAAAGATAATGCAAATCGAGCGAAAAGCCAAATTTTATTTGAGCTTTTCCAAGATGCAGCCTATTTTCGCTATTTTATAGCAAAGATAGTGAATATTTTTTAAAACGCTTTGCAGTATCGCATTTTTTTCATACCTTTGTCAAGTTTAAATGTCTATTCATATGAAAAAACGATATATAATCCTCTTTTTTAGTACCATGCTGGCGCTTTCTGTGTCTGGTCAGAAGATAACCCTTGGTTCTTGTAAGATGAAGGACGGCGGTGAGTATAAGGGACAGATGATGTCAGGAAAACCGCATGGTAAAGGCAAGACAACATGGAAAGACGGCGACAGCTTTGAAGGCGAATATGTCAAGGGCAAGCGTCAGGGCTATGGTGTCTATACATTCCACGATGGTGAGAAGTACGAGGGTCAGTGGTTGCAGGACCATCAGCACGGCAAGGGAACCTTCTACTTCAATAACAATAATAAATATGTAGGCTTGTGGTATCGTGACGAACAAGAGGGCCATGGTGTCATGTATTATTATAATGGTGACGTCTATGACGGCCTGTGGAAGGTGAGCAAGCGCAGTGGCAAGGGCAAGTACACGTATAAGAGCGGTGCCTATTACGATGGCGAATGGTTGAACGACCAGAAGAACGGTCGTGGCACCTTTAACTGGGGTGATGGCTCTTCCTATGAGGGACAGTGGAAGGACAATCGTCAGCATGGCAAGGGAACTTTCCGCTATGCTAACGGCGATGCCTATATCGGACAGTTTGTTAACGATGTGCAGAACGGCAAAGGCATCTATAAGTTCCAGAACGGTGATTTCTATGATGGCGACTATGTCAATGGTGAACGTACCGGTCAGGGCATCTTCCGCTATGCCAACGGTGACCGCTATACGGGCCAGTTCTATAAGGGCGATAAGAGTGGCCAGGGAACGCTGGTATGGAAGAACGGCAATACTTATCAGGGTGAGTGGAAGGCCGACAAACCCAATGGTCGTGGTAAGCTGACCATGAAGAATGGTGACTATTTTGAGGGACAGTTCCGCAATGGTACTATTCATGGTGAGGGTATCGCCCGCTATGCCGATGGCTCCAAGTTCCGTGGTCATTTCAAGGATGGCAAACGTCACGGACCTGCCATCGAAGAGAATAAGGAAGGCCTGCGCTTCGAGGGTACCTATGTGGATGATCGTCGAGACGGACGTTTCGTAGAGAAGGACCGTAACGGCAACATCACAGCCCAGGGCACCTATGTGCGCGGAAAACGTCAATTGGAGAATAATTAAAATTATGTTTAACTTATAACACGAAGACAATTATGATCATCGACACTTTAGACAATTTGGAGAAGTATGCGGCTCTTAATCCGCTGTTTCCTAAAGTAGTAGAGTTCCTGAAGAACAATGACCTCAGCAAGATGGCTGATGGCAAGTATGAAATTGAAGGCAAAGACCTCTTTGTCAATATCACGACCACCAAGAGTAAGACGCCAGATGAGGCTGTCATTGAGACTCATAATAAGATGATTGATATCCAGATTCCGCTCACCGCAGCAGAAACCTATGGTTTCACCCAACGCGATCTGTTGCCTGATGTTGCGTATAATGCAGAGAAGGATATCACCAAGATTCCTGACCTGGCAGCCGACAGCTATGTCACCTGTCAGCCAGGTATGATGGCTATTTTCTTCCCGCAGGACGGTCATGCTCCCTGCATTGCCACTGTTCCTGAATTCAAGAAGGCAATATTTAAGATTAAAGCATAAAACTTAAATCATATTACTATGGCTACAACAAAGAAAACAACGACCGCAAAGACAAAAAAGACTCCCGCCAAGCGTGTGAAGAAAGTAGAGGAACCCAAGCATATCGGCTTGGTACGTGACGACTCTTGGCTGGAACCCTTCGAACAGGCTATCCGCGGACGCCATGACCACGCCCTGTGGAAGATTGCTCAGTTGACAAAGAATGGCAAGAAGACCTTGTCGGACTTTGCCAGCGGTCACCTCTATTTCGGACTTCATAAATTGGCTAAAGGCTGGGTGTTCCGTGAGTGGGCTCCTAACGCCACGGAGATATACCTGATTGGTGACTTCAACAACTGGCAGGAGAATGAGAAGTATAAGTGCAAGCGCATTGAAGGCACTGGCAACTGGGAACTGAAACTCTCGGAGAAAGCTCTCAAGCACGGTCAGCTTTATAAGATGAAGGTAAAGTGGAATGGGGGAGAAGGTGAACGTATTCCCGCCTGGTGTCGTCGTGTGGTACAGGATGACCAGACGAAGATATTCTCTGCTCAGGTATGGAACCCCGAAAAGCCCTACGAGTGGAAGAAAAAGACCTTCAAGCCCAACAAGGCTCCCCTGTTGATCTACGAGTGCCATGTGGGTATGGGACAGGATGCCGAGAAGGTGGGCACCTACAAGGAGTTCACAGAGAACGTGTTGCCTCGCGTAAAAAAGGACGGCTACAACGCTATTCAGGTAATGGCTATTCAGGAGCATCCCTACTACGGCTCGTTTGGCTATCATGTGTCCAGTTTCTTCGCTCCTAGTAGCCGTTTCGGTACGCCTGAGGATCTGAAGGAGATGATTGATACCGCTCACAAGATGGGTATTGCCGTTATCATGGATATTGTTCACTCGCATGCCGTGAAGAACGAGGTGGAAGGTCTTGGCAATCTTGCTGGCGACCCCAACCAGTTCTTCTATGCTGGTGACCGCCACGAGCATCCCGCCTGGGATTCGCTGTGCTTCGACTATGGCAAGGACGACGTGCTCCACTTCCTGCTCTCTAACTGCAAATATTGGCTCGAGGAGTTCAAGTTCGACGGTTTCCGCTTTGATGGCGTCACCTCCATGCTGTACTATAGCCACGGCTTGGGTGAGGCCTTCGGAGGCTATGGCGACTACTTCAACGGTCACGAGGACGACAACGCCATCTGCTACCTGACGCTGGCCAACTGCCTGATTCATGAGGTCAACAAGAACGCCATCACCATTGCTGAGGAAGTTTCTGGTATGCCTGGTTTGGCTGCCAAGTTCGAGGATGGTGGTTACGGCTTCGACTACCGCATGGCCATGAACATCCCCGACTACTGGATCAAGACTATCAAGGAAGTGCGCGACGAAGATATCAATGTCTGCAGCATCTTCTGGGAGGTCAAGAACCGTCGTCCTGACGAGAAGACCATCTCTTACTGCGAGTCGCACGACCAGGCACTGGTGGGCGACAAGACCATTATCTTCCGACTGATTGACGCCGATATGTACTGGCACTTCGCCAAGAAGGACGTCAACGACCTTGCTCAGCGCGGTATCGCACTGCACAAGATGATTCGCCTTGTGACGGCTGGTGCCATCAACGGCGGTTACCTCAACTTCATGGGTAATGAGTTCGGTCATCCCGAATGGATTGACTTCCCACGCGAGGGTAACGGCTGGTCGTACAAGTATGCCCGCCGTCAGTGGAACCTCGTGGATAACAAGGATCTCTGCTACCACTGGCTGGGAGACTTCGACCGTAAGATGTTGGAGGTCATCAAGTCGCAGAAGAACTTCCAGGCAACACCCGTCCAGGAAATCTGGCACGACGATGGTGATCAGGTGCTGTGCTACATGCGTGGCGACCTCGTCTTCGTCTTTAACTTCTCGCCGACGCGTAGCTACACCGACTATGGCTTTCTCGTACCCACGGGCAGCTACGAGGTGGTGCTCAACACCGATGCCAAGGAGTTTGGTGGTAACGGCTTTGCCGACGACAGTATCACGCACTTGACAAATTACGATCCGTTGTATGTGCAAGACCATAAGGAGTGGCTCAAGCTCTACATCCCTGCCCGTTCGGCTGTCGTATTGAAGAAAGTGTAAAAATGAAACTTTTTTAGGCGATTCTTTAACGTTTTACAATTAAATTATGTAATTTTGCAGCCGCAAAGACAAGAATTTAAGAATATTTATGGCACATAACATCTTCAAAGGATTAGGTATTGCGTTGATAACCCCCTTTCTGGAGGACGGGTCGGTAGACTACAAGTCGCTGATTCGCCTCGTAGAGTACCAACTGAATAACGGAGCAGACTTCTTCTGTATTCTGGCAACAACTGGTGAGACACCCACGTTGACGGCTGAAGAGAAACAGAAGATCAAAGACCTCATTGTTGACTTGGTGGGTGGTCGCGTACCTATTCTTATGGGATGTGGCGGCAACAATACCGCAGCCATCGTCAATGAATTGCAGACGGGCGACTTTAGGGGTGTTGATGGCATCCTCAGCGTCTGCCCGTATTATAACAAACCTTCGCAGGAAGGACTCTATCAGCATTTCAAGACCATTGCGGCAGCTACCAAGCTGCCCGTGGTCTTGTATAACGTTCCTGGTCGTACAGGTGTCAACATGACGGCTGCTACATCGGTTCGTCTGGCTTACGACTGTCCGAATATCGTGGCTATCAAGGAGGCTTCTGGCAATCTGGAACAGGTTGATGAGATTATCAAGAACGGACCATCTGACTTTGATGTGCTCTCTGGCGACGATGCCCTGACATTCCCGATGGTTAGCTGTGGTGCCGTAGGTGCTATCAGCGTCATTGGCAATGCCCTGCCTCGCGAGTTCTCCAAGATGATTCGCCTGCAGATGCGTGGCGAATATGATGGAGCCCGTAAGATTCACCATCGTTTCCAGGACCTCTTCTCGCTACTGTTCGTTGACGGTAACCCTGCAGGTGTGAAGGCCATGCTTCATGAAATGGGATTTATCGAGAATATCCTACGTCTGCCACTGGTACCGACGCGTATCAGCACCCTGCAACGCATGAGTGAAATCATGAAGGAACTGAAGATTTGACAATACATCCCCCTCTTTTGATTACAATATGATGAGAAGAGCGCTGTTGTTGGTATGCTGTTGGCTGGGAGGTCTGTTGGCCGTCCATGCTGATTTGGCCGACTCGCTGCGCCAGCGCTTGCCGTCGCTGCATGGCAGGGCTCGCCTGCATGCCTATCAAAAGCTCTATCGACTCAGTCAGAATGGGGGTAACCTGCAGTACATGCAACGCTGTCTGAACGACTATATCAGCGAGTTGGAGCGACAGCATGAAAAGGACACCCTGGCGCTGGCATTGGTTGAGCGTGTCACCTTCTTCTATAATTACGACTTAACAGATTCCGTCTACAAGTATGCGCCGCAGACGCTGGAAAGACTGAAAGCTCTGCAAACGTGGAACAAGTACTATGAGACTTGGATGACGCTTTGCAACACCTACGTGTTCAGTGGCAAGTATAACATGGCGTTACGCGAGGTGCAGACCATGTTCGATGACGCCAAGGAGCGTGACAACAAGTATGGAATGGGTATTGCCTACTACATGATGGGTAATGTTTATTCGAACATGCACAATCGTCAGGAGAGTGTGTCGTCCTACCGTAAGGGTATTGACCTGCTGCTTACTGTGGAAGATAAACCGTCAACCATTGCCGACCTGTATTCCTACCTAGGCGACGAGTTGGACGAGATGAAGGAATATGAGAAACTCCAGAAGCTGACAGTGGAATGGAAGGCGTTCTTGGATGCCTACTTTGCTGAGAAAGGAGCCAAAGGACACCCACTTCCTCAATTTGTGTGTAATGTGCTGGAGTCGTACTACTATGTGGCTTGTGCACAGGCAGCGTTGGGACTGAACCAACTCGATGAGGCTGAGAAGATACTTGAAGAGGTACATCGTCGCATCCCTTCTGAGGAAGAGTATGTGGGCCAGTCGTGGCTCTATTATAAAGCCAAGCTCCACCTGTTGCGCAAGGACTACCAGACGGCACTGGAGCTGAACAGTCGCCGTTACCAGTTGACGGACAACTCGGATATGGCGATGCTGGTGCCTGTGCTCACCCAGCGTGGTGAGATACTTGAAGGGTTGGGACGCTATCAGGATGCTGTGTCAGTCTTCAAGAACCTGATACAGGTGAAAGACTCCGTCAGCGGCGTGGAGACGCGCAACCAGCTGAACGAAATGAACACCATCTTCCAGGTGGACGAACTGAAGATGGCCCAGGCGAAGGCACAGTTCCGCAATACCTTAATAATAATAGGTATAGTGGTGGTGGCACTGGTGATCTTCCTCATCTTCCGTATGATTGCCGCTCGCCGTCTGAAGAAGGCCCACAATGAACTGCTTGTGGCCTACGATCAGTTGGAGGAGACTACCACCGCCAAGGAGCGTATCGAGAGTGACTTGCGTATTGCCCGTAATATTCAGATGGGCATGGTGCCCCATACCTTCCCACAGCGCGACGACGTAGACCTCTATGCCTCGATGACGCCTGCCAAGGAGGTGGGTGGTGACCTGTACGGCTACTACCTGACGGGTGACAAGCTCTACTTTGCTTTGGGTGATGTCAGTGGTAAGGGTGTTCCTGCATCCTTGTTTATGGCACAGGCCACACGCCTGTTCCGTACGCTTGCAGCCCAGGAGATGATGCCTGCCGAGATAGCCACACGCATCAACGATGCCTTGTCGGGCGAGGACAACGAGACGTCGATGTTCGTTACGATGTTCTTGGGACTGGTAGACCTGAAAACGGGTCATCTGGACTTCTGTAATGCTGGGCACAACCCGCCTGTGCTCATTGGCGACGGCACCACCGAGTTTGTTGAGATGATTCCCAACTGTCCTATTGGCCTGTGGCCCGACTTCGAGTTTGAGGGCGAGGAGATTGCTGACATCACCAATCGTCCGTTGTTTGTCTATACTGACGGACTTAACGAGGCAGAGAATCGTCAGCAGGAACAGTTCACTGACGAACGGTTGCTGGAAATCCTGCAGACCACACCTTTCGAGTCGTCACAACAGACGGTCGAGATGTTGCGTGAACAGGTAGAGACCCACCGCGATGGTGCTGAACCTAACGACGACCTCACCATGTTGTGCGTGAAGGTGTTGAGAAATTAAGAAGTTAAAGAAAATAGAAGCAATAACTAAATGGATAGCTTATGAGAAAGGAACTAAAACTGAAAAACCAGATAGGGGAGCTGGAGCGT
>CAMJIA010000055.1 GCA_946405695.1 uncultured Prevotellaceae bacterium | reverse complement strand
CCCCAACCTTGGCAAGGTTGTGCTCTACCAACTGAGCTATTTCCGCTTGTTCTTCCTTGTTTGGAAGGCATCTCTCTCGATTGCGGATGCAAAGGTACTACATTTTTCCGAACTACCAAAACTTTTTTGCCGTTTTTTTTCAAAAAAACATCATTTTCTGTCTATTGAGCAACCTCAAAGACGGCTACACCTTATTATATATAAGCTCACTGAGCGCTTCTTTGTGGTGTCCAGGCATAACAACATGGTGGTTACCGATGGGTTCCGTCAGGAAATAGGTGGTCTGTTGTTTGTCTGCCAATTGGATGATTTGTTGTGTTCTGCAAAGGTCGGCATTCGCTTCATTACGCACCAGCGTACCTTCAGCAATGAAACAGCGTGACAGATCGCCTGCCAGTTTGAACACGGTCACAGGTCCCTCCTTCATATATCCCCTGATGCCTACACCGATGCTCGATTCAAAATGGGTATCAAACTCATAGCGTTCCACCATGTTCAGCGGAATGGTACAATGGGCAAACAATATCTCGCCAGTCTCCACATCAATGTGTGACGGATTACACTGAAAGCCAGAGACACCCGTCAAGGCCTTCGTTACCACCATCGACAGCATGGTGGGTACATCACCCTCGCAACCAGCGACAACACCTTCGGCATTCAGTTTGGCCAGTGCCAGACAACCAGTATTCTTCACGGCTGTCAGCAAATCGAAACAGCGCAGTGTGAATCCGTTCAGTTGGTGACGCTCCACGATGTATTTCAGTGCCAGATAAATCTGTTGTGCACCAGGCAGGGCCTGCTGTATCTCTGCACGTCCACTCTGCTCCTGCGGTGCTGAGAGTGGCATCTGGCGGACCACATCCAGCAGTTCAGTCATCGGCACATCAACAATATCGATACCCAGGCTGTCGGCAACAACCTTGCGGTCAAACACACTGCTAATCAGCCAGTCGGAGGGTTCTCCAACAACTGCCAGTCGTGTACCTTTCAGTTGTCTACGGGCCTCTCCTACCCTTTCTAACAGCGTAATGCGGTGGTGCACATACTCCTCACTACCGTGAATCACCTCACCTCGTATCTGCTGTTGTCTCAGGAACGAGAGTATTTCCAGCGATGCCGCCAAGGAGTTGCTTTTACCCGATGTCAACAGGTAGAAGGGGTTATTGCTCTGCTTCTGCAACTGTGGTAACAGCCGTTTGAAGATGCCCTCTGTGCCACCTGTACGGACATATATCAAGTCCAGTGCATGTGTGCCATAGTCGGTATAGTCAGTACCCTTCATTTCGTAGTCAATGCCCAATGAACCCAGGAAATCCTTCGTTACGGCATTTATAGCCTGCTCGTCGTGAAGCTCTGATGTCAGTGTGTAAATCGCGATATTCATAGTTTTATAGACTTTTTTCTACATTTCGCCTACAAAATTAGTTAAAAATACGCAGAATCCGCATTTTTCGACCTATTTTTTATTATCTTTGCATGGAAATTTAATAATTATCGCATTTTATGTTTGATAAAAACACCTATATTCGGCGTCGTGCCGAACTGAAAAAGCTGGTTGGAGAGGGCATCATCGTACTCTTCGGCAACAATGAGTCGCCTTGCAACTATCCTTCTAACAGCTATGCACCCATGCGTCAGGACTCCTCGTTCCTGTACTATTTCGGCCAGCACCGCGATGGTCTTGTGGGCGTCATTGATATAGATAAGGATGAGGAATGGCTCTTTGGCGACGACATCGATGTGGAGGACATTGTATGGATGGGCTTTACACCCAGCGTCAGCGACCTGGCTGCAGAGGTAGGCATCACGAAGACTGCCCCGATGTCGGCTCTTACATCAGCCATCAGCCATCAGCCATCGAGAGTCCACTTCCTCCCACCATATCGTTTCGACACCAAGATTCAGATCATGGACCTGCTGGGCATCCATCCTTCCAAGCAGAAGGAGGCCGCCTCGCTGAAGCTCATCAAGGCTGTCGTCAAGATGCGTGCCACCAAGGAGCCACAGGAGATTGCAGCCATTGACCGTGCCTGCAATATTGGCTACGAGATGCACACCACCGCCCAGCGACTCATCAAGCCTGGCGTAACGGAGCGCTTCATTGGTGGACAGGTGGACGGCATTGCCCGCTCGTTAGCTCAAGGCACCAGCTTTGCCACCATCTTCAGTCAGCATGGTGAGATTATGCACGGCAACCCCTCTGACGCAAAGCTGGAGGCTGGTCGCTTGGCACTCTGCGATGCTGGTTGCGAGCTTGACGACTACTGTTCTGACCACACCCGCACCATGCCTGTCACAGGTAAGTTCACACAGCGCCAGCAGGAGATATACTCCATTGTAGAGGCCTGCCACGACTATGTTCTTGAGGTTGCCAAGCCTGGCGTCAAGTATATGGATGTTCATTTTGCCGTTTGTCGCATGATGACTGAGCGTCTGAAGGAACTCGGTCTCATGAAGGGCGACACGGACGATGCCCTGCGTGCTGGTGCTCACGCCATGTTCCTGCCTCACGGACTGGGTCACATGATGGGCATGGACGTTCACGACATGGAAGGATTGGGACAAATCTACGTGGGCTTCGACGACGAGACGCGCCCCAATCTGGAACAGTTTGGCACCAACTGTCTGCGCATGGGTCGCCGTTTGGAAGAAGGCTTTGTCGTTACTGACGAGCCAGGCATCTACTTCATCCCTGCACTTATCGACGAGTGGCGCGCCAGTGGTCACTGCAAGGATTTCCTCAACTTCGACAAGCTGGAGACCTACAAGGACTTTGGTGGCATCCGCATTGAGGACGACGTGCTGATTACCAAGGACGGTTGCCGCTTCCTGGGAGAAAAGAGAATCCCCTACCACGTCACAGAACTCGAAGAGTTCATGGCGAAATAACATCGAAATATCGAAATATCGCAAAAACAATAAACGAAATGAAGAAAATTATGACTCTCGCGCTGCTGGCTCTCTTGAGCCTTGGCGCACAGGCAGAAGAAAAGAAAGACTCTGCCAACAACAAACCCGTATTCACAACGATTAAGGAAAACCCCATCACCAGCATCAAGGACCAGAACCGTTCAGGCACGTGCTGGGACTACTCTACCCTCTCCTTCTTCGAGGCTGAGATTCTGAAGGCTACCGGCAAGACCTACGACCTCGACGAATCGTTCGTTGCCAACAAGACCTATATGGACCGTGCCATCCAGGTAGTACGCTTCCATGGCGACTGCCAGTTCTCACAGGGTGGTTCAGCAGAGGACGTGCTGGCTACCATGAAGGCCCACGGCATCGTTCCCCAGGGCATCATGCCTTTCCCAGGCTCACTGTATGGTGACTCACTGAACAACTTCAACGAGTTCTTCAGCCTGCTGGAGCCCTACGTGGCTGCTATCGCCAAGAGCGACGCCAAGAAGATCTCCAACCAGTGGAAGGTCGGTCTGCAGGGCATCCTCGACGCCTACCTCGGCAAGTGTCCTGAGGAGTTCACCTACGAGGGCAAGAAGTACACTCCGAAGAGCTTCATGGCATCGCTGGGCATCAACCTCGACGACTATGTCAGCATCACCAGCTACACCCATCATCCCTTCTACACCACCTTCGCTGTAGAGGTACAGGACAACTGGCGCTTCCCACAGTCTTACAACCTGCCTATGGACGAGATGATGAAGGTTATCGACAACGCCATCGACAAGGGCTACACCATCGCGTGGGGTGGCGACGTTTCTGAGGATGGCTTCACCCGCAAGGGTCTGGCTTACGCCATTGACGGCAAGGCCGCTCAGAGCCTGCGCGGTAGCGATATGGCCAAGTGGCTCAAGCTCTCCACCACCAAGAAGCGCGACATCATCGACTCGCTGGGTTGCACCGTTCCCGAGATTGTTCCTACCCAGGAGCTGCGCCAGGAGCGTTTCGACAACTGGGAACTCACCGACGACCACGGCATGCTCATCTACGGTGTTGCCAAGGACCAGAACGGCAAGGAGTACTACATGGTGAAGAACTCATGGGGTGAGAGTGGCGACTACAAAGGCATCTGGTACATGACCAAGGCCTTCATCGCAGCCAACACCATGGACTTCCTCATCAACAAGAACGCCATCCCCAAGGATATCTGCAAGAAGTTAGGACTGTAAACAGTCATCACCCATAACATACAGATGTGCCCAGGTAAGCCCTGAGCACATCTTTTTTTTCAGCTAACTGACTGAAAAAGTACATTCTTCAAAACATGTCGTGTTACTCATCGCGTAAAATTTAAGTAATTACGCCAATGTATCAAAGTAAGATCTTCAATATATCCTGTAGGTAGCACCAATGAAATAAGGATACAACAAGGATGCAGCAAGGGATATTCTCTTATACATGTCCGGTAGATGTTCGGTACTTGTCCGGTACTTGTTCGGTGTAATACCGAACATCTACTGAACATCTACTGAACATCTACTGAACATATAACGGCCAAGTGAAGGAGGAGCATCGAAGTGACTCTTGCCATCTATTTCTTACCTTGATTGATGATATAGATGCCGAGGGTTGCCAGGCCGGCGGCGAAGATGTATTTGGGATAGAACGTTTCGCCAAGACAGAGGCAGGAGGTGAGGGCACCAACAACGGGAATGAGCGAATTCCAGATGGCGACCTTGCCAATGGGATTGCAGGTGAGCAGTTTGTTGTAGAGCGTGAAACCGATGGTGGAGATGGCAATGAGCAGGGCGAGGATGCAGAGTCCCCACAGCGAGACATGAGGAAGGGTGGCCCCCATGAGCAGACTGGGTATGATGAGCAATGCACCACCCACAGCGAGGCTGTAGCCCGTACCCACAAAGACATCGATGCGCTTGTTGACACCACGCGTCAAGAGACCGGCAAAGGCACCACACAGGGCATTCAAAATAATCAGTCCGTCGCCAAGCAGAGTAAACGCGCCACTATCCTTTCCCCCAACGTTC
Organism: uncultured Prevotellaceae bacterium; assembly: GCA_946405695.1. The sequence goes on along the minus strand of CAMJIA010000055.1, from coordinate 4,953 downwards.
AGCGTCAGGATACCTGCAAAGCCAATGACACAGCCCAAGAGCTTGCGGTAGGTCATCTTGTCGCTCTTGAAGAACACACAAGCCAGAATGACCAGCGTGAAGACACTCATGGAGTTGAGGATAGCCGCCCGCGCGCCCTGACTATAGGACAGTCCGACATAGAAGAATGCGTAGTGCAACGTGGTGTTCATCAGGGCGAAGAGCAACAGGAACAGGACGTTGCGAACGTTGCTCCGAGGGGCCGTCGCCTTATAGCTGAACGAACGACCTGTCAGCTTCGCAATAACAAGGATGATGATACCCGCCAAGCCAAAGCGAAGACCCGCAAAGAGCATCTTGCTGGCAGTCATATCCTGCGCGATGCCAAACTCTGCAAAACCCAGTTTGACGAGTGGGAACGCCCATCCCCAGCTGAAAGCAGCCAGGAATGCCAACAGCGCCACCCACGCAGGTCGCTGGAAGATGCTGGAAGAAGACGGGTTAGTCATGAAAGGCTACGTGTGCTGAGACGTTCAGCGTCTCAGATAAGGATTGTATTGCAACTCGTCGGCAATGGTGGTCTGAGGCCCATGACCAGGATAGACAACGGTATCCTTTGGCAAGGTGCCGGCAATCTTCGCCAGACTCTGCTCCATCTGTTGCCAGCTGCCCTCAGGGAAGTCCGTACGACCAATGCTCATGCGAAACAGCGTGTCGCCAGAGAACACCACGCCTTCCTCCTTGCAATAGAACAGGCACGAGCCGTGACTGTGGCCAGGCGTGGTAAGAACCTGCAACGTGTGCTGGCCAAACGTGATGGTGTCGCCATCGCTGAGCAACGTGCCTACAGGAGGCTGGTCTTCGCTGATTTCCATGCCAAAGAGGTCTGCTGCCTGCTGGGGCAAGCGCTCCACCAGTTGCTGGTCGCCAGCACATATCTCCACCTTCAGACCATATTGCTTGAACAGGTGGGCATTGCCGAAGTTATGGTCCAGATGGCCGTGCGTGGCCAACAGGTGGACAGGCTTCAGCTGCTGCTTACGAAGGTAGTTGTCGATGGCTACAGACTCCTCGTCGTAGTAGGCGCCACAGTCGATGATGACACACTCGCCACTGTCGTCACTCACCACATAGCAGTTCTCCTGCAAGGGATTAACCTCAAAACGCTGTATATTCATCATCGCCGTTTAATATTTCACCTTTATCTTCTTAACACTACTCTCGTTCTGCAGACGGTCCAGAGCTGTAACGACATACACCTGTTGGGTCTTGTGTGGCTGGTCGGGCAGTTCGAAATGGGTATTCTCCGTGATGGCGACAATCTTCGACACATTGTCAATATCCACACGCTCCTTCTTGTCGAAGCGATAGACGATATACTTTGTTGCCTCGTCGCTCCATTTCTTGGCCTTCGGAGCCGTCCAGCAAAGCACACGCTGGTCGTTGACATCAATCTCCGTCAGCTTTCTCACCTTGCCAGGGGCTTTTTTGTCAATCCACGGCGTAGTGGGTTGCAGAGCAGGATAGTACCAGTAGTTGTTGCGCAGCTGTGTGCCGTAGTTGCCTACGTTGTCGACAGCGGCCTTCGCATACCACAAGACAGTACCCTTGACACGCTTCATCTCGCTGTGCAGCGCCATCTTACGGGCCATCTGATTGAACTTAGCCGTACGCTCCACGTCCTCGCCGATATAGAGATTGGTGTTGCGGATGTTGTTGTCCCACCAATGAATCAGTTCGTCGTAGTCTGCCGCCTTGTTGCCAATTTCCCAATAAATCTGGGGCACACAATAGTCCATCCATCCCTTCTTGTCCCACAGTAGGATGTCAGCATAGAGCTGGTCATAGTTCTGCAGGCCATTGGTGCGACTGCCCCTGGGGTCACTCTTCTGGTTGCGATAGATGCCGAAGGGCGAGATGCCTATCTTCACCCACGGCTTGGTATTGTGGACGGTCTCTTCCAACTGTTCCACAAACAGGTCCACATTATGGCGACGCCAGTCTCCAATATCGGTATATCCATCGTTGTTGGCAGCAAAATCGGCAGCATCGGGGATGTCAACGCCTGCCACAGGGTAAGGATAGAAATAGTCGTCGATGTGCAGTCCGTCGATGTCGTAACGCTCTACGATATCCATCACGACAGCACAGATGTAGTCGCGGTTCTCCTTCAGGGCTGGGTTCAGCAGCGTCAGTCCGTCATAGGTGAAGCAACGCTCCGGATGACGACTGACCACATGGCCAGAACTGTTAGCATGGGCTGCCTTCGTCTTGGCACGATAGGGATTGATCCACGCATGCAGCTCCATACCACGCTGGTGACACTGGTCAATCATCCACTGCAGAGGGTCCCAATAGGGCTGCGGTGCCCTACCCTGCTGACCTGTCAGGTAGTAGCTCCAAGGCTCCAGCTTACTCTCGTAGAGGGCATCACACTCTGGGCGCACCTGGAAGATGATGGCGTTGCAACCATCCTTCTTCAGCTCGTCCAACTGGTAGGTCAGCGTCTGCTGCATGGTCTGTGTGGACATACCCATGAATTGTCCGTTGACACTCTGTATCCACGCCCCACGGAACTCACGTTTCTGCTGCGCCTGAACGGTCAGGGCCAACAGCATCATCAGGAATAAAAGCGTTCTTTTCATTATTAGTCGTTTAGGTAGTCATAGATTTTCTCTGTCCAGTCGGCACCATTCTCAGGACAGTATGTCCGCATGCCCAACTGACTGGCAACCATCACATTGCGTGGGCCATCGTCGACAAAGAGCACCTGCGAAGCGAAGGTCTTCTCTCTGCGCAACACCTCACGGAAAATCATCTCCGAGGGTTTCATCATCTTCAACTGGTAACTCAGGTAGCAGGCATCGAAATAGTGCGATACGGGGTGTCCGTGACCATCGAAATGCGAACTCTCTGCCCACGCCATCATAAACGGGTTGGTGTTGGAGAGCAGCAGTACACGATAGCCCTCCTCATGCAAGCGGCGCAGGGCATCGAGGTTGCGCTGAGGAACCTCCTTGGCATAGCCCTGCCACGCATATTCACACTGGTCCATCGTCACCTCATAGCCCACCAGCTTGGAGAGTTCGCTGCGGAAGTCCTCCGCACTGATCAGTCCCTCCTCCAGTTGACCGAAGATGCCACTCTGCTGGTAAGGGTCCAGACGCTGGGCGACATCAGCAACGCCCAACTCTTCAAAGCGTCGTATAGCTTGTGACTGGTCGAGGGTGATAATCACTCCTCCCAAGTCGAATAACACGGTTTTTATTTCCATAAGTTCGGTTTATTGTTGCGGGCTTCCTCCAGCGACAACAACTCCTGCTGTTGCTGCTGATAGTCGTGCCTCAGTTGTTCGTATTTCTCGTCGAGCTCGCGCTCCACCTGTTGCTCGTCGTCCATCAGTCGTGCGGCTACCAAGGGGTTCTGTGAAGCATCTTTCATCCACACCACAGGACCACCATAGACAGGTGCAATCTTCAGGGCTACATGCAGTTCGCTGGTGGTGGCGCCACCAATCATAATAGGTATGTCCAGCCCAGCACGCTGCATCTCGTAGGCCACCTCGACCATCTCCTCCAGACTGGGCGTGATGAGTCCTGAGAGGCCTATCATGTCGACCTTCTCCTCGATGGCTTTGCGCACAATCTGTTCGGCAGGCACCATCACACCCATATCGATGACTTCGTAGTTGTTGCACGTCATGATAACGCTGACAATGTTCTTGCCGATATCGTGGACATCGCCCTTGACGGTAGCCAACAGTATCTTGCCGGCCTTCTCCACCTTGCTGTCGCCACGCTGCTGCTCGATATAAGGTTGCAGGATGGCTACTGCCTGTTTCATGGTACGAGCGGTCTTGACGACCTGTGGCAGGAACATCTTGCCAGCACCAAAGAGTTCACCGACCTGGTTCATACCAGCCATCAGCGGACCTTCAATGATGTTGACAGCCTTAGGGTACTGCTGCAGCGCTTCCTGCAGATCTTCAGCGAGATAGTCACCAACACCTTTCACGAGGGCCTGCTTCAGACGCTCGTCGACAGAGGCTGGGCGCTGCTCGTGGATGGTTGCTGGGGTGCTAACAGGGGAACTGCCAGCTACACTTTCTGTCATCAGCTGGTTGGCGAGTGCTATCAGTTTTTCGCTGGCATCAGAACGACGATTCAAGATGACATCCTCGATGATTTCAAGCTGTTCGGCAGGGATATCCGTGTAAAGAACTTTCGTTGCAGGATTCACGATACCGAAGTCCATTCCTGCCTGAATGGCATGATAGAGGAAGACGGCATGCATGGCCTCACGGATGTAGTTGTTGCCTCGGAACGAGAACGACAGGTTGCTCACGCCACCACTGACATGAGCACCAGGAAGATTCTCGCGAATCCAGGCTGTTGCACGAATGAAGTCAGCAGCATAACTGTCGTGCTCCTCTATACCTGTGGCTACAGCTAGAATATTTGGGTCAAAGATAATATCTAACGGATTCAACCCAACCGACTGGGTTAGAATACGATATGAACGTTCAGCAATCTGAATGCGTCGCTCGTAGCTGGTGGCTTGTCCCTCTTCATCGAAGCACATCACCACCACAGCAGCGCCATAACGCTTCACGTCGAGCGCATGACGGATGAAGACTTCTTCGCCTTCTTTCAGCGAAATGCTGTTGACGATACCCTTACCCTGCAGACATTTCAGTCCTGCCAGGATGACGTTCCAATCGGACGAGTCAATCATCACAGGCACAGAGGCGATGTCGGGCTCGGCAGCTATCGTGTTCAGAAAATTTACCATTTCCGAACGAGCATCAAGGAGTGCATCGTCCATATTGACATCGATGACACGAGCGCCATCAGCCACCTGTTTGCGGGCAATAGCGATGGCCTCGTCATACTTCTTCTCCTGGATGAGTCGGAGGAATTTTCGTGAACCAGCGACATTACAGCGTTCACCCACATTCACGAAGCGCACCTCTGG
>CAMJIA010000054.1 GCA_946405695.1 uncultured Prevotellaceae bacterium | reverse complement strand
AAATATAAGTTGTAATTTTACACCCAAAATTTGACTTACAACTTAAAACATCAAAAAAATGAAAGGCTTAAAAGCAACATTTTGTGCTGTGAGCGTAGCTGCTGCTATGCTAACAGCTTGTAACTCTGCCCCTGAGCAGAATCTCACGGTATCGGGTCTTAACCCTGCCAAGTTCGACACTATTATCAACGAGAAGCCCGTCAAGCTCTACACGTTGAAGAACCAGAATGGCATGGAGGTGTGTATCACCAACTATGGTGGCCGCATCGTGTCGCTGGTTGTTCCCGACAAGGATGGCAAACCTACTGACGTTGTACTTGGCTTTGACAACATCGCCCAGTATGCTGACACGCTGAACTCTCCCTCTGACTACGGTTCCAGCGTAGGCCGCTATGCTAACCGTATCAAGAACGGTCAGTTCCAGTTGAGCGACAGCACCTATCAGCTGAAGCAGAACGACGGTCCTAACTGCCTGCATGGAGGTGGCACCACAGGTTGGATGAACCAGGTGTACGACGCTGAGCAGATTGGCGACTCTATCCTGAAGCTGACCATCGTTGCTCAAGATGGCGAGAACGGTTTCCCTGGTACTGTTACCGCTAGTACCACTTACAAGGTTACTGCCGACAACACCCTCGACATGGTGTGGGAGGCTACTACCGACAAGGAGACCATTATCAACCAGACCAACCACAATTACTACAACCTCTCTGGCGACTTCACACAGGCTGCTTACGATCAGGTACTGTATGTCAATGCCGACAAGTTCACAGCCTCTGACAAACTTTATATCCCCACTGGCGAGATTCGCGACGTCGAAGGTACCGCTATGGACTTCCGCACACCACATGCTGTTGGCGACTCTATCAACTCTACTTACGACCAGGTTGTCAATGCTACCGGTTACGACCACAACTATTGTCTGAACACCGCTGGTGACGACACTCAGGTATGTGCCTCACTCTACAGTCCCAAGACCGGTATCTTCATGGAGATGCGCACCAACGAGCCTGGCGTACAGGTTTACTCAGGTAATTTCCAAGGCGTTGGCAAGGATGCCGACATCATCCGCAAGCACGGTCTGAAGTATCCGAAGCACGTCAGCGTATGTCTGGAGAGCCAGAAGTATCCCGACAGCCCCAACCATTCCGAATGGGCAAGTCCCGTGCTGAAGCCCGGCGAGAAGTACTACAGCCACGCTTCTTATACTTTCTCTATCAAATAATTGAGAATAAATTATTGACAATTAATTAATACTACAAAGAATTTATGGACAGAATTATTGAAGCGCTAAGTAATAATGGCTTCGAGATGGCGGACTATCTGGTCTTTGCCGCTTACATTGTCATTCTTGTTGGTATGGGACTGTTCCTGTCACGTACCAAGAAGGGTGAAGAGAAATCATCTACCGACTACTTCCTGGCAGGTAACACCCTGACATGGTGGGCTGTTGGTGCATCGTTGATTGCTGCCAACATCTCTGCTGAGCAGTTCATCGGTATGTCTGGTTCTGCTTTCGCATCAGGTATTGCTCCTGCTGCCTACGAGCTGATGGCTGCTGCTACCCTGCTCGTTGTGGGTAAGTTCCTGCTGCCGCTGATGATTGAGAAGAAGATTTTCACCATTCCTCAGTTCCTGCGCGAGCGTTACAACTGGGGTGTAGGACTGGCTTTCTCACTGCTGTGGCTGTTCCTCTATGTCTTCGTCAACCTGACATCTGTTGCTTGGCTGGGTGCCCTGGCTATCCAGCAGATCCTGGGTCTGCCTACCGACATGATTATCAACGTTGGTGGCATGGAGATTGACCAGGTTCGTATGTGCATCATCCTCTCGTTGTTCCTCATTGCAGGTATCTACTCTATCTATGGTGGTCTGGCCTCTGTTGCCTGGACTGACGTGATGCAGGTGACCTTCCTTGTTGGTGGTGGTCTGATTACTGCTTATGCCGCTCTGTCAGTTATTGGCGACGAGATGGGCCTTGGTGGTGCCTGGGATGCCTTGAGCCACATCAAAGACTATCTGGCACAAGATCCTGCCGACAAGCACTTCAACCTTGTGGTGACACGAAATGTCGATGCTTATCCTGTTGTACAGGACGACCCGTTCTTCACCAATCCTGGTATCGTGCTCATCTTCGGTGCCCTGTGGCTGACCAACCTGGGTTACTGGGGTTTCAACCAGTACATCATCCAGAAGGGTCTGGCTGCCAAGTCACTCGATGAGGCTAAGAAGGGTATGGTCTTCGCTGCTTTCTTGAAGATTTTGATTCCGTTCATCGTTTGTATCCCTGGTGTTTGTGCCTTCTATATCATGAATGCTCCTGAGTGTGAAGGACTCCGCGAGTCGCTGGCAGGTGCCATCACACGTTCTGACGATGCTTATCCTTTCCTGATTCGTAACTTCACTCCTACCGTTGTCAAGGGTCTGAGCTTTGCTGCACTGGCTGCCGCTGTTATTTCTTCACTGGCTTCTATGTTCAACTCTACCTCTACCCTCTTCACGATGGATATCTACAAGCAGTTCATCAACAAGAACGCTTCTGAGCGTCGTCTGGTGAATGTTGGTCGTCTGACCTCTGTCAGCGCTCTGATCATCGCCCTCATCGCCGTTTACCCATTGATGGGTGGTATCGACCAGGCCTTCCAGTTCATCCAAGAGTACTCAGCATTCGTATATCCCGGTGTGGTAGTTATCTTCGGTCTTGGTCTGTTGTGGAAGCGTGCCAGCGGTACTGCAGCCGTTGTCTGCGCCATCGGTACCTTCGCGTTCTCTATCATCTATAAGTTCGCGTTCCCCGACATGCCGTTCCTGGTACGTTCAGGTATCGTGTTCATCACACTGGTCATCCTGTTCGTATGGATCTCACTGAAGAGCAAGAAGTCTGTTCCTGCCGACGAGCTTGACGAGCACACCATCAAGACCCAGTTGCTGTGGAGCAACATCATGTTTGTTGTTGCTGCCGTATCGCTGGTACTGTTCGTTGCTGGTTTCTTCGTGGATGTATTCCACGTACACGGCTTCGAGGGTGCTATGATCTTCTTTGCTGCCATCACGGCAACCATCGCTATCTACCTGCGCTCTAATGCCCTCGACAAGGTACAAGATCCGAAGCTGGTAGCTATCGACCTGAAGATATTCCATACCGACAATATTTTCAACTGGGGTGCCTTTGGCGTTATTGCCATTCTGACCATCCTGTATATTGCATTGTGGTAATCCATCAGTAGCAACCATGACCAAGTATTATATTGAACACCAGAAGATCCTTGTCTCGGTGGACTGCATCATCTTCGGCTTCGAACAAAACAAGCTGAAGGTGCTGCTGGGTCACCGAGCCATGGACCCCGGTAAGGGCGCATGGAGCCTCTATGGAGGTTTCGTACGCAACGAGGAGAGTGTCGACGAGGCTGCCGACCGCGTACTCTTTGAACTTACCGGTCTGCGCAACGTCTATATGCGCCAAGTGGGAGCCTTCGGCAGTGTCGACCGCGACCCAGGTGCACGTGTAGTCAGCGTCAGTTACTACGCCCTCATCAACGTGAAGGACTACGACCAGAGACTGTTGGCCGAGCACGATGTGGAATGGGTGAATATCGAGGAACTTCCTGAGATGTTCTCCGACCACAAGGAGATGATTCTCAAGGCCCGCAAGCTGATGCAGCAGAAGATTCGTACTGCGCCCATCAGTTTCCAGCTGCTCCCAGGTCTGTTCACCCTCACACAGTTGCAGCGCCTCTATGAGGCTGTCAACGGCGAGGAGGTCGACAAGCGTAACTTCCGTAAGCGCATCAAGGAAATGGACTTCATCGAGAAGACCGACCTTATCGATAAGACGGGTTCCAAGCGTGGTGCCTCGCTCTATCGCTTCAACAAAAACGCCTTCAACGAAGGTACTAACTTCAAACTATAGTAACATGTTAGAAGAACTGAAACAGAAAGTATTCAAAGCCAATCTGGACCTGGTAAAACAGGGACTGGTCATCTTCACTTGGGGCAACGTCTCAGGTATTGACCGCGAGAAGGGATTGGTAGTCATCAAGCCCAGCGGCGTCTCTTACGACGAGATGAAAGCCGAGGACATGGTAGTTGTTGACCTGGAAAGTGGTAAAGTGGTCGAGGGTGACCTGAATCCGTCGAGCGATACCCCCACACACCTTGTATTATATAAGGCGTTCCCCAACATCCAGGGCGTCGTTCACACCCACTCCACCTATGCTACTGCTTTCGCACAGGCTGGTAAGGACATCCCCAACATCGGCACCACCCATGCCGACTACTTCTACAAGGATATTCCCTGCACACGCGATATGACGAAGGAGGAAGTCGAGGGACAGTACGAACTGGAGACAGGTAACGTTATTGTCGACGAGATCCTGAACATCCGCAAGATCAATCCCGACCACACACCCGCTGTGCTCGTCAAGAACCACGGACCATTCTCGTGGGGTACCTCTCCCGACAATGCCGTCTACAACGCCAAGGTCATGGAGCAGTGTGCCAAGATGGCCTTCGTGTCGTTCTGTGTTAATCCCAACACGACGATGAACCCGTTGCTTGTTGAGAAGCACTACATGCGCAAGCACGGCCCCAACGCCTACTACGGCCAGAAAGGTCAGAAACACTAATCACTAAATCACAAGGAAATGAAAGCATTTGATAATTTAGAAATATGGTGGGTAACTGGTGCGCAGTTGCTCTACGGAGGCGACGCTGTTGTTGCCGTTGACGGCCACTCAAAGGAGATGGTCGATGGCCTAAACAATAGTGGCATTATCCCCATCAAGGTTGTATACAAAGGCACTGCCAACAGCTCCAAGGAAGTAGAGGCTGTGATGAAGGCAGCCAACAACGACGACAAGTGTGTGGGTATCATCACCTGGATGCACACCTTCTCGCCTGCCAAGATGTGGATCAAGGGTCTGCAGGACCTGCAGAAACCCCTCCTCCACTTCCACACCCAGTACAACGCTGAGATTCCCTGGGAGACGATGGATATGGACTTCATGAACCTGAACCAGTCAGCTCATGGTGACATCGAGTTTGGACACATCTGCACCCGCATGCGCGTTCCCCGCAAGGTGGTTTGTGGTTACTGGAAGGACGCTGCCGCTCAGCAGCAGATTGCCGTCTGGGCACGTGTAGCAGCAGGTGTTGCCGACGCCAAGAACGTGCGCTGTCTGATGTTCGGTATGAACATGAACAACGTAGCCGTTACCGATGGCGACCGCGTAGAGTTCGAGCAGCGTCTGGGCTACCATGTGGACTACTACCCCGTCAGCTCGCTGATGGACTACTGGAAGAAGGTAACTGACAAGGAGGCTGATGAACTCGTTGAGGAGTACAAGAAGCTCTACACCATCAAGATTGATGAGTCTGGCGAAGAGGTTTACTGGGAGAAGGTGAAGAACGCTGCCAAGGCAGAAATCGCTCTGCGTCGCGTCCTGAAGGACGAAGGCGCTACTGCTTTCACCACCAACTTCGACGACCTCGGTGATGCAGACATCGACCAGCCCGACTTCTGTGGCTTCGACCAGATTCCTGGCTTGGCCTCACAGCGTCTCATGGCTGAGGGTATCGGTTTCGGTGCTGAGGGTGACTGGAAAACAGCCTGTCTCTACCGCACCCTGTGGGTTATCCAGCAGGGCATGCCTACCGGTTGCTCGTTCCTGGAGGACTACACGCTGAACTTCGCTGGTGACCGCAGTTCTTGTCTGCAGAGCCACATGCTCGAGGTTTGTCCGCTCATCGCTGTCGACAAACCCAAGCTGGAAGTTCACTTCCTCGGCATCGGCATCCGCAAGCAGCAGACAGCCCGCCTCGTCTTCACCTCAAAGGTGGGTCGTGGTATCAAGGCTACTGTTGTTGACCTCGGCAATCGCTTCCGCCTGATTTCTCAGGAGGTTGAGTGCATCGAGCCCAAGCCCATGCCTAACCTGCCTGTGGCTTCTGCCCTGTGGGTTCCCCAGCCCACCTTCGAGATTGGTGCTGGCGCATGGATTCTTGCTGGTGGCACACACCACTCAGCTTTCTCTTACGACATCACCGAAGAGTACTGGGAGGACTTCGCTGAGATGCTTGGCATCGAGTATGTCAAGATCAACAAGGACACGAAGACCTACGAGTTCAAGCAGACCCTCCGCAACAACGAGGTATACTACATGCTGAACAAAGCGCTGAAGTAATTCCGAATTCTAAATTCCGAATTCTGAATTCGTACTTACAATAACCAAGGAGCACCCGTCTCATACGGATGCTCCTAGTTTTTTTATCGATAGTTTGTAGTGGTCTGTCAGTTCTATGCGCATCACCTTCCGGATATCGTCGTCAGTAGGTGTTATGCTTAGTGCCACGTGTCCCATCGTGCGCCGCAGGTTTAGTTCCACACAAGGATGAAGCAGGCAACGATTATCATTTATCATTTTTCCGTTATCATTTAGCTTCACAGCAGCGCAAATCATCATGTCAATGCCAAAAGGTCCTACGTAATCTGTAAGGTGGACATTGTCAATGATGCGTTGTTTGATTTCGTCCAGCAATTCTATTGACACATAACGGGCCATCTGCTCGCGTTTCGCCTGCTCTGTAGCCAGCAGATTGCCGATATAAGCCCCATTCTTGGTATGAAACAACGACAATCCCAGATAGTGCACCTTTCCGTCCTTGTCGACCTCGAATTCCATACCGAAGTCTTTCACCTTATTATAATAAGGCTCCACCATCACACAGCCCTGCTGTTTGATGACGTTATTGATCCATCCCTCTTGAACAGCGAAGCGCACCCCTCGCCCACTCGATGACCAGGGAGACTTGATGACAATCTGTCCCCAGCGCTCTTGACAGCGCTCTACCTGTTCCAACGTAGCACATTCTACTGCTTCGCCTACCGTACCCTCCAAACGTAGAGCTGGCAGTAACTGGGCTGAGGTCCTGCGGTGTGACAGTTGACGGTAATGTGCCAGCAATTCCTCATCAGGTAATATAGCTGCCTTTATGCCCCACCGAAAAAGATCGGTAGCCACAGCAGCATCCCAGCCCCATGGATTCACTTGCTGGATGTCCAGGTGTGGCAATTCTTGGCGATCAACGAACATGGCAACGGGACGTCCCAGTTTCTTGCGCAGGCGCTCGTAAGCCTTTCGTGCAGCATCCACATGTTCCACCAGAATATAGTCATTCTCCTCAGTCCACAGGGTAGGCAACCACCCCAGATCAGCCCTCAACTGTCTGCCAGCATGGGGGGCTGTGAAGTGTGACAGATTGGCTGCCAGCGCAATGTCGTGCTCAGGGTTAAAAATATGTAGTGTCTTCATTATCGCGTGCAAAGGTACTTTATTTTATCCGAAATCCAAGGAATTCTGTATATTTTTCCTTCATTTCTTGGTATTTTTTAAATAAATATGTAAATTTGCACCTAAAATATAAATATACTAACAATGAATCCTGTAAAAATTCTGAGTGTCGACGACGAGATGGATCTCGAGTTGCTACTAACGCAATATTTCAGACGCCAAATCCGCAAGGGTGAGTATGAGTTTTTCTTTGCCCACAACGGACTGGAAGCGTTAACCCTGATGCTGAAAGAGAAGGACATCAACATCATCCTTTCCGACATCAACATGCCGGAAATGGACGGACTGACGCTGCTTACCAAGATTAACGAGATGCAGAATCCTGCCATGAAATGTATCATGGTGTCAGCATACGGCGATATGGGCAATATCCGCTCGGCCATGAACAATGGTGCCTTTGACTTTGCCACAAAGCCTATTGACCTGGACGATCTGAGCATCACCATCGAGAAGGCTATTGAGCAGATTAACTACATCAAGATGTCTCAACACGAGCACGCCCAGTTGGAGTCGCTGAAGACCGATCTGGCAGTGGCTGCTGAAATCCAACAGGCCATCCTGCCCCGTATCTTCCCTCCATTCCCTGAAAACGAACGGGAACTGGACCTGGCAGCGCTGATGACACCTGCCAAGGATGTGGGTGGTGACTTCTACGACTTCTTCCGTATTGACGAAGACCGTATAGGATTGGTCATGGCTGACGTGAGCGGTAAAGGTATCCCAGCAGCCATCTTCATGGCTGTCAGCAGAACACTGATACGTACCATCGGACTGCAGGGCTACGCACCTGGAGACTGTCTGACGAAATCGAACGAACTGCTCAGCAAGGAGTCGGTAGACTGCATGTTTGTCACCGTCTTCTATGCCATCTATAACGTCAAGACGGGAGAGATGGAATACAGTAATGGTGGTCACAACTCGCCAGTCATCATCAAAGCCGACGGTAGCGTACAGATGTTGCCAACAAGCACCAGTTGTATGGTGGGCGCCGTAGAGGGCATCACCTATCCCAAGGAGACGTTGACGCTGGGTGTTGGCGATACGCTGGTCATGTATACTGATGGTGTCAACGAGGCCATGAACGAGGCTAATGAGGAGTATGGCGACGACCGCATGATGAACTTTCTGGCCACACAGAAAGGTAAAGACTGCAGAAGCATCATTGACAACCAGTTGGCAGACATCAAAGCCTTTGTAGGTAATGCTCCCCAGAGTGACGACATCACACTGATGGCGCTAACACGTAAAGCATGAGGATCTACGGTAAGACAAGCACACTCATAGCCAGCTGTATAGCCCTCGTGATGGGCGTAGCACTGGCGGTGGTCTACCAGTGGTATGCGGAAGAACAAGAGAAGACGCATCGGCTGGAAGACAGGCTTGACGTTCTCAGCAAGAGAGAAAAGCGGTCTGTTGTGATGCAGCGCATCAACGAGCAGATGGAGGAGATAGCCAACCAGGAGCGACGCATCAGTGACCAACAGCGTATCAAGGCGGAAGAGCAGACTGCCGTAGCCGAACAGATGCGACGCAATGCGGAAGAGGAGCGCCAGAACGCCCAGGAAGCTGAGCAGCGTGCCGTAGAAGCATCAAAGGTGGCCAAGAGTGAGCGTGTTATTGCAGAACAGCAGCGTGCCAATGCAGAATATCAGAGACGTGTGGCTGACACACTGGGCTATATCACCTTGGCACGACAGTTGGGCGACGTTTCCATCAAGCAGTCAGAATCGGGCAATCATGAACTGGCAGCGCTACTGAGTTATGCCTCGCAGCTGTACACCACACGCTACAACGGTAATGTTTACGCGTCGTCAGTCTATCAGTCGCTGGTCATTGCCAGCCAGAGCAAACAGCAATGGACCATGCATAAAGGAGGCATCTATGATGTGGCATTCTACAACGACAAAGACAATCATTTTGTGACCTGCAGCAGTTATGGCGAACTGACGAAGCATAGTCTGAAGGGGGGCAAGATGACGAATCAAGAACTGATCAACAATAAAGCCTACGATTTCCGCGATGTGTTTGTTGACCGTGTGAAAAGCATTGTCTATGCCGTCAGTCGTACAGGACACTTCGTTATCAAGAGCGACCACAACGAAACCGTTCTTGAAGTCACAGGAATCGGTGCCCTGCGCTGTATGGATTTTGCCAGCAATCAGATGATACTGTTTGGTGAACAGGGTATGGCACTGTTTGATGCCAACAGTCGCACCATTGTCCGCACCCATCCTTTCTCGTTCAAGACGGTGGCTGTGTGCAACAATGGACAATATCCCTGCATCTTCGATGATCAGGGACACATGCATCTGGTCAAGAGCTTCGACAAGATAGAGACCACCAAGGTTCCTGTCAAGGGACAGGTGACAGCCTATGCCTGCAACCCCGCCAACAAGATTACGACTTATGGCATGAGCGATGGTACCATCTATTATATCAATCCGAAGGGAGAGACGCAGAAGTTGGTGGGCCATCGTTCACACATCACCAAAATCAAGATTATCAATTGGCGTATCCACTCTGCCAGCTACGACGGTAAGGTCAATCTGTGGTTGGCCGACCAGCCCAAGATAGAACCGATGACGATCATTACCACCGATGGTTGGATTCTGAACTTCACCTTCGACAAGGAAAATGCTAACGTATGGTGTGGCGATCAGGTCGGCACACTCACGGAGTCTCTGATATCGGTTCCCATGATGCGCCAGATGCTGAAAAACAAACTCAAGAGGAACCTGACACGTCAGGAATGGGACTACTATATCGGACGTAACATTCCGTATGAACCCTTTATCGGAAAGGAGGCCCGCCCATGAGAACACTCCTGCTAAGCATTCT
>CAMJIA010000053.1 GCA_946405695.1 uncultured Prevotellaceae bacterium | reverse complement strand
TGTTCAACCAATAGCGCACAGCATTACCACTGAGGTTCATAAACGTGGTAGGCTTCAGCAGGAAGACCTTCCTACCCTTCAGTGTGGTCTCTGCGACAAAGCCATAACGTTTATCCTCAAAAACGATATTGGACGCCTTAGCAAAAGCGTCCAATACCATAAATCCAGTGTTGTGGCGGGTCTCGGCGTACTCGTCGCCAGGATTCCCCAAACCAACAATTAAGTACTTGTCCATAATTATTCTGCGTCAGCAGCAGCGGCAGCTGAACGAGAAGCACGAGTAGCCTTAACAGAGCATACGATAACCTCCTTAGGAGTAGCAATCTCCAAGCCCTCGAAGCTCAGTGAACCAACCTTGATAGCCTTACCCAGCTGCAGCTCGGTAACGTCGATGTCCAGCTTCTCAGGAATCTGCTTGTAAGGAGCCTTCACGTCAATCTTACGGATAGAGAGGTTCAGACGACCACCATCACGTACACCCTGAGCGTGACCTACGATGTTAACGGGGATACCAACGGTGATAGCCTTGGTCTCGTTGATCTCGAAGAAGTCAGCGTGCAACAGAGCATCAGTTGTGGGATGGAACTGCAGCTCCTTCATAATAGCCTTGTGCTCCTTACCGTCGATGTTCAGGTTTACAACATATACGTGCGGAGTGTACACAGCCTTGCGGAGCTCAGCCATTGATGCAGTGAAAGCCATAGCCTCGGGCAGACCGTTCTCACCTTTCTTCTCACCATACAGATTGCAGGGAACCATACCCTCCTTACGAAGCTGCTTAGAGGCCTTCTTGCCTGTGTCGGTGCGCTTCTGACCGTTTACGTTAATTTCTTTCATTTTTTAATAATGTGTTACTCTAAAATTAAGTTTGTTGCGCTTAATTCACCATCACACGATGCGAAAAGCGGCTGCAAAGGTACAAATAAAATTGATAATAGACAAGTCATCATTGAATTTTTTATAAAAATAGGTGTTTTTTTTGTATAATCGGGGAATTATTTGTACTTTTGCAAGCGATAAGAGTATCAAATAGCTATTTTTACACAAGAATTATGATTAACAGAGAACTCATTAGAATCAAGGTTGTCCAGTTAACCTATGCTTACTATCAGAATGGAAGTAAGAACATCGACACCGCAGAGAAGGAGCTTTTGTTCAGCCTGTCGAAAGCCTATGACCTTTACAATTACTTGTTAGCCCTCATTGTAGGCATTACCCAGGAGGCCCGCCGCCATGTGGAGGTCGCCCAGTCGCGTGCACAGCGTGAAGGTACTGAGATGCCTTCACAGAAGTTCATCATGAACCGCTTCGCCCTGCAGTTGGAGGAGAACAAGATGCTGAACGAATTCATGGAAGCCCAGAAGAAAAACTGGAACGACAACCCTGAATTCCTGAAGAAGATTTACACACAGATTACCGAGAGTCAGATTTATCAGGATTATATGGCCTCGGCAGAAGACAGCTACGATGCCGACCGCGAGTTGTGGCGTAAGTTGTATCGTACGCTCATTGAGAACAATCCCGACCTCGACAGTCTGTTGGAGGAGCAGAGCATCTATTGGAATGACGACAAGGAGATTGTCGACACCTTCGTGGTGAAGACCATCAAGCGTTTCGACGAGAAGAACAAGGGTCATCAGGAACTGTTGCCCGAATACGATAGCGAGGAGGACAGAGACTATGCTCGCAAGTTGTTCCGTGCCAGCATCATGAATGCTGACCAATACCAGCGCTATATGAGTGAAGCCTCTCGCAACTGGGACTTCTCACGTCTGGCCTATATGGATATCGTCATCATGCAGATAGCCATTGCTGAGATGATGACGTTCCCCAGCATCCCCATCAATGTCAGCATCAACGAGTATGTGGAGATTGCCAAGCTCTACTCCACCCCACGCAGTGCCGGCTACATCAACGGCATGCTCGATGCCATTGCCCGTCACCTTGTACAGAAAGGACGCCTGTTGAAGCACATTGAACCCAAGAAATAGAAAAACAACATAAATATTTATAGACAACAATGACACAGATTATTCTCGCTGCACAGGCCGCCCAGGGCGGTGGCAGCATGACCAGTTTCCTGATTATGATGGTAGCCATCTTTGCCATCATGTACTTCTTTATGATTCGTCCCCAGCAGAAGCGTCAGAAGGAGATTCAGAATTTCCAGAACAACCTCACTGAGGGCACACCTGTTGTCACTGGTGGTGGCATCTATGGTACCGTGAAGAAGATTGACCTGGCTGCTGGCATCATCGAAGTGAAGATTGCCGACGGCGTAGTCATCAAGGTCGACAAAGGCTATGTCTACAAGGATACTGCTAGCACACCGATGCAGAAGTAAGAGGTGAGCAGCTTCTCCCACCTAAAGGCAGGAGTGTGGCACGCAATGAAGTGAGAGGTTAGAAGCGATGAGTATCAAACGGATATTTATCACCATCAGGAACTTCTTGTTCAGCAATGTGAACAAGCAGTTCCTTATCTTCATGATCTTCCTCTTCCTCTCATTCATCTTCTGGCTTATCATTACCCTCAACGAGACCTACGAGCAGGAGATCAAGATACCTGCACGCGTGGTGGGTATCCCCAAGAATGTAGTGCTCACCTCAGTACCTGTAGACACGGTTCGTGTAACCATTCGTGACAAGGGATGGCTCATAGCGGTTTACCTCTATACCGACCGCTTGGGCACCATCCAGATACCATTCAAGATCTACGACCATGGGCGTGGCAGCGGCACCATCGGCACCAACGACCTGAAACGCATGATTGAACAACGTTTGGAACTCTCGTCGAAAGTCACTGCCGTCAAGCCCGACCATTTAGCATTCTCCTATAATAACGGTGAGTGTCGTCGTGTACCTGTCCGCTGGGCAGGCCGTGTCATCCCAGACCAGCTCTACTTCATCTCAGATGTGGAGTACCTGCCTGACAGTGTTGAGATCTATGCCTCGAAAGAGAAACTCGACAGCATTCGTGCTGTATACACAGAGGCACTCAACTACATCAACTTCCGCGACTCGCTGACGGTAAACTGTCAGCTGGCATACATTCCTGACGTCAAGATCGTTCCCGACCGTGTACAAATCCGGTTCCATACCGACGTACTCACCGAGGAGACTATCAGCAACGTGCCCATCCACTGTCTCAATCTACCGGAAGGAAAGGTATTGCGCACCTTCCCACGCTATGCCAAGGTGCATTTCGTAGCAGGTGTCAGTCAGATACGTTCTTTGCGTGCAGAAGACTTTGTAGTCGTTGCCGACTATCATGAAATCGCAGAGAGCCACAAGGAGAAATGCAACCTCTACCTTCGCGAAGTACCACATGGCGTCAGCCGTGCTGTCCTCGACACCAAACAAGTAGACTATCTGATAGAAGGGGAATGAAGATAGGTATTACAGGAGGTATCGGCTCTGGCAAGAGCTATGTCTGTCAACTGCTCAGAACTCGCGGCATTGAGGTCTATGACTGCGACCAAGCGGCTAAACGCATCATCCGTACATCGGAAGACGTTCGCCAGCAGTTGTTGCAGCTCATCGGTTCCTTGGAAAAGGCCGACATTGCCCGATTCCTATTAGAGAGCGAGACCAACGCTAAAAAGATTGACAACATCGTACATCCTGCCGTATTCCGTGACTTCGAAGAGAGCGGCTACCAATGGATGGAGAGCGCTATCCTCTATGAGTCAGGAGCCTACAAACTGGTAGACCGTGTTATTGTGGTCACTGCACCAGAAGAGGTACGTATCCAGCGCGTCATGCAACGTGACGGCATCACCCGTGAGAAGGCACTCCAGTGGATGCAGCGCCAGTGGCCACAGACCGAGCTCCTGCGCCGTGCCGACTACGAAATCGTCAACGATGGCCAACGGGACCTCAATAGTCAGATAGAGGAATTTATTAACGACGTCATGTCGTAACATCGAAACATCGAAATAACGAAAAGAAATATGAAACAGACCATTTTAGCAATCTCCGGTAAGCCCGGACTGTACAAATTAGTATCACGTGCCACCAATAGCCTCATTGTCGAAGCCTTGGACGACACCCACAAGCGTATGCCTGCCTTCGGTACCGACCGTATCACCTCACTGGCCGACATCGCCATGTTCACTGAGACTGACGAGGTACCCCTCATGAAGGTGCTCGCCTCTATGCGCGACTTAGAAGGCGGTAAGACCTGCAGCGTTAACTTCAAGAAGGCCACTCCTGCCGAGCTCCACGAGTATTTCTCTAAGGTGCTGCCCGAATGGGATCAGGACCGTGTGCAGAACAGCCATATCAAGAAACTCATCCAATGGTACGACATCCTTATTAAGGCCGGCATCTCCGATTTCGAGGAGGAGATGGCTCCCACAGAGGGTGACAACATCGACGATCGCAAAGAGGAATAAAACCTCATTGAGTAGAGAACATAGAAAAAGCCTGCAGTGCAGGCTTTTTCTATATAGCTATGTCGCGCTGACGCCAGAAACGATAGGTGATATCCTCGAAGGAACCGTCATCACGAAGGCGATAGAGACGCTGGTTGGTGGTCGGTGACTTCAAGGGACCTAAGTGCTTGATATAAGGTCCGATTTTCAGATAATCAAAATCTTCCTTGTTGACAGCCGGCGAGACACGGAGGCGTCCACTGTACCATGCCACCTTGAACTGTGGATAGGTCTCGTGAATATACTGTGCCAACTGATTGACGCCTACGGGGTCGGCATCACCTCCCATGAATGACAGGCAGGTGATGTCGTTGCCGTAACGCTCGATGAAGGCATCGATGGCATCCGTATCCAACGGCATGCCAATGTCATCCCAGAGATAGCGGCTATGGCACCCTGGACAATGGCATGGACAATTGGAGATATTGATGGCTAAAGTCACCTCATCGGGTATCTCCTGAAAAACAACCCCTGTATTTACGTATTTAAGCATATGTCTATTGACATGAGTAATGAGCTCATGGCTCATTACTCATTAGTCATAATTATTCTGCGTGTGCATAGTAACGGCGCGAAGCCTCTTCCTGACGAGCCTGTGAGAAGTTGCTGACGCGCTTCAGGTATCCGATGATGCGGGTCATGTAGTCCACATTCTTCGAATGGCAGTGCGGGCACTCCTTCAGGTAACGTTTGTCGATATGGCCACAGTCGTTGCAGACAGTATTGGGAATGTTAAATGTGAAGTAGTTACAGCCCTCCTTGGCAGCCACCTTCAGCAGGTGCAGATACTGCTCCTTAGACAGGTGCTCGTCGAGGTTCATGTGCAGGGCAGAGCCACCAGTAAGGTGCTCGATGTAGGGAGCGCCGTGCAGCTTGAACTTGTCGATAACTGACAATGAGTCGTCCTCAACAACATAGAAGTAGCTGTTATAGCAGTCGCGTGGTACGAAGTAGCCGTCCTCACGGTCCCACTTGGCGTGCTTCACACCGACGTTCTCGGCAGGAATCATCTCGCAGTTGAACATGATGTCCTTCGTGCGGTACTGCTTGTTGTACTTCTCGATGAGGCCGAGGATGCTCTGTACGAACTTCTTATAGTCGTCGTTAGGCGTAATCTTCAATCCCATGAACTCGGCAGCCTCTACAAGACCATTGATACCGATGGTCAGATACTGGCGTGCGATATTGATGTAACCAGCATCGAACAAGGGCAGCATGCCATGGGCCTGCAGGTCCTTCAGGTTCTCATTGTATGCCAGCTGTACCTTGTGGCAGAGGTCGATGACCTGTCCCAGATACTCCAGATAGTCCATCTTGTGGTTGACGGCGTACTGCACGCAACGGTTGAGGTTGATGGTCAGTACTGACTTCGAACCGGTAGATACACCACCGGCACCCAGCGTATAAGAGAAGCCGTTGTCAGTAATCTCGTTGCGCAGACGGCAGCAAGAACTGAGAGAGTCGGCATTGTCGCTCATATAGGTGAAGAACGAGTGGCCCTCAGCATACATCTCAGCGGTAAACTCACCCCACTCCTTGTCCTTAGGCTCGCCATTCTCGTCAACGAGCAGCGCCATGGTCTCTACGGGGAAGGTCAGCAGGGTCTTCGTACGCTCCTGGTTGAACCACTTCATGAAACGCTTCTGCAACCAAGACAGACCATCCCAGTCGGGCTGACTGCCATCGGGGAAGTAGAACTCACCGAAGATACTCTCGAAGTAGTAACGGTCGTAGTAAGCCACATTCCAGAACACAGCCTGATAGTTACGGGCACCAGTGGGCTGGTTCAGTGAGTAGACAATCTGCTCGAAGTAGTCGGTAATAACCTTGTCGATGGTGCGCTTCTTCAGCGAGAGGTCGGCCTGCTGCTCAGGATGCTGCCAGTAGTCTTTGCCATACTCGTTGCCGATGAAGTAGTTCATGTACATCAGGAACTCGGGGGTAGCACAAGCACCAGCAAGCATAGAGCTGACCATGAACACCATGTTGATGAAACCACCGGCAAACGACTTCAGGTTAGTAGGCGCCGTTGAGTTGCCACCAATAGCGGTAGTGCCACCGATAAGCCAGGGGTACATCGTGATAGATGCACAGTAGTTGGCCAGCGAGGTCTCATCGTTCTTATATATAAAGTGGTGTGTCAGCAAGTCGATGTACTGGTCAGCAAGTTCCTTGTCGAACATCTTCTTGATGCGCTCGGTGAGCAGACGACGGTTCAGACGGATGAAGTTAGACTTCGGCAGTTCACCAATCAGCGTGGCAATGTTCTTGTGCTCCACATTGGCATTGGCGTCAAACTTCGAAGAGGTTGCAGCATTAGCCGACTCCATATAGTCGGACAGGAACTGCAACTTAGCCAGCGTCTCACGATCCTCGGTATGCTGCTGGCGATAGAGCATGAACGACTTGGCAACCTTATAGAAGCCTTCGCGCATCAACGCTTCCTCCACCTGGTTCTGGATATCCTCCACCGTGATATCGTCCTTGATATCCAGGTGACTGATAATCTTTGAAATGGTTCCCAGGTCAGAAGGAACATTCACACTCTCGAACGCCTTAACGATGGCGTTCATGATTTTGTCTAACGAAAACGAGTCTTTTGAACCGTCGCGTTTGGTAATGGTAAAGTTTTTAATCTCCATTGTTTATGTGTATATTTCTTTAGTTATTGCATTCTCTTTGCAACACAAAATCATCCGTTTTGGACAACTTTTTAATTTTTATCTCGCAAAAAGTTTCCCATTTCGGGAAACTCTTAGCGAGTGCAAAGATACAAAATATAACTAAATTACAAGCACATTTTGGAGAGAAATATTTTCAAAAAATGTTAATAGACGGTATTTCGTCGACCGTCGCTTAGTCCTTCAGCGAATAAGTCACTGTAGTAACTACGCGTAACTTTTTTATATACGGCGTGTTATCATCACGATTGTCAATAGAAAACTGTCCTTGATCGGCAACGACAATTTTTCCAAGGTCACACTCACTGGCCTCTGCAAACTGCGCAGCAGTCTTCTGAGCGTTCTTGATAGCCTCGGCCATCATCTCCGGTTTCATCTGCTGGAACGAGGCATATTCGTACTGCGGACTGTTCTCGCCCAGTGCCACGCCCTGCTTCAGCAGTTCGGCCTGACTGGAGATGGCTTTGTTGACTTCTGCCACCTTGTTGGTAGCCACCGTAATCGTGGTATTGACGATGTAGCGGAAGTTCTTCTGGTTGTCACCCCACTCACGGGCCTCCAGGTCGGTAATGGAGGGAGGATTAACGGTAATCTCTTTCTCCGGCAGACCATACTTCAGCAGGAACTGTTTGATCTTCTGCGTCTGCACATTGATGTTCTCGTAAAGCAGCGGCAGGTCGTTACCCGTCACCTTTGTACCAATGCTCCACGTGACTTTGTCGGCTGGCACCTCACGCTCGGCCAGTCCCTTGACGGTTACATGACGGTCTTTATTGGCAAAGTTGTCAATGCCTGCCTTCAGGAACCATCCCAGGCAGATGATGCCTACAGCAACAATGGCTGCGGCAATGATGCGATTGTTTTCTTTCATGCGTGTACCTTATTATAATAATAAAATGGGGCCTATGGGGCCAATAAGACTAATGAGTTATTTGTCGGCTAAAACGAAGTCGAGCTGGCGCTTCTCCAGATTAGCACGAGCTACCTTGATGCGGATGGGGTCACCCAACTGGTATTTGTTGTGATGACGACGACCCACCAGGCAGTAGTTGCGCTCGTCGAAGTCGTAGTAGTCATCGTCCAGGTCGTGCATGGACACCATACCCTCGCAGTGGTTCTCGTCAACCTCACAGTAGATGCCATACGACTGGATGCCACTGATATGGGCATCATACTCGTTACCTATCTTGTCGGCCATGAACTCGACCATCTTGTACTTGATGCTGTCGCGCTCAGCCTGCTGGGCGGTCTGTTCCATATCGGAGCAGTGCTCACAGAGTTCTTCGTACTTCTCTTGATTAGCTGAGCGTCCACCATCCTGATATTTCGTCAGCAGGCGATGTACCATCGTATCAGGGAAGCGACGGATAGGCGACGTGAAATGCGTATAGTACTCAAAGGCCAGACCATAGTGTCCGATGTTGTGCGTCGAGTATTTCGCCTTCATCATGGCACGCAGGGCAACGGTCTCAATGAGTTTCTGCTCCTTCTTGCCCTGACAGCCGTCCATCAGCGCATTCAGCGACTTCGAGATAGCGCCCTTCGTACCAGCCGTCTTCATCTTGTAGCCGAACTTCACCACAAACTCGCGCAGCGTCTCCAGCTTCGTGGGGTCTGGCTGGTCGTGGATACGATAGACGAAGGTCTTCTTGGCTTTGGGCTGTGCATTCTTGGCTTTGGGCTTCTCCACCCTACCGATATGTTCTGCGACGGTACGGTTGGCCAGCAACATAAACTCCTCAATGAGCTGGGTGGCATCGTTCGACTTCTTGAAATAAGCACGGACAGGCTTGCCTGTCTCGTCGATGTCGAAATGCAATTCCTCACGATCGAACTTCACGGCACCACCCTTGAAGCGGCGTTCACGCAAGCATTTCGCCAGTTTATCCAGTGTACGCAGCTCGTCGGCATAGTCACCATCCTTGCCCATTAGGATCTCCTGTACTTCCTCATACGCGTACCTTCTATTACTCTTGATAACGGTATGGGCGATGTGGTAGTCCTTGACATTGGCCTCTTCGTCCAAAACGAAGATGACACTATAGCAAAGCTTCTCCTCGTCAGGGCGCAGTGAACAGATGAAGTTGCACAGACGCTCTGGCAACATGGGGATAGTACGGTCCACAAGATAGACGCTGGTGGCACGCTTCACGGCCTCCTTGTCAATCACAGAACCTTCCTTCACATAATGGCTGACATCGGCAATGTGCACGCCAACCTCCCAGTTCTTGCCTTTTTTCCGGATAGACAGAGCATCATCGAAGTCCTTGGCGTCCTTCGGGTCGATGGTACAGGTGAAGACCTCGCGGAAGTCCTCACGACGGGCTATCTCCTCAGGCGTGATGCCTGGCTCTATCTTCTCGGCAGCGTCCTCGACAGTCTTCGGATAGCGATACGGCAGACCATACTGTGCCAGGATGGCGTGCATCTCTACATTGTTGTCACCTTCCTTGCCCAGCACGTCGATGACCTCACCTACAATGTTCTTCGACTCCTTCGACGGCCACTGCGTAATCTTGACGACAGCCTTGTCGCCCGTCTTGCCGCCCTTCAGCTTCTTCTTTGGGATAAAGATATCGTGGACAAAGATGTTACCCTCGGTAACCAGGAAGGCATAGTCCTTCTCCACCTTTAGCTTACCGACGGCCTGGTCGCGCTTATGACTCAGAATCTCGACGACCATCGCCTCCTTGATATGCTTCTCACGACGAGCCATATAAGTCACCTTCACACGGTCGCCATTCATGGCAAACAGCGAGTTACGCTCACTGACAAACACGGGTGTGCCGCCATCATCGGGCTGGAACGAGTTCTTACCGTTGGCTTTGCGGATGAAGGTACCCTCCTGCACCTGCGTCTTCAGGTTCAGGCGATACGAGTTATCACTGACCTTCGACAGATAGTCGTCCCACGCCATCTCTTCCATCAGGTCAATAGCCAGCATCTTGGTAGGATGGGTATCCAACTTCAAAGCCTTGAAGACCTGCTTGAAGGAGAATGTCTCGTTGGGATTCTGTTGGAACAGCGTCTGCAGCATCTCAGCTATCTGTTTCTTATTCAGCCTTTTGCCTCCCTTTTTCTTGCTCATAGTATCAATATTTAATAGTTTCTGACAGCAAAGTTACAAAAAGTTGAGCGCAAAACAAAAGAATTTATTCTTTTTTTTTGCCGAGACGGAAGATTCCTGTCAGGACCTGTCACCTGACATAAGGGGACCTGTGATCAGGGTGTCCCTCGATCACTTTATGTTTGTCTCCTTGCATTCAGCCCGAAGGGCTTCGAG
>CAMJIA010000052.1 GCA_946405695.1 uncultured Prevotellaceae bacterium | reverse complement strand
AAAAAAATATATATACTAAAAACACCGTACGCAATTGCGTGCGGTGTTTTTTTATGGCAATAACATCGCAGTTGACCCAAATATCTTAAAAATGAGCAGCCAATTACGGTTGCTCATTTAGTTTAATATCAAGTTCTGTTTCAAGTATTGATTAATTGTTTCAATAACTATTTTATTAATCTTTCTACTTTCTTGTCTTGTTAACCAATAATATTCTGCTCTTGTCATGTTAGTTGGAAACTTACTATCAGCAGCATACCTTCTGTTGACAACTCTCTCATATACTTCTTTAAGTTTTTTAGGTACAGATAATTTTGTAGGTTTCTTCTTACCACTTATTCCACTTTTTAAAAACAAATCAGCAGAGATTTCTTTAACTGTATTACTTTCGTTATATAATACAGAATAATCTTTTGGACTACCGCCCATATACTCTATAACTTTTGAAACATATTCAGAAGAAGGTATATGACCATCCTCTCCAACTACAATGTATTTCTCAAAATATACCCTTCCACGTTCTGAACAACAATCAAGCCATAATTCTTCTACTATAGAATCAAATTCATAGTCGTTAAACCAATCATATGAACAATTACCAAAAGAGTGCAATATATCTTCACAAGCTGAACCTGCGCACGAATAATGGCAATCTCCATAATATAGTTTTGGTGTACCATATATGTCGCATGGGAAATAGGCAAAAGAATCTCCACCACCAACATTATAAAGTTCTTTTCCTTTATATTTAAACTCGCTTACACTTACAAATTCATTTGTTGTATTTTGATTAATAACCTCAGTTATGATTTTATCAATATGTCTGTTTTCATTCAAGCCAAAGTCTTCAAGGTTTAAATCTAACCAAACGACTTTAACATAAACTTTCTCTGAATCGTCTTCAAGACAAAAACCAACTCCAAAATCATAGATAATAGATGCACCATAGGAATAACTTGCGCTTCCGTAGCTAAATGCTATTGCACGATTTGATATATGGTTTTTTATACCTTTGATGTAGGAAAATAATCTTGATAGTCCTTCTTTGTCAAACTGATTGTAAAATCTAATATCTCGTATTCTGTCTGCAATTTCATCGGAAAATATTACTGGTAGCTTTGGTGGTAAGTCACCTTCGTTTAGTATGTGTTGTTTAACCATTTCTATTTATTTCATTAGTATATTATATATGTCATCAATTGTAACCCACCCATTTGCTAACAAGTCTTCCATCTTATAATCCACCTTTGTAATTGTCACGGAATTATTTGACTCATTAATTGGTGTTTTGGATATATATTCTTTCATTTGCTCTCTTGTGAATCTTCCAATCTCCCTCAAATATTCTTCCCTTGGTAGTTTGTTAATTCTTTCAATATCTAAACTACCATCTTCTTTTAAGTATTCCATATCCTATAAACTTTAATTCTACAATAAATATCCTTATTTGTGCAAAGATACATAAAATATCTGAGAAAAACAAATTCTACGTGATATTTATTTAGAAAATATATACGTATATGAATAAGAAATTAATAAGATTAACAGAATCAGACCTTCATAAGATAGTGAAGGAGTCTGTAAATAGAATATTAAAGGAAGAAGTAAATCCAATCCCTACTTATTCGGATGGTAGGCCAATGTCGTTCGCAGATATTACCGCAGTAGCATCTATATCAGCAATGAACCCTCAACATTATGACAGTCTTTCTCAAGAATTAAAGGATAGGATTAATTCTTGTAAAGCATATTTGGAATATATGAAAAACCCGCAAACAATAGATTATAACTTATCTTTGTAATTTAAGCCGCCTTACATAGTCTTAACTCGCTCCAAGTAACGATGAGTCCAATGGACTTATTGAACATATGGGCGAATCTCTCCGATTCGCTCATTTTTCTTGTGTTCCAACGATACACAGCCTCGTCAATATATGACTGCAAATGCTCGTCAGACACATCGTGGTAACAGCCAACAATCATACGTCTGAAATGACTCCAAAAGCCCTCAATGCTATTGGTGAATACATCACCATTGGCATACTCTTCAGCACCATGAGCAACAACAGCGTGGGTATAACCCAACGTAGCAAGCCCATTATAGGCACTGAGTTCATCTGTAATCACTCTTGAACCTTCAGCAACAAACTGCTGAATGATAGGCTGCAATGTGGCTCTATTGGTGTTCTTCACAACAATAGCGTGAACGTAAGTAATAGGCTCAACCTCACCCTTCTTGTTAATGAAGGTGCTACGCTCCATCATACCAAAGACTGGAGTCTTAGTCTTAGTACTACGACCTTGTGTATTGGGTGTACGCATTGACTTGTGCTTCCATTTCTCCTTACCACCAATATACACCTCATCACACTCCACAGTACCCTCAAATGACTCAGCATCAGTCTGAGGGTAGAGAAGACGTACCTTCTGAAGCATATACCAAGCGGTATTCTGCGTCACCTCAATGTTCCTTGCAAGTTGGTATGAAGAGATACCCTTCTTGTGAGAAGAGATAAAGTACATAGCCAAGAACCACTTGATAAGTGGGAGTTTGGTATTCTCGAAGATAGTACCAACGAGGCAAGAGAAATTCTTGCCACAGTGCTTGCAACGGAACTTACCATCCTTGCGTACAACACAATGATGACCACCACAGTAGGGGCATACAACGTCACCGTCAGACCAACGTGACTGGATGATGGCTTGCTTGCACTTCTCGTCAGAGGTGAAATACGAGGTGAGTGAGATAACGCTGTTGAACTTCTTGAAATCTATCATAACACTTGGGGTTTTTATTTAAATTCTAATACAAATATGGGTTTTTACAAGTACCAAGTGCTGGTTTTCATACATATAAGTGTACAAATACTGAAGATATTTGAGGCTTCAATTTACAAAGTAAATTGTTGATTCTAAGAATACGGTAAAAAACAAATACAAAAATAATTCCTCAGAATCACAAGGATTCCAAGGAATTATTAAAAAGTTGGGTCAACTGCGATGTTATTGCCTTTTTTATTACACAGTTTCTTTTCGCTGCATGAACGGTAGTGTCTTGGCTTGTTCCAGCATCATATCAGCCAACATACTATTGGCATCGCCAACACCATTGATAATGTCGTAAACAGCCTTCAGACCACGATGGCCACCATCGTTTTTCAGCACATAGACCAGACAAAGGTATTGCAAGGCTGCACTAGAGGCAAGGATGTCGAGATCGGTAACGGCCAACTGCGAGAGAGCCAACTGGATAGCATCTTCAGCATTGTCGTCCAAGAAACGCTGCACATCGCCAAGAGTCTCCAGCCCGAAGGATTCGAGCACAGGTAAGAAGGGCATCATGGAAACAGGATATATCTCAGCCTGATTGACAACAGCAATGCGTCGGTTCAGGCGAGCGAAAGGCTCCAATTCGAGGAAACTCCGGAACGTATCGGGCGCCAAGGGTACATCGTCGAGTTTACCATTCTTCACCAACGAATAGACCTGACGGTGATACTCGGTGAGTACCATACGCAGACGACTGAACTCATCATCGATAAGTTCCAACATACCTGCCAATCGACTGAACTGACGACGATACTCAGGTGGAATCTTCACCTCACTTTTGTAGCCAATGTCATGTTCAATGGTAGACCATACGTGTTGCAGTGCCGTACGCATCTGTAGCTCGAAACGCGGGCCACCTGTCTTCAGGCGACAGATATAGTGTAACGAGTTGTAACCAAAGGAGGTCAGTTGGTGCTTTCGCTTGTCGACACTCTCTTCCCAGTCAATGTCAAAGATATGCTTGGCAATGGCTGCTACCTTGTCAACCTCGTCAGTATAAAAGGTAATAATACGCAAGCCAACGAGGTCAGTGATGTCATCGATGCTCTTATATTTTGCGCCTTTCAGCTCCAGTTTTCCTGCTAGCGACTTTTCGGTCTTTACCCTATGCTCCATAGCGGTAACATAGACGCCTTGCTCTTGTAGCGCATTATTCAACTGTTCAAAGGCTTCTTTTGCCAGCTGGTCCAGCGTGGGGCGCAGTTCACGAAACTGTGCCATCAGTGCCTCGCCATGTGAATCTAGTTTTACCATTTTTATAGTTATTGTTTTATTTCCAATTTCTTTCTCAGCGTCAGCACATTGAACTCATCCAAGCGCTCATAATTAATAGAGTCCATGATTTGACGCACCAAGTGAATGCCAAGGCCACCAATGGGACGGTCCTTTACCGACAGCGTGGTGTCAACTTCACCCTGGACAGTAGGATCGAAGGGAGTTCCACTATCGATGATGGTAAACTTGACGCGCAGATCATTTGCCTGAGCTTCAATCGTCACATCCCCATGTGAATTGAGTGGATAAGCATAATTCATTACGTTGACCACAGCTTCCTCAATAGCAAGATTGATTTGCATGGTTGTGGAAGGACTGAACCCTAGGGTCTCGCACACTTCCTCAATAAAAGCATTTAACTTGGGAACCTCCTCAATATCGTTGGGCAACACAATACTTTTTCGTAACCGCTCATCGCGTTGCTGCTTGGTATATTGTATAGCCATCATCGTCAGGTCATCACTCTGCTCGGCGCCAGCCACAAACTCGTGGACAGCAACAGTCATCTGGTCGATGAGCTGGCGTGGTTCATGTTGCTGGTTTGCGAGCGCCTGAATAGCCACCTCGTTCACACGCTCCATCTGGAACTGTGCGTGGTTGGCATTCTCTGCCTCAGTCAGTCCGTCAGTAAAAAGAAGAATAGTGGTACCTGTAAATATCCGCACCTCCTGAAGTGTGTACTTCCAGTCCATGAAACCGACGGGAATATTGGCGTCGCAAGGCAGCTCACCTACACCAGCCCCAATAAGCAACGGAGCATCGTGGCCGGCATTACAATAATACAAGCGACCCGTAGGTAGGTCAAGGACACCAACGAAGAGCGTGACAAACATCTGGGTCTTATTCATATCGGATATCGTCTTATTCATCGTCATCACGATACGGTCAGGCATTGACTCATGGGCAGACACAGTGCGGAAGGTAGAACGTGTAACTGCCATGAATAGTGAAGCAGGAACACCCTTTCCGCTGACGTCACCAATGCAGAAAAAGAGTTTCTCATCGCGAATGTAGAAGTCGAACAAGTCTCCACCAACTTCCTTAGCTGGTGTCAATGAGGCATAGATCTGCACATCGTCGCGATCTTC
Source organism: uncultured Prevotellaceae bacterium (assembly GCA_946405695.1). The sequence goes on along the minus strand of CAMJIA010000052.1, from coordinate 5,339 downwards.
CTTGGTAGGGAATTTCTCAGGCAGCATACCCATCTGGATGTTGCTGGCAATACGGAGGTCACTCTCTATCGATGCCTTTTGGGCGGTAGTGGACCTCAACTCGTCGATATATTTTACAAGCGACTGTTGCATATCTGAAAACGAGTGGCTCAACTGACCAATCTCATCACTACGTTGGAAGTCGGGTAACTCAGCATCGAACTGTCCGGAAACAATATTCTCTGCCTCTCTGGCCAGACGGCGCAAAGGACTGAGTTCGCGACTGATAATGCGGATGAACAGGTATAACATCAGAAGCAAACCAACAGCGACAATAGCCGTGACGGCACGACGCACGCGGTCAAAGCCACCAAAAATGTCGCTTTCAGGACAGACAATAGCCATGCTACAACCCGTTTTACCGAGAGGTTTGTAGAAGACATAGCAGTCTTCTCCGTCAATGTTCATGTGTTTCATGCCCTCTTCTCCACGCTGCATAGCATGACCCAACGCAGTAAGGGCCGTATCGGGCTGTTCAATGGTCTGTGTGAAGATGGTCTGACGGGTTATCTTCGTCGAGTCAGGATGTACGAAATACGTACCGCCACGACCTATCATGACACTGTAGGAATGGGGATAAGGCTTGATAGCTGAGATGGTGTGCGAGAGCCAATTCAGCGAAAGGCTAGTATTGATGACACCAAGCAGCTTACCGTCTTTGTCCTTGATAGTCTGGCAGTAGCTAGTCACCATCTCACTCGTATTCGTTGCCACGTCAAGGTCCATATAAGGCTCTGTCCAACAGGGGCGGTCTAGCAATGTGGGCATGAGATACCAGTCCGTAAAGAAATATTGGTAGTTGTCACTACCACCTTGTATGGTACGTAAACTATCGCCTACGTGCTTTGTATAAGCCGAAAAGTAGCGTCCCTTATCACTGAAGTAGTATGGTTCAAAAGCGATAGAACAGTTGTAGAAGTCAGGATTGTTCAGAAGCACGCCTCGACTGTAGACAAACATAGAATCCGCCTTGTTGGGATGTCGCTGTACCAGCCATTTGGTCATGTAGCTGGCCACCTCTACGCGGTTCAGTATACCCTCAACACGTAGCGATGTCTTATCCAGAATCTGTGTGGCACGATTGATGGCCTCCTGACGAATGGCCTCACGCGACTGATAGAACAGAAAGCTAAGTGCGCCAATGAAGATGACAGCAGCAAACATAACCACCCACAGGCTGACCCTAACGGAGAGTTTCTGACGGATATATGCTAAGACTTTATTCATAACAAAGCGGTATCAACTCTTCACTATTCACCTACAAGTTCTTTGTAAGTAATGTCACGGCTCAACATCTGATTCTCTACCATCAGCGTACTAGCCCGCTTCACCATATCGGGACGAAGACGGAACTCGCGCTTCTTGGACTCACGATCCACCTGAAGACGCAGTACCTCCTTCAGCATCAGTCGCTGCATAACACGATTCGTGGCAATACCATTCTTGTCGACATATTGCATCACGATGTCCAGTGTCTCTTCAGGGTGCTGGGCAGCCCACTCCCACCCTTTCCTGCTGGCCTGAGCAAAGCGACGAGCCTGGTCTTTGTGTTTCAGATAGTAGCTACGCTTCATATAGACACCATCCTCTTGCACATTATAGCCGTGGTCACAGAAACGATAGACATTCTTGTCCGTCATCTCAATGCCGGCCTGCACCAACTGGTAATACTCATTGTAGCTCATAGCCAATGTAGCATCGAGTGCTCCTGATACGAACAGATTGATATTCTGTGCGAAGCGCACCCACTCGTAGTTCAAATGGTCTTTGATGCTCATGCAGATAGCCAACTGGCCAAAACCCACGCTCCAGATGCCCACATGGGCACCCTTCTGCGTCAATGGGTCTTGGTTTTTGGCCGATACAATGACCATCGCATTGTTCATCGAAGTCTGAAGGATATTCACCAAGGGTACTCCTTCGTCAACAATCTCCATGGCCTGACAGAGCTGCAGCGTAGTAGCCTGACACTGGTTCTTGCGCAGACGACTCATCGCAGGTTGCGTGGGCGACGGGTGTTCAATCTTCACCTTCACACCCGCTTCACGATAGAAGCCTTTGGCCTCAGCCACATAATAGCCTGCGAACTGTGCCTGCGCAGTCCATTGGGGCGTGAAAACGATGGTCTCATCTTGTGCGTGAACTGCCTGGACCACACTTCCCCATACCATGAGAATGGCAGCAAGTATCCGGAATCGTCTTGGTGAATTCTTCATGACAAAGAGCTGTCCACTAAGCCTCTGATCGTTCAATCCAACCGAGGTTATCGCCCTTGCGTACCTTGGCACCTTGTTTGGCAGCAACCTCAACGAGTTTACCACCAATAGCAGCAGGAATGGGAACAATCTCGCCCCAAGGAGCCTGGATATAGCAGAAGGTGTCGCCCTCCTTGTACTGCTGACCAATGAATGGTTCCAGACAAGGTTCGCAAGCGCCCTCGCCAGAGAACTCATAATATACCTGACCAGCAACAGGAGCAGTCAGCGCATCAGCCTTGGCATGCTTGAAGGCAGCAATCTCAGCGGGGCTCAGCTTAGAACCGAGCTTAGCATCCTTAGCCTTCTGGATGTCAGCCAACAGTTGTTTCTTGGCCTGACCACTACGGAACGGACGGTACTGTTCGGGGTGCATAGCGAGTTCGAAGAGTTCTTCGTTGTCCTGTCCGTAATCCCAACCGTTCTCGTCCATCTCCTTCTTGAAGCCGTCGAGGGCGTTAGGGATGAGAGTGTGAGGATCAGCGGTGGTAAATTCGCGATTCTGCTTCTTGGCCAATTCGATGAACTCGGGATCGATGGTGCCAGGCACCTTGCCGCTCTTGCCGAGAATCATACCCCAGATGGCGTCGTCCATCATGACGTAGCGACCCTTGCCCTGTTCCATGGTCAACAGGTTCATCAGGGCAATGTTCTTCGTGTACTGAGAGAACGGCGTTACCAATGGGGGATAACCCACGCGTGGCCATACATACTCTACCTCGTTGAACAGCTTCACCAGCATGTCGTCCATAGACAGTGTAGCCTCGCCCTTCTTCTCACGCAGCTTATTGATCATGCTCTGGATAGGACCGAGGTCTGCCATCATCGAACCCATCATGCCACCAGGCAGACCACTGCCGAGCAACAGACTCGACATATGCTTGTTGGCAGGATTGATGAAGTAGCCCAGCCAGTCGTCGATGAACTCCTGCGTCAGGCTGCGGGCCTGCATATATGCGTTCATATTTATATCAGCCACCTCGAAGCCCTCGTTCTTCAGCATCGACTGTACGGAGATGATATCGGGATGCACCTTACCCCAGCTCAATGGTTCGATAGCGGTATCGATGATGTCGGCACCGTTGTTACAAACCTCCAGGATAGAGGCCATCGACAGACCAGGACCAGAGTGGCCGTGATACTGGATGATGATATCAGGATGCTTCGTCTTGATGCTCTTGGTCAGGGCACCCAGCAGGGCAGGCTGTCCGATACCGGCCATATCCTTCAAGCAGATTTCCTCAGCACCAGCAGCAATCACCTCGTCAGCAATGGCGCTATAGTACTCGACAGTATGTACGGGACTGGTGGTGATACACAGCGTAGCCTGCGGAATCATACCAGCAGCCTTGGCCCACTTGATAGAGGGGATGATATTGCGGGTATCGTTCAGACCGCAGAAGATACGGGGAATATCCACACCCTGGGCCTTCTTGACCTTATACATCAGTTCGCGAACATCGTCGGGAACAGGATACATTCTCAGTGCATTCAGACCACGATCCAGCATGTGCGTCTGGATGCCCACCTCATTGAACGGCTTACAGAAAGCACGCACTGCCAGGTTGGGGTTCTCGCCAGCCATCAGGTTCACCTGCTCGAAGGCACCACCATTGGTTTCCACACGGGCAAAACATCCCATGTCGATAATGACGGGAGCGATACGCTCCAACTGGTCCTTACGGGGCTGAAACTTACCAGACGACTGCCACATGTCGCGGTACACAAGACTAAACTTAATCTTCTTTTTCATGCTATTTTTTCGATTTAGATATATAATTTTCTGCAAAGATACGAAATAATTGAGAATTATTTCTTACTTTTGCACAATAATTTATATAAAGCAATGAAAAAAGCCTTATTTTTCATCTTTGCCACTGTGCTCTTGACGGGAGCATGCGGCAGTAATCAGCAACCGACTGCCACAGACGTAGCAGACGATGCCATCAGCCTGAAAAAGAATCTTCCGGGCGACTCTGCCCTCTATGGACTGGCATGTGACGGATGTACTGACTCCGTATTGGTGTTCCTCCCCTACTCTGGTGGTGACCCAGACACGTTTGATATCATCAATGCCTTCCAGCAGCACCGCATCTACGGACGTCCACGCATCGGTGACGAACTGGCAGTCACCGTCAATCCAGAAGACCACGACGAAGCACTCAGCGTAGTCAACATGGAAATGCTGAAAGGAGAATGGTGCTATCAGGTGCTTCCCCAGTTGCGAACACCCGAGAGCATGCACAAGCGTATGCAGCGCCGCATGATTGAGCGCATGCCCGACTCACTGCGCCAACTGATGATAACTCCCCGCGAATACTCCCTGCGACTGAAACGTGACTTCACAGCATCAGCTCGAGGGGGCATGCGTCGCCGTACCACTACCGACGATATGTCGCCTGTGGAGTACCCCTCCATCAAGCGCTATACCGACTGGTACTTCTTTAACGGTCAGCTGATTCTGAAAGCCGACACCGTAGCAGGATTCTCTCAGGAGGGCGACGTGCCTGAGATTGACACCGTACAGATACGGATGCTCACGCCAGACTCCCTCATCCTGGAATTCCGCGACCACACGCAAGAGTACTATCGCAAAGGGGAATAAAACTTAGCGTAACTGATAGTTCAAAAGGCGCTGCTCTGCAAGGGCAGCGTATTTTGTTCCAGGCTGTCCGTAGTTGGCATAAGGATAGATGCTGATGCCACCACGTGGGGTAAACAGTCCTACCACCTCTATATATTTAGGCTGCATGAGCTTCACCAAGTCCTTCATGATGATGTTGACGCAATCCTCATGGAAATCGCCGTGGTTGCGGAACGAGAAGAGGTAGAGCTTCAGACTCTTCGACTCCACCATTCTTTCGCCAGGAATATACATAATCTTGATTTCCGCAAAGTCGGGCTGACCCGTGATAGGACACAGCGACGTGAACTCAGGGCAGTTGAACTGCACCCAGTAGTCGTTGTCCTTATGCTTGTTCTCAAACGTCTCCAGCACCTCTGGAGCATAGGTCATCTTGTATTCTGTCTTCTTGCCTAACAGCT
>CAMJIA010000051.1 GCA_946405695.1 uncultured Prevotellaceae bacterium | reverse complement strand
ATTATGTCAGCTATTATGACTACTACCAACCAGAGGCTTATCTGCCTACTACCGATACTTACATTGAGAAGGATTTATCCATTAATGAAGAAATTGACCGACTGAGACTACGTGCAGTAAGTGCCTTAATGTCAGGTAGAAATGATGTTGTCATTGTGTCATCGGTTTCATGTATTTACGGCATGGGGAGTCCGGTAGCGTTGAACGAGAACATCATTGAAATACATCGTGGACAAATTCTAGACCGTAACGCACTGTTAAGAAAATTGGTAGGTGCGCTATATGTCCGCAACGACCTGGAACTGAAGCGTGGTTGTTTTCGTGTGAAGGGTGACACCATCGATGTCGCAATGGCCTATTCGGAGGCTGTGTTGCGCATTACTTTTTGGGACGACGAGATAGATACCATTGAAGAGTTGGACAGCATGGATATGACGCGATTGGCCTCGTTTGAGGAGTATAAACTCTACCCTGCCAACCTATTTACTACCACGCAGGAACAGACCAACTCGGCCATACGACAGATTCAAGACGATCTGGTGAAGCAGGTGGCATTCTTCGAGGAACAGGGCGACAACATCAAGGCTCAGCGCATCAAGGAGCGCGTGGAATATGACATGGAGATGATCAAGGAACTGGGACACTGTTCAGGCATCGAGAACTATTCGCGCTACTTTGACGGGCGACAGGCTGGCGAGCGCCCCTACTGTCTGCTGGACTTCTTCCCTGACGACTTCCTGTTGGTCATCGACGAGAGTCACGTCTCTGTGCCTCAGATTGGTGCAATGTATGGTGGCGACAGGGCCCGCAAAACCAACCTTGTGGAATATGCCTTCCGTCTGCCTGCAGCCTTCGACAATCGCCCGCTGACGTTCGAGGAGTTCAAGGAGTTGACACCACAGGTCATCTACGTCTCTGCCACCCCTGCCGACTACGAACTGCAGGAAGCTGAGGGCGTTGTTGTGGAACAGGTTATCCGTCCTACGGGACTGCTTGACCCAGAGATTGAGGTGCGACCCACAGAGAACCAGATAGACGACCTGATGGACGAGATACATCAGCGCATAGAGCGCAAGGAGCGTGTACTTGTGACGACACTGACCAAGCGAATGGCCGAGGAGCTTAGCGAATATCTGCTGAACCACGGCATCCAGACAGCTTATATTCATAGCGAGGTGACGACACTGGAGCGCGTAAAAATATTGGAGAACCTGCGCAATGGCACCTTTGACGTGCTGGTGGGTGTAAACCTGTTACGCGAGGGACTGGACCTGCCGGAGGTATCGCTGGTGGCTATTCTGGATGCCGACAAGGAAGGTTTCCTGCGCTCGCATCGCTCGTTAACGCAGACAGCAGGGCGTGCAGCCCGTAACGTCAACGGCAAGGTCATCATGTATGCTGACACCATTACGCACTCCATGCAGCTAACTATCGATGAGACACTCCGTCGTCGCACTAAACAGCTGAAATACAACGAGGAACATGGTATCACGCCAACCCAAATAAAGAAGGCTTTGAGTGTCTCGTTGGTTGACCTGGAACGCGAGGCCAATGGTCAAAAGCTTTCAGCTAATAATCAACAGCCAACAGCTGCCTTTGCTGCCGACCCGATTATCGAGCAGATGACGCGTCCACAATTGGAAAAGAGCATTGCTGAGACCACGCGTCTGATGAAGGAGGCTGCCAAGAAGCTCGATTTCCTGCAGGCTGCCCAGTATCGCGACGAGATAATCCGCCTACAAAAGGAATTGGAACTTAAATAAAGTGAAAATACCCTACTGCAATGAAATAATTATAAATTATGAATTATGAATTATGAATTATTTCGTAACTTTGCACGAAAATAGAAAAACAACAGCAAAAATGAAAAAGATTCTAATAGTCATGATGGCCTTGATGCCACTGACCATGTGGGCACAAGCCAACACCTGGGAGAAGCCTGAGGTGGAAGAAACGAAAGCAAAAGAAAACGTCAACAAAGACGCTAAATACCTGAAGGGAGCCGTAACTGAGGTAGACGGCAAGGTGGTGTTCAGCAAGACCATCAATGCCCCAGGGAAGAAAGCCGATCAGGTGTTCGACATCGTGAAAGCTTATCTGGAAAAGATGACAGGCGAACAAAATCAGGTGGCAGCACGCATCGTCATTGATAACAAGGAGAAACATGAGTTGGCTGCTACGTTCAATGAGTGGCTCGTCTTCAAGTCTACAGCCATCATGTTGGACCAGACTCGCATGATTTATGCCATCAAAGCCACTTGCAGCGATGGCAAGGCCGACATTGTGATGGCTAATATCCGCTACATCTATGACGAAGAGCGCCAACCCCAGAACTACACTGCTGAAGAGTGGATTAGCGACAAAGAGGCACTGAACAAGAAAGGTACCCGTTTGCTGCCCGTTTCCGCAAAGTTCCGTCGTAAGACCATCGACCGCAAAGACTTCCTGTTCAACAAATTTGAGAGTCTGCTGAAATGAGTCTCAAAGTGATTCGTAACTGGCTAAACCTGATATTCATAGTGGGTGCAGCTATCGGTATGTACGTATTCTACAGCGTCAACCGCGAGACAGGAACATACATTATCCTGGCATCGATGATACTGAAATTCATCGAGTCGGGACTGAGAATGATTAAGTCGACATGAACATTAGAAGAAGCACACTATACTTCCTACTCGTTGTCTGCATGACCACCATGCAGGCACAAACGTTTCAAGAGTTGGACAGGGACGGAAACGTCACCAACACCTACGACGCCAACGGCAACTTCAATCCCAACAAACGCGACTCGTTGGGTAGCAACAAAGAGGTGCCCAAAGGCGTATGGGCATGGACGGTAGACCGACACTTTGGCGATATTACTCCCTGCGAGCTCGACACGATGCACCATCTTTACCAGAACAGCATCTACAATACAGGACTCTATGGTGAGTATAACTCCATCGGCAATAACTACTCTACCCGACTGAGCCGTATTTTCATAGACCGTAAGAAGGCAAGTGAATTCTTCTTTGTCGATGGTTACGACTACACCATCAAACAGCCAGAGGATTTCCACTTTCTGAACACGCTGTCGCCCTATACCAACCTGACCTACGAGAACTGTGGTAACCAACAGAATGGTGAGGACCATTTCCGTGCGAAATTTGCCGTTAATGCCAACAAACGTCTGGGGTTTGGCTTTGATCTGGACTACCACTATGCCATTGGTTACTACAAGAACCAGAATGTATCACACTTCCGCGGATCGGTGTTTGGCAGCTATCGTGGCGACCGTTACCAGATGCACATTCTCGCCTCAACCTATCAGCATAAGACCAGCGAGAACGGTGGAATCACAAGTGACAACTACATCACGCACCCAGAACTGTATACAGAGCAGTATTCGGAAAACGAGATACCCTCAATACTAGAGAAGAACTGGAACCGCAACATTTCGCAACACCTCTTCCTGACACATCGTTACAATGTCGGTTTTTACCGCAAAGTCAAAATGACTGACGAAGAAATCAAAGCACGCCAGTTTGCAGCAGCATCGGCAAAGGCTAATGCCAAGAACAACGAGGAGAAAGACGAGGACGAGGCTCCGAAAGGTCGCCCCAAAGACAAGCCTGTAAGCAATGCTCCTGCAGGTCGTCCTGCTGATGCGAAGATTATGGGCAACGAACCTGTCACTAAACCCACAACCGACAAACAACAACCTGACACAACACGTGTCAAGATTGACTCTGCCGAATCGCTCGACAGCATATTGACCGTGCAACAAGAGCAGGATAGTCTGGACCAGTATATGAAACGTGAATACGTGCCTGTCACAAGCTTCATTCATACACTGGACATCAACAACTACGACCGTATCTACCAGGCCTACGTCACCCCCAAATACTACTATGCCAACACATACTATGACCTGGACGACGAGAATAGTTATTCGGGGGAAGGCATCTACGACAAATATAAACTGACAACGGTTAAGAATACCTTTGCACTAGCTCTGCTGGAGGGTTTCAACAAATACATGAAGGCGGGTCTGAAGGGATTCATCGCTTACGAACACCGTAATTACCAGATGCCGTTCCTGGAAAATGAAGCCACCGCCTACCACATGGAGCGCCACACAGAGTATGACGTGACCGTTGGTGGAAAACTGTCGAAGACACAAGGCCATACATTCCACTTCAATGTGGGTGGTGAGATTGGATTGGCTGGTGCAGACCCAGGAAAGCTGGACCTGAACTTCAGTACCGATCTGAACTTCCCGCTGTTTGGCGATACCGTTAGACTGGCAGCAAAGGCCAATTTCCTACGAAAGACACCTGGCTACTTCCAAAGAAACTATCACTCCAAGCACCTCTGGTGGGAGAACTCCTTGAGTCCTGAGACACACACACATCTGGAAGGTGTTTTCTCTTACGACAAGACGCGTACTACGGTTCGTGTGGCTGTTGACGAGATACAGAACTACACCTACTTCGGCATGAGCTATAACAACAACGACACGATACGTACAGCACTGACGGGTGGCGTCTTCCAGGAGGCAGCCAACATCAACGTGTTGACACTGCAGCTGAAGCAGGACTTCACACTGGGACCGGTGAACTGGGAGAATATCATCACCTACCAGAACGCCAGCATGAAGAGTGTGCTGCCACTGCCCACGCTGAACATCTTCTCGAACCTCTACCTAAAGTTCAAGATAGCTCGTGTGCTGAGCGTAGAACTAGGTGGCTGTCTGACATATTTTACAGCTTATGAGGCTCCCGACTATCTGCCACAGATTAGTCAGTTTGCCGTTCAGCAGAATGGAAACAGTACTGTGCGCATTGGCAACTATCCATTCATCGACGTTTATGCCAACATGCACCTGAAACGTGCCCGCTTCTTCGTTGCCTTTAATCATGTGAATGCCAGCTCAGTTTCGAAAAATTACTTCCTGGCACCACACTACCCAACCAATACACGTATTATGCGTGTGGGCGTGTCGTGGAACTTCTATAACTAATTGCATGATGACGAAATAACGGTATAACCTAAAATACTATGACGAACCCTTCACTTGACCTCGTGGAATTTGTTGAGACGCAGATACTGCCTCAGTACGCGGCCTTTGACAAAGCGCACAATATGGAGCATGTGACGCGTGTCATTCGCCGTTCGTTAGACTTGGCACGCAAGACGGGAGCAGACCTCGATATGGCTTACACCATTGCCGCCTATCACGACCTGGGACTGTCTGGGCCTCGCGCTATTCATCATCTGACCAGCGGAAAGATACTCCTGGCTGACGCCCGCCTGAAGCGATGGTTTACGGCAGACCAACTAAAAATGATGAAGGAAGCAGTAGAAGACCATCGTGCATCAGCATCAAGGGCTCCACGCAGCATCTATGGCAAGATTGTAGCTGAGGCTGACCGCGACATAGAGCCAGAAACTGTTATCCGTCGAACCATCCAATATGGACTGGCCAACTATCCGGAACTGGACACAGAAGGACATTGGCAACGTTTTATGAAGCACATGGACGAGAAATACTCCGTCAATGGCTATATCCGCCTGTGGATACAGGGATCGGAGAATGAACGCAAGCTTAACGAACTGCGCCAGCTCATAGTAGAGCCCAACAAGATGCGTCCCGTTTTCGACAGAATTTTTGCAGAAGAAAATGAAAGAGACTGATATCAAACAAGACTCGCTGAAAGCATGGCTGTTGGCAGCCCGACCAAAGACACTGACAGGTGCCGCAGTTCCCGTTATCATCGGGCTGGCACTGGCATGGGTTGACACGCGAGACTTCATAACTGATGTTTTCAGTTGGACGGCAGCCCTACTCTGTCTGTTGTTTGCCCTACTGATGCAGATTGACGCAAACTTCATCAACGACTTTTTCGACTATACGCGAGGTAACGACGACACAGACCGACGTCTGGGACCACTCCGTGCCTGTACACAGGGATGGGTGAAGATAGACTCCATGAAGCGAGCTATTGCGCTGACAACCTGTGCAGCCTGTCTCGTTGGTCTTCCACTGGTGTGGTTCGGAGGCATGGAGATGATCATGATTGGTATCCTCTGCGTGCTGTTCTGTTTTCTCTACACAACCCACCTTTCATATATTGGCATGGGCGATCTGCTAGTAGTTGTCTTCTTTGGTGTCGTACCTGTCTGCATCACCTATTATATTCAGTTACACACTTGTACATGGCAGGTGTTCATCGCCTCACTAGCCTGTGGACTGGTCATTGATGGATTGTTAATCATCAACAACTATCGTGATCGTGACAACGACCGCGAAGACGGCAAGAAAACCATCGTCGTGGAGTTTGGTGCAGAAACAGCCGAATGGCTCTATCTGTCGTTGGGTGTCATAGCTGTTCTGAGTGGCATAGTCTTCTGGCTCAACGGACATATTCTGGCGTTCCTGCTGCCTTTCTTCTATCTGTTGCTACACGTACTCACATGGCAGAAGATGCGACGCATCAATCATGGTCGCGAACTCAATGTGTGTTTAGGTGAAACGGCACGCAATATGCTGGTCTACGGCCTCTGTGTAGCCATTGGGTTATTACTTATCTAAGCCCTAAGATAATAGTAGTAGATTGCGACACCTATTGCCAACAGTACCAGCGTAACGATGGTCTTCACTAGGCACGAAGCAATCTTCTTCACTACTAGTATGCCAATAATAATCAGTGCCAATAGCGCCAGATAATATGTAAAGTTGCCTGTTATCATTTGAACAAGTGTTTAAATGTTGAAGGTATAGTTGTTTCAAACTCCATCGGCTGGTGTGTCCATGGGTGCTCGAAGCATAACAGCCATGCATGCAGACACAGGCGATGCAACGGGTCATCGCCATTGCCGTACTTCACGTCGCCACACACAGGATGTCCCATATCGGCAGCATGTACACGAATCTGGTTCTTTCGTCCCGTCTCCAGCTTAAACTCTACCAGCGAGTGGTCGGTGGTGCGGTCCAACACATGGAAATGGGTGATGGCCAGCTTACCACCATTGTCTATAGGTGACGAATAAGTAATATATGCCTTGTTGTCTTTAAGCCAATTTTGAATAGTACCATCATCCTGCTCCATCTCACCCGACAACACAGCAACATAGCGACGGTCATAGACAATCTGGTGCCAGTTATGCTCCAGGATCTGTTCCGTCTCCATGTCCTTCGCATAGACCATCAGTCCACTGGTGTCTCTGTCCAAACGATGCACTACATGAGCGGTACACTTCTGGCGCGACTTCTTGAAATAGTCGTCCAATACCGTCTTTACATTCAACGACGAGTGACCACCTGCCATAGACAGGATACCCGGCTGTTTCTCGATGACGATGAGCCAACGGTCCTCGTAGACAATCTTCACATAGCGGCTCTTGAAGGGCTGCTGGTTACGTTTTGTCTTCGACACGGCAACCTTCATACCAGGCTGTAACTGATAGTCAAACTGCGTCACCGTCTTACCGTTCACCTTGACGCCCTGTCCTTGCAGCGTCAACTTAATCTTATTCTTCGACTGCTTGACATTGGCCAACAGGAACTCCAACAGAGGCTGTTCCTCTGTCACTTGGAAATGGTCATATTCCCCTTGTGTATTCGTGCTATATCTCATAACTGTGGCAAAAGTACAAAAAAATGGGCGAATCACCAACGATTCACCCACATTTTTAATTTGTTATTGTCCTATTGTCAGTTGTTGACCGAACCACCCACGATATCAAGTAACTCGTTGGTGATAGCCTGCTGACGCGACTTATTGTACTGAAGGTTCAGCTGGCGCAACAGCTCGTCGGCATTGTCGGTAGCGGTCTGCATGGCAACCATACGGGCAGCATGTTCGGAAGCAACGCTATCGAGCAAAGCGGTATAAAGCATGAGGTGCGCCATCTTAGGCAACAGTTTCGAGAGCACAGTGTTCATGTCAGGCTCAACAATAAAGTTGTCGTTCAGCGGAGCTACATCACCTTCTTTAACCTCTTTCTTGCGACGGCGGTTCTTCTTCAGGTACTCCTGAGCTTTCTGCGTGGCAAGGGTCGACGTAAGGTCTCGTTCGTGGTCTCGTCCCAACTCGGCTTCGAGGTCGATGGGCAGGAACTGTTTGTTAGTCAGTATCTGCGAACCTGCCGACTTGAAGTGATGGTAGATGAGCTCCACTCGGTCTACCTTACCCTCGGCAAACTTCGTGCCTAGCTCCATAGCCAAATCGATACAGTCGCTGACATGTGGATGGTCTATCAGGGCGTTACGCTCACCATGGACGTCGTAACCCAACTTGCGAGCCTTCTCATAGACCTTTCGACCTATAGGATAGACCTCTACACTACCCTTGCCCAACTCCTGCTCGTAAGCATCGACGGTGCGCTGCAAGAGCTTGATGACGTTGGAATTGAAACCACCGCAAAGCGACGAGTTGCTGGCGAAAACCACCAAGGCGACGCGCTTGACAGGGCGTTCCTGATCGAAGATGGTCTGTGCCTCGGCCTCAGCCGCCAAGAACGACTTGAGGATGTGCTCCAGCATGGTCTCGTAAGGCAACATATTCTGAATAGCCACCTGTGCATGGTGAAGCTTCGATGAAGCAACCATCTTCATGGCACTCGTAATCTTGCGAGTCGAGTTTACTGAAGCAATACGTCCTTTAATCTCTTTTAATGACGGCATAGGCTATTATGCTTTATAGGTTCCAGCGATATCAGCCATCACAGCCTCAATCTTCTGGGTTGTAGCATCATCTATCTTTCCAGCTCCCAAAGTCTCGATAACCTCAGAAGCGCTACTGCGCAACTTGTCGAGGAACTGATTCTGACATTCGCGCACCTTGTCAATAGGAACCTCGCGCATCAGTCCGTGAACGCCACAGTAGAGGATGGCAATCTGTTCGCCAACGGGCATAGGACTATACTGGGGCTGAATGAGCAACTGCTGGTTCTTACGACCGCGGTCAAGTGTCATTGCCGTCACAGCATCCATATCGCTGGAGAACTTTGAGAAGGCCTCCAACTCACGATACTGAGCCTGGTCAATCTTCAAGGTACCGGCCACCTTCTTCATGGACTTAATCTGAGCCGAACCACCCACACGAGATACGGAAATACCCACGTTGATGGCAGGACGGAATCCCTGGTTGAAGAGGTCGGACTCCAGGAATATCTGACCATCGGTGATAGAAATCACGTTCGTCGGGATGTATGCAGACACGTCACCAGCCTGTGTCTCAATGATAGGCAGAGCGGTAAGTGAGCCACCACCCTTCACATGACCCTTCATACATACTGGCAGGTCGTTCATCTGCTCGGCAACCTCCTGTTGTTCGTTCATCTTGGCAGCACGCTCCAGCAAACGAGAGTGCAGATAGAACACGTCGCCAGGATATGCCTCACGACCAGAAGGACGGCGCAGAATCAGCGATACCTCACGATAAGCTACAGCCTGCTTCGACAAGTCGTCGTAGACAACGAGAGCGGGCAGACCACGATCACGGAAATACTCACCAATGGCAGCACCAGCAAACGGTGCATAATACTGCAGAGCAGCAGGATCAGCAGCGGTAGCAGCCACAACAATAGTGTATGGCATAGCTCCATGCTCCTTCAGCGTCTGCACAAGGTTAGCAACGGTACTGGCCTTCTGACCGATAGCTACATAGATACAATAGACAGGCTTTCCTGCCTCATAGAAACTCTTTTGATTGATGATGGTATCAACAGCGATAGCCGTCTTACCTGTCTGGCGGTCACCAATGATGAGCTCACGCTGACCACGACCAATGGGAATCATCGAGTCGATGCTCTTCAGACCTGTCTGCAGGGGTTCCTTCACGGGCTGACGGTAAATCACACCAGGAGCCTTGCGGTCCAGCGGCATCTCGAAGGCATCCTTCAAGTCGATTTCACCCTTGCCGTCAACAGGCTGTCCCAGCGGATTGACAATACGACCGAGCATATTGTCGTTGACACGGATAGAGGCGATACGTTTGGTGCGCTTCACAACCATACCTTCCTTGATGCCCGATGTTGGACCCAGCAGCACGCAACCGACGTTGTCCTCCTCGAGGTTCTCAACGATGGCCATCGTGCCGTTCTCGAACTCCAACAGTTCCTTGGATTCAGCGTTGCGCAGACCGTAGATACGAGCCACACCATCGCTGACGGTAAGCACGGTACCTACCTCATCGAACTGTTCGGCATCAGAAATGCCTTTCAGTTGGTCGAGCAGCACTTGACTGACTTCGCTTGGTTTAATTTTATCTGACATTGTTTTCTGTTCTTTTTTCGTTACTACGTTATAACGGTATTACGTTATTACGACTATTTACTTAACTGTGTGAGTATCGTGTTGAGCTTTGACTTGACACTGGCATCCATGCGGTAGGTGTCGTATTCGAGGATGAAGCCTCCAATGATGTCGGGATTCACCTCGGTCTCAAACTCCACAGTTCCATGAGTCTTGCTCTCCACCATCTGGCGCATCTTCTGCTCGGTATCGGCAGAAACACGGGCAGCAGTGGTGAGCTTGCCACGGATGACGTTCTTCTGCTTACGGTAAAGTGTGATGTACGAGTTGGCCATAAACTGTATCACATTCTCGCGATCTTCCTTCAGCACCAGTGCAATGAACGACTGGGTGAGCTGACTGGCTAAAGGACCAGCTGCTGTAGTCAGCAGTATCTGTTTCTTGTCCTTCGCAATCATGGGATTGTCTATCGTCTGGCGTAACTGAGGGACATCGACATAGCTCTTCGCCAACAGCTGCATCTCGTGATACACCTGCTCGTCGAGTTTTTGATCGATAGCACTCTTCAGTAGCGCCCTCGCATATCTGACCGATATTACTCCAATATCCATACCTATTTTATTTTAGAAGTAAGAATTGAGAGTTACTTAGCAGAGACTTCATCCAGCATGCGGTCTATCAAATCCATCTGCGACTTATCGTCCTTCAGATTCTTACGCAGAACCTTCTCGGCGA
>CAMJIA010000050.1 GCA_946405695.1 uncultured Prevotellaceae bacterium | reverse complement strand
CAGCGCGACAACGACCGTCAGATATTCGGCACCGGTCATCATGCCGTCATACAGAAGCCCGGCACCGACGAATGGTACATCGTCTACCACCGCTTCCAGCGTCCACAAGGCGCTAAGCTCGATTGGAGCGCAGGCTATAACCGTGAGGTGTGTATCGACCGTCTGACGTTCGACAAGGACGGCAAGATTATTCCAGTAAAACCAACCTTATAAGTGTTATTTAAATAGAGAAAATGAGAAAATTGATGATGATGGTAGCACTGACGGTCTGCACAGCAGCAAGTGCTACAGAGATGAACGACACTGTGACATTCAGCAACCCCAAGAAGGTTACTGTGATGACTAACGATTCAGTGCAGAAGATTAAGATTGCAGGCAAGCAGGATGATGAAAGTTTCCGCTATGAGTCAACCGTCGCCATTGACAAGACAAAGACAAGCACCAAGTTTATCAAGAAAGTAGCAAAAGATGAAGACAAATGGGTTTTAGACCTGGGTCTCGGTTGGTCCGCTCCGACCAATACTCCCAGTGGTCACGGATTTGCTACTTTCAAATCGACGGAGATCTTTGTAGGTATGCGCTACCGCTACACGCCGAAGGGAAAGACGCAGACGTACTCTACCGGTCTGTGGTGTGACTGGCGCAACTATACTGTACCCAAGGATAATCAGATTGTAAAGGTCCCGAATACTGATATTGTAGGTTTTTCACAGTTCGGTTCTGATGATAGTAAGACAGAGTCTGAAATCAAGATTTTCAGTCTGTCAGTACCCTTCCTCTTCACCCAGAAGTTTGGCAAGAAGAGCAAGAGCAGCTTCTCAATAGGTCCTGTGGTGAACTTCAACCTGCGTGGTCGTATCAATAACGAATGGGAGAATGGCGATAACGATTACGATGTTAACACCAAGGGCTTTGACTACAATGTTGTTACCGTTGATTTCATGGGTATCCTGAAGTCTGGTGGCATTGGCGTGTACTTCAAGTACTCACCGATGAGTGTGTTGAAGAAGAAGGAGGCTACCGCTGCTGACGGTACAATCATCGAGAATCCTCAGTTCAAAGCTTTAAGCTTCGGCCTGTTCTTTTAATAATTCGGACTCTGTTTTCGTGAGTTTGTCACGACAGAACTTGATAAGTCGCTGTGCGGTTTTCAACTGCGCAGCGATTTCGTCTATATCCAACTCGTTAGACTCCATCTTGTGCACAATGGCTTCCAACTGGGCCATCGCCTCTTCGTATTTCAGATTCTCGTTCATTGTACTGTTGATTTAATAATGCCTTTTTCTACTCTTGTCTCTATCTCGTCGCCAGCCTTCAACTGTTGCGGGTCACGTACGGCACGGCCGTTATGCAAGGTGATGCTATAGCCACGACGGAGCAATAGTTGTGGGTCGTAACTCTGTAATTGCATCTCTATCAATTCCAAACGGTGCTTGGCATTGCTCAGGAAGCGTTGTGCCAGAACAGGAAGGAGCGTCTGCAGACTGTCCAGTCGTGCTTTCTGAGTGGCAAAACGTTGACTGATGGCGGTTGAGATGCGCTGTTGGGCATTGTCAAGACGTGTCAAAACCTGTAGCAGGTTGTCAATCAGCAAGGCTGCAGCTGCGGTGGGTGTCTTGACGCGGGTGTTCGATACCATATCGAGAATGCTCTCGTCGCGGTCGTGACCAATACCGGTAATAATAGGTAGCGGGAATTGTGCCACGTTTTCTGCCAGCGCCAAGGTGTCGAAACCGCTGAGGTCGGCTGTGGCACCACCACCGCGAATGATGACGACGCAGTCGAAGGTGCCCGAAGGATTTCCGTCGAGTGCGTTGGCTTTGTAGATAGTATTCAAGGCAGCAATAACGCTTTGTTCTACCTGTTCGCCTTGCATGATAGCAGGAAACAGCTGTACTTCGAATTTGAAGCCGTAGTCGTTGTCTTCCAACTGACGGACGAAGTCGCCATAGCCTGCTGCGCCAGCGGCAGAAATAACAGCGATGCGCTTGGCAAACATCGGGATGTGCAATTCGCGCTGGAGGTCGAAGACTCCTTCTTCCTTCAGCTGGCGGATAATTTCCTGCCGCTTGCGGGCCATGTCGCCGATGGTGTAGGTGGGATCGATGTCGGTGACGATCCACGAGAAACCAAAGGCTTCGTGGAACTGTGCATAGACGCGTAGCAGCACCTTCAAGCCTGCATGGAGTGGCTGACCAGTGGCGCGCTCGAAGTGTGGCTGAAGCATTTGCCACGTCTGTCGCCAGCATTTTGCCGAGGCTCGTGCCACTGGGGTATTGGTGTGTTCATCCTTCTCGATGAGTTCCATATAGCAATGGCCACCACGTTCGCGACACTCTGACAGCTCTGCCTCTACCCAATATTCATCGGGCAGCTGCATCTCAATGGCGTCGCGCACCATCAGATTCAGTTGGCGAAGGCTGTAGCGGTCATTTGTCATTCTTCACCTTTCCTTTCATATAAGCCTGCCAAAAGTTTGGAACACCATAGCCGTATATGTTGTCAGGATGGTCTTTGTTGTCACCATTCTGGCGAATGAGTTCTATGATTTCTGCTGCTGTCTTCTCAGGCATCCCTTGCCACAGACAGGCTGCCAAGCCACAGATGGTGGGAGCGGAGAATGATGTACCCATATCTTCCATGATTACACCACGACCATTGACCAGGAAGGTAGGTGCGCCTATGGCAACCACGTCGGGTTTGACACGTCCGTCTTGTGAGGGACCTACCGAACTGAATGGCGCAATATGGCGAGGCTCGTCGGCGGTGATGGCGCCAACAGTCAGTATGTTGTCGGCATCGGAGGGAACGCCAATCTTCTTCCATGGCCCCATGCCAGAGTTTCCTGCAGAATTGACGAGGAGAACCCCTTTGCTGGCCAACAGCGCTGCTGAACGACTGACAAAGGCGGTACGTCCGTCAAGATGGCTGAGTCGGTGCGACATCCAGGGATGGTCGTACTCGTTATATCCCAGCGAGGAGTTGATTAGGTCGCAACCCACGGAGTCTGCAAACTCTGCTGCCATGGTCCAGTAGTCTTCCTCCACCTCTTGCTCGGTCTGTTGGTCTTCGCTGCGCAGTAGCCAATAGGAGGCACTGGGCGCTGTTCCAATGTAGAAGAATGGCTGGTTAATAGCCATGGCCGACAAGACCTTTGTACCATGGTCGGTCTCGGCAAAGATGCTAGGTGAGGCTGGGTTGACGAAGTCCTGATAGCCACAGATGTCTATCTGCTGAAAAGCAGGAATACGGTCGACATTCTTAAAACCACCGTCAATGACGGCAATCATCATGTCCTGGCCTGTGAGTCCGATATGGTGTAGGCGGTGCCCTTGTAACAAATGTATCTGACTATGGCTCTTGCCGTATTCGGAACCTCCGGCACTGTCGCGAGCCTCGAAATCGTCGTGGTAGGATGTTTTGATGGCTGTGGGTGTGATAGAGTCGGGGGCTATCCATACCAACTTGCTGCTGCTGACACATGCCAACTGCTCCAGATGGTGAATCATGGTGCTGTCTTTCACTCTTACTAAGACGGTATTTTGCCAACGGCTTTGTCCAACGATAGTAATACCTCGTTGCTCGATGAGTCGCAGATAACGGGGATTGACAGGCAGATCGGTGCTGTCTAGGGGTAGATGTTGGCGCTTGCGGCGTTCAACGCTACGACGCGACAGGTAGCGGCTGGGGTGGTTGAGAGAGTAAGGAGTTCCCTTCTTGTCAGTAAGGTACAGACGGTAGATGAATGATGGCCCTGGCTTGTACTTGACACGCTCGTTAACAAGTGGTCCCCTGGCAGCACAAAGTGCAGGAAGGGTCAGCAGAACGGCAAGTATCAGTAGCAGTCTTTTCATCAATTCTTTCGCGATTAGGATTGCAAAGATACAAAGAAGTGGGCAAAGTACAAAAGAAAAATGAAGATATTTTTGGCTATTCAAAGAAATAACTGTAATTTTGCACATTATTTATTATGGACAATAAACAAGCAACTCTCGAACTGGGAACGAAGCCTGTAGGACAACTGCTCGTGCAGTATGCCCTGCCTGCCATTGTGGCTATGACGGCATCGTCTCTTTATAATATTATTGACCGCGCTTTTATCGGTCAGGTGGTAGGTCCTGAAGCTATTGCCGGTTTGGGCATTACCTTCCCCTTTATGAACCTCAGTGCAGCATTTGGTGCAGCAGTAGGTGTGGGCTCATCTGCAAGTATCTCGGTGAATCTGGGACAACGCAACTACAAGCGTGCCCAGAATCTGTTGGGAAACACTGTGACGCTCAATCTGATTATCGGAACGTTGTTCATGCTGCTGTCTCTCATCTTCCTGGATCCTATTCTGCGTTTCTTCGGAGCCTCTGACGTAACACTGCCTTATGCCCGTGAGTTTATGCAGGTTATCCTGTTGGGTAATGTGGTGACACACATGTATTTCGGTCTGAATGCTGTGTTGCGTGCGGCAGGAAAACCACGGCATGCCATGAATGCTACGTTGTTTACGGTTGGCTGTAATATCATACTGGTTATCGCCTTTGTCTGGTGGTTCCGGTGGGGTATTCGTGGTGCGGCCCTGGCCACTGTAGTGTCGCAATCGTTGGCACTCTGTTGGCAGGTGTGGTTGTTTAGCGACCAAAAAGAGATACTGTATCTGAGGCGTGGTATTTATCGGTTGAGGAAAGACCTGGTACGCAATATTATTTCCATTGGCATATCTCCGTTTTTGATGCAGAGTACCTCGTGCATCATTGTTATCTTCATGAACAATCAGTTCGTACACTACGGCGGCGATATGGCTGTAGGCGCCTATTCCATTGCTAACTCGGTAGTACTGATGTTTTTCATGTTCGTGATGGGTGTGTGCCAGGGTATGCAACCCATTGTCGGCTATAATTACGGTGCTGAGAAGCACGACCGTATGTTTCGTTGTTTGTTCATAGCCATTGGGTGCGCTACGGGAATCTTGTTGGTGGGTTGGACGCTGTCAATGCTCTTTCCACGTGAGATAGCACGCATCTTTACGACCGACGAGACACTGATAGAATTGTCAGCCACGGGTATCAAACTCGATATGCTGGTGTTCTTTGTGGTGGGTGCGCAAGCTACTATCACCCACTTCTTCCAAAGTATTGGAAAGGTAAAGATTTCGATATTCCTTTCACTGTCAAGACAGTTGTTCATGTTGTTGCCAATGGCTTTCGTGTTCCCGTTGTTCTGGCAGTTGGACGGAGTTTGGTATTCGATGCCTGCCAGTGATATGGCATCGTTCCTAATGACCATCCCCATTCTGTGGTGGTATATGAAGAAGTTAAAAAGTTAGAGAAGTTAAGGAGATAAAGAATGGCAGACAAACATGTAATTATCTGTGTAGGTAGACAGTTAGGTAGCGGTGGCCACGACATCGCACGAATGCTGGCAATGGACTTCAATGCCAAGTACTATGACCGGGAACTGCTCAATCTGGCCGCTAAGGAGAGCGGATTCAGTGAGAAAATCTTCGAGCAGAGCGACGAGAAGAAAGGGTTTCTGCGTAGTCTGTTGAATATGCAACCCACACAACTGGCTGGTGTTAATCTCTATAAGTCGAACTTCTCGCAAGAGAGCCTGTTCCAGTTTCAGAGCGATGCTATCCGCAAGGCTGCCGAAGAAGGTAGCTGCGTCTTTGTAGGACGCTGTGCAGACTATGTGTTGCGTGATATGCCTAATGTGGTGAAGGTGTTTGTCTCTGCTTCCATGCGCTACCGTATAGACCAGTTGTTGGCACGCCGTTCGGTGACTCCCCAGCAGGCTAAGCGCATCATCCTACAGGAGGAAGACCGTCGTGCGGCCTATTATAACTACTATACCGGTAAGAAGTGGGGCGCAGCAGAGAGCTACGACCTCTGTATTGATTCTAGTATCTTGGGCTTGGTGGAGACGGAGAAACTGATAGCAGCTTTTATTCGTAAGCGTTTAGGATTATGAAAAAGATAGGGATTATCAGCGACACACACTCCTACTGGGACGAGAAGTACCTGCATTACTTCGAACCTTGTGACGAGATTTGGCATGCGGGCGACATTGGCAGTGTGGAGGTGGCAGAGAAACTGGCTGCCTTCCGTCCTCTTCGTGCGGTTTGTGGAAATTGCGACGGCGGTGACCTCAGGCTGATGTATCCGGAGAAGTTGCGCTGGAAGTGTGAGGATGTCGATGTGATGATGAAGCATATTGGTGGCTATCCTGGCAATTACGACTATAGCGTTCGTGGACAACTCTATGCCTCGCCACCCCAGTTGTTTATTGCCGGCCATTCACATATCCTTAAAGTACAGTACGACAAAACACTGGGTCTTTTGCATATTAATCCTGGGGCTGCCGGACTACAGGGGTGGCATAAAGAACGAACACTGATAAGATTGACCATCGAAGGCAATAAATTCAGTGATTGTGAAGTTATAACATTAGGAAGATAAGAAATAATTAATAAAAAAGCGGTATGAACAGAACTATTATTATTACTGGTGGCGCTGGTTTTATTGGAAGTCACGTGGTGCGCCTGTTTGTGAATAAGTATCCTGATTACCACATCATCAATCTCGACAAGTTGACGTATGCTGGTAACCTTGCTAACCTAAAGGATATTGAGAACAAGCCTAACTATGAGTTTGTGAAGATGGACATCTGCGACTTTGACGGCGTGTTAAAGCTGATGCAGGAGAAAAAGGTGGATGGCATTATTCATCTGGCTGCTGAGAGTCACGTAGACCGCTCCATCAAAGACCCCTTTACTTTCGCTCAGACTAACGTGATGGGTACACTGAGCCTGCTTCAGGCTGCTAAGGCTTATTGGGAGAGCCTTCCTGAGAAGTATGAGGGCAAGCGTTTCTATCATATCTCGACCGACGAGGTGTATGGTGCTCTGCAGATGACGCATCCAGAGGGTATTGAACCTCCATTCACCACCAAGGCTTCCAGCGGTAAGCATCATTTGGCTTATGGTGAGAAATTCTTCACGGAGGACTTGAAGTACCAACCCCATAGCCCCTATAGTGCTGCCAAGGCTTCTTCAGACCACTTCGTGCGTGCTTTCCATGACACGTTTGGCTTGCCTACCATCGTAACCAACTGCTCGAACAACTACGGACCCTATCAGTTCCCTGAGAAGCTTATTCCTTTGTTCATCAACAATATCCGTCACCGCAAGCCGTTGCCTGTCTATGGCAAGGGAGAAAATGTGCGCGACTGGCTGTATGTAGTTGATCATGCACGTGCTATTGACACAATCTTCCATAACGGTAAAATCGCTGAAACCTACAATATCGGAGGCTTCAACGAGTGGAAGAACATTGATATTATCAAGGTGGTCATCAACACCGTCGATCGTCTGCTGGGACGCAAGGAAGGCGAGGACATGGATTTGATTACCTATGTAACCGACCGTGCTGGTCACGATCTGCGTTATGCCATCGACTCTACGAAGTTGCAGAAGGAACTTGGTTGGGAACCGTCGCTCCAGTTCGAAGAGGGCATCGAGGAAACTGTGAAGTGGTATCTCGACAACCAGGAGTGGCTCGACAATGTGACCAGTGGTGACTATCAGAAGTATTACGATAATATGTATAAAAACAGATGAAAAAGATATTGCTTTTAGGCTCAGGAGAGCTGGGCAAGGAATTCGTGATTGCCGCCATGCGTGCGGGCCAGTATGTCATTGCCTGTGATCGTTACGACAATGCCCCTGCCATGCAGGTGGCCGACGAACGTGAAGTGTTCTCGATGCTCGATGGTGATGCACTCGAGGCTATTGTCAACAAACACAAGCCTGATATTATTGTCCCTGAGATTGAGGCTATTCGCACTGAGCGCCTGTTCAAGTTCGAGGAACAGGGTATTCAGGTTGTTCCCTCAGCTCGTGCCGTCAACTTTACGATGAATCGTCGTGCCATCCGTGACCTGGCTGCAAAAGAATTGGGCTTGCGTACGGCAAAGTATTTCTATGCTAAGACTTTCGAGGAGTTTAAGAAGGCTTCTGAGGAGATTGGCTTCCCTTGTGTGGTAAAGCCGCTGATGTCTTCTTCTGGTCACGGTCAGAGCTACGTGCATAACGAGGGTGAACTGGAACAGGCTTTCAAGGAGGCTATGGAAGGTTCACGTGGTGATGTGAAAGAAGTGATTATCGAGGAATTCATCGACTTCGATTCTGAGTTCACCCTGCTTACTATAACCCAGCAGCATGGTTGGCCTACACTTTTCTGTCCCCCTATCGGACATGTGCAAAAGGCTGGTGACTATCGTGAGTCGTGGCAACCCTATAAGATTAGTGATGAGGCTTTGAAGCAGGCGCAAATGATGGCTGACAAAGTGACGAAGGCACTGACTGGTGCTGGCATCTGGGGTGTGGAGTTCTTCCTGACGAAACAGGGCGAAGTAATCTTCAGTGAACTGAGTCCTCGTCCCCATGACACAGGTATGGTGACACTGGGGCATACTACTAATCTCTCTGAGTTTGAGCTCCACTTCCGTGCGGTCATGGGCTTACCCATTGCGGGCATCCATCTGGAGCATGCTGGCGCTTCGGCTGTTATCCTGTCTCCTCAAGAGGCCAAGACTCCCGTTGACCGTTCATTGCTCGACTATAACTTCGTAGATGCACTGAAGGAAGATCGCACTCGTATTCGCATCTTCGGCAAGCCCGAGGCCCATAAGGGCCGTCGTATGGGTGTGGTTCTTTGCTACGGCGAGGTGGGTGACGATGTCAATGCACTGCGCGATAAGGCAAAGCGTTTGGCCAAAACGGTTCTAGGTACCGACCCTTATACAAAGTTTGAACATTAAGATGAGATGATAGAGACACTTCAGTCCCTGCGATTCGTGTTTGCGCTGACAGTCATGTTGGCTCATTTCTCCTATGCAGGGATTGAATGTCATAGCACTGGTGTGGGGCCGATGTTCTTCATGCTGATGACAGGAATTGTCATGTCAAGAAGTTATGGACCAAAGATTCTCGACGAAACTTTCTGTTTTAAGAATTTCCTACTTCGTAGGCTTTTTAAGTTCTACCCCCTTCACTTGGTGTGTCTTTTAACAGTAGTCATTGTCCGACATAAGACCATGTCGGACAATGACTATTTGGCGATAATACCCAACCTTTTTCTTGTACAGAGCTGGATACCTGTTCCTGATTATTATTTTTCATGCAATGCGGTTTCTTGGTATCTGTCTGACTTGCTGTTATTCCTGTTCCTTTTCCCTTGGCTGTTTGGTAAAATAGGTCGTATGGGTATTGGGACTCTTTTGAGAACTGCAGCTTTACTGTTGGTGGTCTATGTGGCTTACGTGTCTCTTTTGCAGACTGATGACTTAAATTATTGGCTTTATGTCTTCCCGCCAGTCAGGCTTTTTGATTTCATTTGGGGAATGGTGTTATGGCGTTGCTATCAGTTGTATCCTTCGTTAGGACGTATTCGATGGTCAACATTTGTAGAACTATTACTATGCTGTGGTGTTGTCCTTACCATTGTTACCTATCCATTGCATGAACGGTGGCACTATGCACTTATTCATTGGGTAATAATGATTCCTATGGTGCTCGTTTTCATGCAAGGGGATTCCTATGGTGGACTCGTTAGTCGTTTTCTGAAAACGCGGACGATGGTGTGGTTGGGCGCATTAACATTGGATACCTATCTTCTCCATCAGTTGATGTTTGCAATTCTTCTCAATAATGCTGATAAAGCAGGACTTCATCTTCCTTATCTACTGATGCTAGTGTTTTGTGTGGGTATTGTTGTTCTTTTTAGTTGGTTAGTCCACTCTTTTTTCGTTACTCCACTCAATAGACATTTACAATCTATAATAATTGGCAAATAAAATCGTTATTAGATCAATGAAACAAGAAAAAGCCAGACTCATAGATCTTCCCAAGATTGTCGATCCGCGTGGCAATCTGACGGTAGCGGAACAGATGAAGAATATTCCGTTCGACATCGCTCGTGTCTATTGGACGTATGATGTGCCTTCTGGCGAACGACGTGGCGGTCACGCCCACCGTACGTGTGAGGAGATTGTGATTGCTGTCAGTGGCTCGTTCGATGTCACCGTCGATGACGGACAGGGTGGTAAGGAAATCTATCATCTGAACCATCCTTATCAAGGCTTGTACATTGGTACGGGAGTTTGGCGTACACTGGAGGATTTCAGTAGTGGCGCTGTGTGTCTGGTGCTTGCCTCGGAATTGTTCGATGAGGACGAGTACATATATGAGTATGATGAATTCTTGGATTGGGTAAAGCACAATGGTTGAAATAGTCAGATATACACCGGATAGAGCAGTAGAATGGGATGCTTTTGTGGGGCACTCCAAAAATGCTACGTTCCTGTTCTATCGTGGTTATATGGACTATCATGCCGACAGATTTGCTGATTACTCATTGATGTTTTTCGAGAATGGTAAATTATGTGCTTTGTTGCCAGCCAATCGTCAAGACGATATACTCTATTCTCATCAGGGACTGACGTATGGCGGTCTGATTACTACACACGAGAATACTACGGCTCAGGTCTGTCAGTTCTTTGTCGAACTAAATACGTTCCTTCGGAATGCTGGAATCCGACGTGTCATTTATAAACCTGTGCCCTGTATCTATCATCAGTTGCCAGCAGAGGAAGATCTTTATGCTTTATTTGTTAACAGTCATGCCCAGTTACTTGGACGTGATGTGTCGTCCGTCATCCTGCCGACTAACCGTATCAAATGGAAACGTGATAGGCACTATGCTGCGAATAAAGCACGGACGAATGGAATACAAATAAAGCAAAGCAATGATTTTGCTGCTTTCTGGCAGATTCTCTCCGACAATCTGAAACAGAAGTTCAATGCTTCTCCTGTCCATTCGCTCAGCGAGATAGAGCTGCTTCATAGTCGTTTTCCAGAGAATATCTGCCTGTGGGTGGCATACTCTAAGGAGGGTGAGCTTTTGGCTGGAACAGTGCTTTATCTCTGTGGCAAGGTGGTTCGTTCTCAGTACATCTCGGCTTCACCGGAAGGCAAGAGACTCCATGCCGTTGATGGGCTTTACGACTATATTATTCATCAGGCCTATCCGGATGCTCGTTATTTCGATCTTGGAACATCGAATATGCCGCATAGTAGCGACCTTCACGACTCACTCATTTATCAGAAGGAAGGGTTTGGAGGACGTGCAGTTTGTTTCGATACTTATCAGTGGACGCTATGATGAAGTACTTAGACCTGAAACGAATTAACGAGCCTTACGTGAATGCTGCCGATGAGGTGCTGCAGAGCGGGTGGTATCTACGTGGTGAAGCCACGCAGCGTTTCGAACAGCACTATGCAGAATATATTGGTACTAAGCACTG
>CAMJIA010000049.1 GCA_946405695.1 uncultured Prevotellaceae bacterium | reverse complement strand
TCGCGTAGCAGTTACTTCGGCATCTGTGACTTAGCAGGACTGCCCAAGGACCGCTACTTCCTCTATCGTTCGCATTGGAACACGAAGGAACACACTATCCACCTGTTGCCGCATTGGACTTGGGGTAAGGAAAGGATAGGGGAGGTGACGCCCGTCTATTGCTATACCGACTATCCCACTGCTGAGCTCTTCGTCAATGGCAAGAGTCAGTGCAAGATAACGAAGAATCCTGCTGAGCGACTGGATCGCTTCCGTCTGCGTTGGAACAACGTGAAGTATGAGCCAGGTGAGGTGAAGGTAGTTGTCTATGATGCCAATGGTCAGAAGGCTGGCGAGAAGAGCATGCGTACGGCAGGCAAACCCGCCCAGTTGAAACTCGATGTGTGGACACAACATGACGACAATGTCGTGCTCAATGCTGATGGCGACGACCTCGCCTTTGTCACAGTATCGCTGACAGATAAGCAGGGCACGCTGATTCCCGATGCTGATGACCAGCTGGACTTTGAGGTGACGGGTGCTGGCAGCTTTGAGGCTGTATGTAATGGTGATGCTACCTCGCTGGAGTCGTTTAAGCAACCTACGATGAAACTGTTCCACGGACAACTTGTTGTGGTGGTGCGTAGCGCTCAGCTGGCTGGCAACCTGACGCTTACCGTCAAGGACAAACAGCGCAAACTAACAAAGAAAGTAACAATAAACGTGAAACAATAAACAATTAAATCATTATGAAACCAACATTATTTCTTTTAGCAGCAGGCATGGGCAGCCGTTATGGCGGTCTGAAGCAGCTCGACGGTCTGGGACCCAACGGTGAGACGATTATGGACTATAGTATCTACGACGCTATTCAGGCAGGATTCGGCAAGATTGTATGGGTTATCCGCAAGGATTTCGAGGAGCAGTTCCGTACCCAGATTCTCTCTAAGTACGAGGGTAAAGTGCAGTGTGAACTGTGCTTCCAGGCCCTCGACGCACTGCCCGCAGGTTTCTCAGTTCCTGAGGGTCGTCAGAAGCCTTGGGGTACGAACCACGCTGTGCTGATGGGTAAGGACATCATCAAGGAGCCGTTCTGCGTTATCAACTGCGATGACTTCTATGGCCGTGACTGCTTCATGCAGATTGGTAAGTTCCTGAGCAATTTGCCCGAAGGTTCTAAGAATAAATATGCGATGGTGGGCTTCCGCGTATGTAATACACTTAGCGAGAACGGTGCTGTGGCTCGTGGCGTCTGTGCTTACAACGACCAGCGTCATTTGACGGATGTCGTAGAGCGTACGGAGATTCTTCGCAAGGACGGTAGCATTCAGTTCAAGGACGAGCAGGGCGACTGGCAGGTGCTTGACGAGAATGCACCTGTTTCGATGAACGTCTGGGGCTTCACTCCCGACTACTTCGAATACAGCGAGGAGTATTTCAAGGAGTTCCTCTCTGACCCGAAGAATATGGAGAACCTGAAGGCTGAGTTCTTTATCCCCTTGATGGTTAACAAACTCATCACCGAGGGTACGGCAACCTGCGAGGTGCTTGACACCACCTCGAAGTGGTTTGGCGTGACTTATGCTGCCGACCGCGATGCTACTGTAGCACGTATCCAGCAGTTGGTGGACGAGGGCGTTTATCCCAACAAGCTTTTTTAATTGACAATTGAGAATTGATAATTAATGCTCGATAACATTATGACTGAAGGGGAGTGCAGCACGCTGCGCTCCCTACTTGACAATAGCAATATGCCTGTGTTGTGTTGCCATCAGAATGCTGATGGCGACGCACTGGGTGCTGTGCTAGCTATGGGCGAGGTGTTGCGTCTGCTGGGTAAGGAACCGTTGATGGTGGTTCCCGACCAGTATCCAGACTACTTGCAGTGGTTGCCTAATAGCGAGAAGATTGTGCGCTACGACAAGCGTCGCGACTATGTAGACATGGTGTTGAAAATGGCGGATCTTATTATCTGTCTGGATTTCAATACGTTGGCACGTACTGACGAGATGGAAGCTGTGCTTGGCAGTTCCCCTGCCAAGAAGGTGTTGATAGACCATCACCTGAATCCAGATGTCGATGCTGTTGTCAAAGTGTCGCAACCTGGTGCGTCGTCAACCTGCGAGTTGGTGTTCCGTGTGGTGTGGCAGTTGGGACTCTTCGAGCAGCTGGGTAAGCATTTCGCCATTCCAGTCTATTGCGGCATGATGACCGATACGGGTGGTTTTACGTATAACTCTACCGATTGCGACATCTATTATATCATCTCGCAACTGTTGACCAAGCGCATCGATAAGGACAAGATATATCGCAACGTCTATCACAACTACTCAGAGCACCGCCTTCGTATGGTGGGACATGTGCTCTGCAACTGTCTAGTCGTTGACGAAGAACGTCATGCAGCGTTCTATACCCTGAATCGTGAAGACCAGAAGCGCTTTCACTTTGTCAAGGGCGATGCTGAGGGTCTGGTCAATATGCCGCTGCAAATCAAAGGCTTGAAGCTGAGCATTTCCCTGCGCGAGGATACCGAGAAGCAGATGATATGGGTTTCGCTGCGCTCTGTCGACGATTTCCCCTGCAACGAGGTTGCTGCCCGTTTCTTCAATGGTGGTGGACACCTCAATGCTTCTGGTGGCAAGTTGCAGTGCACCCTACCTGAGGCTGTCGACATCGTCAAGCAGGCCTTCATCGCCTTTGAAGACCGTTTGAAATAAATATTAAGTGGTAAAAAGTGTTATTTCTTTGGTATTTTGCTTGCTTATTCGTACCTTTGCACGGAAATTTGTAATAGTGCACAACAGATGAAGAAATATTCCTATATCATTGCTCTGCTGATGGCCGTTGTAGTACTTGCCAGTTGCGAGAACTATGAAACCTATTCGGACATGAAGAAGAAGGAGAAAGATGCCATTGAGCAGTTTATTGCAGACAGTTGTATTCAGGTGATTGACCAGGCTACCTTCGAGGCACAGGGCTGTACGACCAATTTGGAAAGCAACCAGTATGTGAAATTCACTCGCAATGGTGTCTACATGCAGATTGTGCGTGGAGGCTGTGGCGATGTGCTGGAAGAAGATAAGGCAGTGAATATTCTGTGTCGTTTTATGGAGCAGAATATCAAGACGCGCGAAGTTATAGTTCGTAACGACGTACATGCCTCGCTATCTTCCTTGGGATCGGGCATCGACGTTTCGCAATACCTTGACAAGATGAGTACGAAGCGTACGGGAACGACCATTACGGCCTCGTTCATTTCGGGTATGATGTATCGTTATCACGGTAGTGCATCGGTTCCTGGTGGCTGGCTCGTACCGTTGACCTACGTGAAGATAGGACGTCCGGAGAATCCTGGCGAGGAGACTGCCAAGGTTCGCCTTATTGTTCCCCATTCGCAGGGTACTGCTGATGCTTCGTCTAGTGTGACGCCGTATTATTACGAAATTACTTATCAGAGAGAGAGATAAAAGAACCAATATGACACTGATTAAATCTATTTCCGGCATCCGCGGAACTATTGGCGGACGCACGGGTGACACACTGAATCCGCTGGATATCGTTAAGTTTACAACTGCATACGCTACGTTCATTCCTCGTAAAACGGGTAGGATAGTAGTTGGTCGTGACGGACGTCTTTCTGGTCACATGGTACGCGACGTGGTCTGTGGTACCCTTGTGGGCATGGGCTTCGACGTGTTGGACATCGGCTATGCCTCAACACCGACTACCGAGTTGGCTGTTCGCATGAGTGGTGCTGATGGTGGTATCATCATCACCGCCTCGCACAATCCTCGTCAGTGGAATGCCCTGAAACTGTTGAATAGCGAGGGCGAGTTCCTGACAGCTGCCGACGGCGCTGAGGTGCTGGCAATTGCTGAGAAGGAAGACTTCCAGTATGCTGAGGTCGATAATCTTGGACATGTCACCATTGACGACTCGTTCGATGATCGTCATGTACAGGCTGTTCTCGACCTGAAGCTGGTGGACGTGGAAGCTATCAAGAAAGCTGGTTTCAAGGTGTGTGTGGATAGCATCAACTCTGTTGGTGGACTCATCCTGCCCAAACTGCTCGATAAGCTGGGCGTCAGCTATAAGTTCCTGAATGGTGAGGTGACAGGCGACTTTGCCCACAACCCAGAGCCCTTGGAGAAGAACCTGCAGGGCATCATGGACGAGATGAAGACAGGAAAGTATGACCTGGGTATCGTTGTTGACCCTGATGTAGACCGTCTGGCTTTCATCTGCGAGGATGGTAAGATGTTTGGTGAGGAATATACGTTGGTCAGCGTGGCCGATTACGTGTTGTCTCAGACCGTCGGCAATACCGTCAGCAACCTCTCTTCAACACGTGCTCTTCGCGACGTGACGGAGAAGCATGGTGGTACGTATGCCGCTGCTGCCGTTGGTGAGGTGAACGTTACCACTAAGATGAAAGAGGTTAATGCCGTCATCGGTGGTGAGGGCAATGGTGGTGTTATCTATCCTGAGAGCCACTATGGTCGTGACGCTTTGGTGGGTATCGCCCTGTTCCTGACGTCGTTGGCCAAGAAGGGCTGTACGGTCAGTGAACTCCGCAAGACCTTCCCTGAGTATCAGATTGCCAAGAACCGCATCGACCTCACTCCTGAAACTGATGTAGATGCTATCCTCGTCAAGGTCAAGGAGATGTTTGCTCAAGATAACTCTGCACAGGTTAACGACATCGATGGTGTGAAGATTGACTTTGCCGACCGTTGGGTGCACCTGCGCAAGTCGAACACCGAACCTATCATCCGCGTCTATAGCGAAGCACAGACCATGGAAATGGCTGATGAGCTGGGTAAGAAGTTGATGCAGGTAGTCTATGACATGCAGTAATAATCGTTTGAGACATATATAAAAAGAATAGGTGAGAGCAATCTCACCTATTTCTTTTTGTTATCTTCTTTGGAAATTTACTTTTCGCGATTCTCAGCGTCGATGGCCTTGATCTTCTCACGCACCAGCTGCACCTCGTCCTTCAGCTTCTGTACCTTACGGTTCATCTCGTCGATGAGGCTGTTACCCTTCTTCGAAGAAGCATTGAGGAAGCCAAGGTTGTTCTCGTAGGTCTGCACCTCCTGCTTCAGCTGCTCATACTGGCGCATCAGACGGGCACGCTCGTTGTCCAGCGCGTTCTCGCCACGCTCAGCAACCTGTTTGATAGTATCCTTGAACTTCGACAGACGACGCTTGGCAACGCTGATATTCAATTCCTTATAGAGTTTGTCGAGTACGGCATGATACTCCTCGTAGAGTTTGTCCTTCTCCTTGAAGGGTACGTGACCAACAGCCTGATACTGCTCAACGAGCTGCTGTACTTTCTCCTGCAGGCCATCGCCAGCTTCTTCAGCAGCAGCCTTCAGCTGTTCAATGATGCTGCGTTTCTTCTCCAGGTTCTCACGCTCGTCGCTACGGGTATTGGCACCAGCGGCATTGCGAGCCTCGAAGAACTTGTTGCAGGCACCGAGGAACTCTTCCCATAGCTGGTCACCCAACTTCTTGGGAACCATACCGATAGTCTTCCACTCCTTCTGCAGGTTGATGAGCTTGTCGCCCGTCGACTTCCAATCGGTAGAGTCTTGCAGGGCCTTGGCCTTTTCGATGAGTGCACGCTTCTTATCGGCATTCTCCTTGAAGGTGTCCTTCAGATTACGGAAGTGTTCAGCCTTACGACCGAAGAAGTCGTCGCAGGCTGCACGGAAACGCTCGAAAATCTTCACGTTCATCTTCTGTGGTGCAAAACCGATGGTTTTCCATTCGGCCTGCAACTCAATAATCTCCTTGGTATGACGCTCCCAGTCGCCACTGCCCTTGTTCTCCTCGGCAGCTATGGCCTCGACCTTCTCGCAGAGGGCAGTCTTCTTTGCCAGATTTTCTTCCTCCTTGGCACGCAAGTCTTCGAAATGCTGCTGGTGGCGCTTGTTGATGACTGTCGAGGCAGCCTTGAAGCGATTCCATATCTCTTCGCGCAGTTCGCGGGCTACAGGACCCGTCTCGCGATATTCCTGATGCAGTTTCTGTAACTGGTGGAAGGCGCTGATGACATCCGTCTCGTCAGCCAGCTTCTCTGCTGCCTCACAAAGCTTGGTCTTGGCCTCCAGATTCTTCTTGAAGTCATATTCGCGGGCTTCGCTATTCAATTTCAGCAAGTCGTAGAACTGCTCCACATACAACTGGTAGTTGCGCCACAGTTCGTTGGCCTTCTCAGCGGGAACGTTCTTGATTTCCTTCCATTCGTCCTGCAGTGCCTTGAATTCCTTGTACGACTTGTTGGCCTCTTCAGGCGAGGTAATCATCGTCTTTATCTTTTCGATGATAGCCAGCTTCTTCTCCAGGTTGTCCTGCTTCTCTTGCTCCTGCTCGCGGAACAGCTTCTGGCGCTTCTCCTTGATAACACCCATTTCAGCCTTGAAAGCCTCCTCGTCGAGGTCTGGCGTAATCTGGTATTGCTCAGGATCGCCACCGCCATCAATATATTCCTTGAGGGCTGCTTCGCGCTCGGCAATGTGTAACTTGTAGAAAACAGTCTTCAGGTAGTCTACCTCGTCTTTCTGAGGAGCCTCCTCGTTATGAGCTATCTCACGTACGCGCTCCAGGACTTCTTTCTTGGAGTCATACTGCTTCCGTTCGATAACCTCTGCTTCTTCAGCAACCTCTACACTTTCAGCAACCTGTGCTTCTTCGGCAATCTCTGTGCTTTCAGCGTTTTCAGTGTTTTCTACTACGTCTTGTTCAACGTTTTGTTCTGCAACCTGCTCTTCTGTGAGAGCCTTTTCTTGAGAGTCCATCATCATAAATTTTAGTGAATGATACGGTTAGTGTACACAAAATTAGGCTTCAAAATTAGTAAATAATTCTGAAACCACCTAATTTTTTTCCAAAAAAGTTCATTAAATGAGTCTTTTGCGCCTGAAAAGGAACCAGGAAGCCACCGAAATGAGCACGGAAATGAGTATGGCGATGATAAAACCGATGGGACTCGACTCCATGCCGTTGACCAGATTCATACCGAAGAACGAGGCTACCAGCGTGGGTAACATGAGAATGATGGTCACACTTGTCAGCGTACGCATGATGGTGTTCATGTTGTTGTTGATAATCGACTGGTAGGTATCCATCGTCGACTCCAGAATGTTCGAATAGATGCTCGTTGTCTCACGGGCCTGTGTCATCTCGATGTTGACGTCTTCGATGAGGTCGGCGTCCAATTCGTCAATCTGCAGCTTGAACTTCAACTTCGACAGCAGTACCTCGTTACCACGAATGGAGGTGTTGAAGTACGTCAGCGAGTCTTGCAGGCGTGACAGTCCTATCAGACTCTCGTTATTCACCTCGCGGTCCAGATTGCGCTTGGCCTTGTCGATGAGCATGCTGATCTGTTTCAGTCGCTTCAGGTACCATACGGCACTCGACAGGAACAGACGGAAAATCATGTCCACATGGTCGGTGAAGCCCACACCACGCTTCTGCTGGTACGATACGAAGTCAATCATCATGTTTGTTTCATAGTAGCAGACAGTGATGGTGACATCGCGCTTGTGGATGATACCCAAGGGTACCGTCGTATATGGCGTGCGCGAGCGTACCTCTTTAACATAAGGGATGCGCAGGATGATGAGCATCCAGCCGTCATCATATTCATAACGTGCACGCTCGTCAGTATCGCTGATGTCCGACATGAAGTAGTCGGGAATATTGAACTTCTCCTCCAGCATCTGCTGGTCTTCCTCTGTTGGACACGTCACCTGTATCCAACAATTAGACTGCCACTCCTTGAGTTGGCTGAGTCCACCTTGGGTGTTCCAATAGGTCTTCATTGTGCTAATCCTTCAATTAATTGACAATTGATAGTGACAATTGATAATTCTCGCGGCAAAGGGATTAGCGGCTTTGCCTGCTATCCCCCGCCTTACTTGTTACAAGTATCCGCCGGGTAATCGTCCATAATTTTTGTTGTTTTATTTGTTTGACGCTGCAAAGGTAAAAAAAAAACGTAGATTTGCCAAACAAATCCACGTTTTTTATATTTGCCTTTTGTTTTTTTACTTCTCAGGCACGTCCTCGAGGGTCTTCTTCAGCAGTTCCCAGAAGGGTGCAACTGTTTCGATGAGCGCACGCTCAGTAGTGGTGTGGGGCGACTTCATCGTAGGTCCGAGGCTGACAACGTCCAGCCTGGGATACTTGCCCAAAATGACGGAGCACTCCAGTCCTGCATGGTCTACCTGGATGATGCCGTCCTTGCCAAACAGCTCCTTGTACTCTTTTAATAAGAGGTGTAGGATTTCGCTGTCGGGGTTGGGATCCCAGCCACCATAGCTTCCTGCGGTCTCTACCTTCATGCCTGCCATCGAGAAGCAGCTCTCCAGCATGGTCACCACGTAGTCCTTCATGTCCTCACGGCTACTGCGTGCCAGAATCTTGATGCTTGCCTTGCCCTCACCGATGTTAATGATGGCGAGGTTCGACGAGGTCTCTACTACGCTGGGGTAGGCGGGAATGAAGCGGATAACACCGTCGTGACAGGCGAAGATGGCATCCACCAGATTGTCCTGAATCTCTACGGGCACTTCCTTGGCGGGTGTTGCCACTTCCTCAACGAGCACCTCGATGCCCTGTGGCTCTATCAGCTTGAACTCGTCGTTGAAAGTTTCCTGCCAGTCATTGGCTATCTCCTTCAGTGCAGCGATATTCTCTTTGGGCAATGTCAGCACAGCCTCTGCCTTGAACGGAATGGCGTTGCGCATGTTGCCACCGTTCCAGCTGGCTAGACGAGCCTCCGTCTCTGCGATGGCTTCGCGGACTACCTGTACCAGCAACTTGTTGGCATTGCCACGCCCTTCGTTGATTTCCAGTCCTGAGTGACCACCGCGCAGATTCTTCACCGTTACTTTCACGGCAGCATCCTCAGCGTCGGTGTCCACCTCCTGATAGTCCAGCGTAGCGGTAACATCAATGCCACCAGCACTTCCAATGACGAACTTACCCCAATGCTCGGAGTCCAGGTTCATCAGGATGTCACCCTGCAGCTCGCCCTCAGGCAGTTCGTTGGCACCAAACATACCCGTCTCTTCGTCACGCGTTATTAGGGCGTCGATCGGGCCGTGCTTCAAGGTCTTGTCCTCCATGATGGCCATGATGGCAGCAACGCCTAGACCATTGTCGGCACCCAGCGTAGTTCCCTTGGCCTTCACCCACTCGCCATCAATCCATGGTTCTATGGGGTCTGTCTCGAAGTTATGTGTTGACTCTGGCGTCTTCTGCGGCACCATGTCCATGTGGGCCTGCAGGATGATGCCCTTCTTGTTCTCCATGCCTGGTGTGGCGGGCTTGCGGAAGTGGATATTTCCTGCAGGGTCTTTCACAGCATATACGCCAGCCTGCTTACCGAAGTCGAGCAGGAACTGTTGGATTTTCTCTAAGTGTCCACTGGGACGTGGCACCTGTGTCAGTGCGTAGAAGTTCTTCCAGATGCACTGTGGATTTAGGTTCTTAATCTCTGACATAATGTTGATATTTTAAAGGTTTGATTTAACTTTCGTGAAGTTTAGCGCCAGCCATGCGTAGATGCCGAGGGCAACGACGAGCATGGTCTGGACGGTGTGGACGATGAGAACGAAGTAGAGGGCGTGCTCGTCCTGCACACCATAGAGTATAAGCATGGTCTTGACGGCAAAGTGCCAGGGACCTGCACCGTTAGGGGTGGGCACGATCACAGCGATGGAGCCGACGATGAAGGTTACCAGCGCACAGCCTAGTCCAAGGTCGGCAGTGAAATCGAAGCAGAAGAACGTCAGATAGTAGTGCAGGAAGTAGCTGAGCCAGATGCCAAGGGTGAAGAAGGTAAAGAGAGGAATGTTCTTGACGTCCTTCAACGAGATGATACCTTGCCAGATGCCGCTGAGCGTTGCGCGTACCTTATCATATATAGAAAGTTTGTACAACAGGAAGTGGAGCAGGATGAGCATGGCGACGCCACAGATGGCTACGACGAGGTAGCCTGCCCACGAGAATCCGTAGAGGATGTCGTGGAGATTGGTGCCCGTCTTGCGGAAGAAGGTGCCGAAGGTACTCATCTCCAGCAGGATGACGATAGCGGTGATGCTCATAACAAGTAGGGAATCAATGGCTCGCTCGGTGACGACGGTGCCCAAAGCCTTGGGGAACGATACGTCGTCGTAGCGCTTCAAGACACCACAGCGTGTGAACTCTCCCACACGGGGAATGACCAGCGAAGCGGCATAGCTGAGGAAGATGCTGTGGATGCTGGTGGACATGCGAGGGTGCTCACCTACGGGCTCCAGCGTCTGGCGCCAGCGCCAGCCTCGGAACATCTGGGCCAGTATGCCGAAGGGGAACGACAAGAGCATCCACGTCCAGTCCATCTCGTCGGTCATGACGTGGCGAATCTGCTGCCAGTCCTCGCCGCGATACATCCAGTAGAGTATCGCTGCGCCCAGTACCAAGGGCATCAGAACCTTCATTATTACGCTGCTTGTCTTCATTGCGCTTGCAAATTTACAAATTATTTTTGATATACGTCAATGAAAGCGGCAAATTGTTGACGGACGTCAAATAAAACGCTGTTTTTGTCAGAAAACGCTCATAAAGTGATACAACATTTGCAGAAAGTTCGTAACTTTGCATCGTCAAAAGGAAAATAATAGGTACCTCAGTGAGGTAAAAAAGAAAGTTTTTAGGATTAACAATTTAAAGATTAAGAAAGGGTAACGATTATGATGTTAACAATGATTTCACTGGCCGTTGAGGCCGCCGCAGCCCTCGAGGCTATGTACATTTGCAAACACGCAAATGTTTTAACAAAGTAAAAAACGAAAATTTGAGAGAAATAATCAGAAGCCGCAGACGTGAGTTTGCGGTTTTTTTGTTATTTGTTTGGCGTTTTGCTCACTTCTTTGTACCTTTGTCACCATGAAACAAGTACGTCCGAAGAAAAATCTGGGTCAGCACTTCCTGACTGACCTATCGATAGCCAAGCGCATAGCCGATACGGTGGATGAACCATATAGTGACCTGCCCGTTCTGGAGGTGGGTCCAGGTATGGGTGTGATGACGCAGTATCTGGTGGAGAAACCCCGGCCGCTGAAGGTGGTGGAGATAGACCGCGAGAGCGTGGCGTACCTGAACGAGCACTTTCCTAAACTGCGCGAAAACATCCTTGGCGCAGATTTCCTGCGGATGGACTTGAACGAGGTGTTTGGTGGTCAGCAGTTTGTGCTGACGGGCAATTATCCTTATGACATCTCGTCGCAGATATTCTTCAAGATGCTTGACAATCGCGACCTCATACCTTGTTGTACGGGTATGATACAGCACGAGGTGGCCGTGCGCATGGCTGCCAAGCCTGGCAATAAGCAGTATGGAATTCTGTCGGTATTGATTCAGGCGTGGTACAATGTGGAGTACTTGTTTACTGTAGAGCCCAGCGTGTTTAATCCACCTCCCAAGGTGCAGAGTGCTGTCATCCGCATGACGCGCAACGAGGTAGAGCATCTGGGATGCGACGAACAGCTCTTCAAGCGTGTGGTGAAGACGGTGTTCAACCAGCGCCGTAAGATGTTGCGTGTGTCGTTGAAGCAGTTGCTGACGG
>CAMJIA010000048.1 GCA_946405695.1 uncultured Prevotellaceae bacterium | reverse complement strand
AGAACTCCTGTCCCAGGATGAAGTGGAACTGGCTGCCACCCTTCGCTGTACTGGTGTAGTAGGGCTTGTCGAAGCCGTAGGCCCAGTCGATACCCATCAGACCCACCATTGGCAGGAAGATACGCACGCCGATACCGGCAGAACGCTTGATGTCGAAGGGATTGAAGTTCTTGGTCTCTGTCCATGCGTTACCACCTTCCAGGAAGCCCAGACCGTAGATGGTCGTGTTGCCCAGCAGGATAGGATAGCGCAACTCCAGCGTAAAGCGGTCGTAGGCGTAGCCTTCTGCACGATAGGGCGTCAGTGAACCGTTCTCGTAACCACGCAGACCGATGGTCTCCTCAGCATAGCTGGAGCTGTAGCCGCTCATACCGTCACCACCGACGTAGAAGGTCTCAAACGGTGACTTGTTGTACTTGTTGTAAGAGCCCAGCAGACCGAGTTCTACGCGGGTCATCAGCACCAGACACTTCTGACCTTCCGTCAGGGCGGTATAGGTCTTAGTCTTGAACTTCCACTTATGGTATTCTATCCAGCGGTATTTCTCCTGCAACTCTGCATTATACTGGTCGACATTCTTCGCATAGGTCTCTGCGGTGGCCAGGTTAGCATAGTCCTTGCCATTGAAGAGTGACCAGGGTGGCGTCAGGGTTACCTGCATCATGAACTCTGAACCACGACGTGGGAACAGCTGGTTGTCCGTTGAGGTACGTGACAGAGTCACACCCAGGTTGATGTTGTTACAGTTACCGTTGGAGACGAGGAAGTAGCTCCAGTCACGCAGCATATAGCGGGTGTAGGCCAACTGTGTTGACAACTGGAAGTAGTCGTCAGGCCAGCGCAGACGCTTACCCCAACCGAGGCTTACACCAAACAGTTTGATGTATTTATCCTCATCCATATAAGATGTGTAGTCGTAGTAACCACTGTTGTACGAGCCGTAACCTCCATAGTAGCTGTAGTAGTTGTTCATCCATGCCGAGTTACGGTAGGTGCTGGAGATATCACTCTGCTTAGAGTAGAAAGCGCTGATGCTCAAAGCGTTAGGACGCTTTCCGCCAAACCATCCGGTAGAGTAGCCTGCCGATACAGAACTATAGTAGGTACCGTTCGACTGGAACGACAGCGACACCTGCTCACCATCACCGATAGGCATGATGCCACGGTGCATCTTGTTCTTACCGAAGAGGTTACGCATGGAGAAGTTATTCAGCTTGATACCAATACGTCCGATGATACCTGTCTGTCCCCAACCCAATGAGAACTCCAGCTGGTCGTTGGATTTCTGCTCCAGTTCCCAGTTGATGTCTACGGTACCGTCGTCGTAGTTAGGCTTGATGTCAGGATTGACCTTCTCAGGATCGAAGAAACCTGTTGAGGCAATCTCACGAGCAGAACGCTGGATGGCATCCTTCGAGAAGAGGTCACCAGGCTTGGTGCGCAACTCACGGCGTACCACTTCCTCGTACAGTCGGTCGTTACCGAAGATGCGGACGTGGCTGATATGGGCCTGTGTGCCTTCTTGGATACGCATTTCCAGATCGATGCTGTCGCCCACGATGTTCACCTCGGTAGGCTCCAGTTGATAGAACAGGTAACCGTTGTTCCAATAGTAGTTACCTACGGCATCTTCGTCCTCCTTCAGTCGCTTGTTCATCAGCTTCTGGTTATAGACATCGCCTTTCTGCATGCCCAGCGCCCTGTTCAGGTAATCGGTGGTGACCACGGTATTACCCACCCATGTGATGTTACGGATGTAGTATTTCTCACCCTCGTCAACCTTCACATAGACATTGACGTGCTTCTCGTCAACGGTCCATACAGAGTCTTCCAAGATGGTGGCGTCGCGATAGCCCAGCTCGTTATACTTTTCAATAAGCATTGTCTTGGCTTCGTCGTAGCGCTCTGGCGTGAACTTCTTGGCCTTGAACATGTTCTTGAACTTGTTGACCTCGTTGATCTTGCCAAAAGCACCCTTCTTGAACAGCGAACCCGTAATTTTACTCTTCGACAGCTTATTGTTACCGTCGAAAACAATCTCCTTGACCTTCATCTTCGACTTCTTGTCAACAGAGACGTCGAGGATTACCTCGTTCTTTCCCGTCACGTCGTCGCGCTGGGTAATCTCTATCTCGGCATTGTTATAGCCCTTGTCATCGAAGTATTTCTTGGCCAGGATCTTCGCACGGTCTATCATGTTGGGCGTAATCTGACTACCCTTCATGATACCCAGCTTAGACTCCATGTCCTCCCTCTCTGACTTCTTCAGACCATAGTAGTTGATGGTACTGACACGCGGACGAGTGGCCAGATGGATGCAGAGATACACCTTGTCACCTACGATGGAATCGGCAGAAATGGCCACCTTTGAGAACAAACCATGCTTCCAGTAACGCTTGATAGCTTCCGTAATGTCTTGGCCTGGCACATCGATGACCTGTCCGACAGACAGTCCTGACAGTCCTGTCAGCACGTAGTCCTCATAGCCTTCAACACCTTTGACGGTCAGTCCGCCAATTTCCAGTTGGCGTGGCGTACCGGCATAAGAAATGTCTGGATTGATGATGATGTCCTGGGCTGTTGCGCTTACGCTAAATGATAAATGACAAATGATAAATGATAAACTTATCATCCATCCTTTTATCAGATATGTTTTTCTCATATTCATTTAGCTATTCTTATTTTTCTTTATCAATTATCAATTAACAATTATCATTTAGGCCTTCGGCCGCTTCCACTTGTTCTTCAGTCTTTCCGTAACGGCGCTGGCGCTTCTGGTAGCTCTCGATGGCCGTGTGTAGGGCGGCTTCGTCGAAGTCGGGCCAGTAGGTGTCGCAGAAGTACAGCTCCGAATAGGCTATCTGCCACAGCAGGTAGTTCGAGATGCGCAGTTCTCCGCCAGTGCGAATGAGCAGGTCGGGGTCGGGCATGAAGTTGGTGGTCAGGTGTTGGCTGATGGTCTCTTCGGTAATGTCCTGAACACCTTCCTGAATCATCTGGCGAACGGCCTCGGTAATCTCCCAGCGGCTACTGTAGCTCAGCGCTACGACCATGGTCATGGCGTCGTTCTTGGCAGTGTGCTCCTCTGTCTCGCGCAACTTTTGCTGTACGGGTTCTGGCAGACGTTTCATGTCGCCTATGACACGGAAGCGCACATTATTCTTCATGAATATCTCGTCTTCCAGCGAACTCAGCACCAATCCCATCAGGGCGGCTACTTCGTCGGCAGGACGTCCCCAGTTCTCAGTGGAGAACGTGTAGAGTGTCAGGTATTTGACACCCAGACGGGTACATTCAGCCGTAATCTTGCGCACAGCTTCTACACCAGCCTGGTGACCGTAGCTGCGCTCTTTGCCTCGTTCGTTGGCCCAGCGTCCGTTGCCGTCCATGATGATGGCAATATGCTGGGGGATGTTGTTAGTCTCTATCATTGTGACAAGTTTTACATTTCGCCCATAAATCGTAAGTGACTGACAGCCGCAGTTGACTGTAGCAGTCGGTATTCTTGAAGAGTCCGGAACTCTTGATGCCATAGGGGTCGGAGACACCGTCCAGACGGTCGCTGTTGGAGAAGTGCATAGCCCATTCCAACGCCATGTTCACACGGTTGGCAGCTTTATACTTCACACCTATGCCGATAGGCATGTTCATGGTCAGCCGCGTCTCGTCGGTCTTGAAGACGGTCGTTCCCAAACCTATAAATATATATGGTGTGAGCCGTTGGGCTCCACGATATTCCATTCCTGTTCCAAAGGGCCAGAAATTACATTCCAGCCGTAATCCCACATCGCCGATGTTGGTCTTGAAGTCGTAGTCGGCCCATTCCTCCGGCACATACGACGAAACGTCTTTTGCCGAACCTTTCAGCGAGCCGTAGCTGATATTCATGGCCAGTGCCATGCGTGGGTTGAACCGATATTTCGCCAGCAGCGAGAACATAGGCTGTGCATTCTTGAAGATGTTACCGTTGAAGTCACCCTCATAGGACACCATACCGATGCCTCCACCGACCTCCAGTCGGTATTCCGGCTCTGTCTGCGCCACTGCGTGGCTAACGAATAGTGAACAGTGAATAGTGAATAGTATCGTTACTACGTATAACCGTTTCTTCATGACACTCTTCATTTTTCACTCTTCGTTATTCACTCTTCACTATTCACTAGCGTAGCGCTACTGCTCCCATGCTACTCTGTTCAGTCTGCCGCGCCATACTTCGCCAGTGCCTGCGCTGACAATCCAGATATTTCCTTCATTGTCGGCAGCTGCCGAGAAACTGGTCGCTGCGTTGTTGAACTCGGTTGTACCGTCTATCGGAGGCATTGTGTAGCGCACGTCTTGCTTCCAGGTGATGCCGTTGTCGCGACTGCGCCAGAAGGCCGACAGCGGTGCTATCTCGTTGTCATACGACTGACCGCCAAAGGCCAGCAGTTCGTCGCCATAGTAAACCAACTGCAGGTTCTTCAGTGCCGGCAGTTCGTAGAGTCTGTTACTCGTGCGGTCGATGTATGTCCATTGACGTATCCAGCTGGAACTGATGGTCTCGCTGCCTGATTCTGCCTGTTCAATGAGCTTCTTCAGCTCGCTGAGGATACCCTGTTCGCTATAGTCTACGATACGACGCCAGACGCGTCCGTGCCATTCGTCGCCGATCTGCTTGGTGCCACCCATCACGACGTAGTCGGTGCTGTCGGCATATGCCATCGGATAGCTGGTGAAGGTATAGTCGGCGATGGGCAGGTCTTCGGCATTGACGTCGCTCTCGAAGTCTGCCGGTATCCACATACCCAAGCCGAGATTGCCGCAGTATTTTGTCATCAGCATACCGCTGGTAGACAGTGCATATATCTCCTGACTGCTGGCACCAATCAGTTGCTCGATGCCGGTCTCGTCCATGATGTCACTATTGTCCTCGTCCCATGTGGTAAAGTCCTGGGTGCGATACACCTTCGTACCACACATGATGTAGAGTGAGTCGATGGTGGCTACAGCGTTCGCCCAACTGTCTGCATCGGTTGTGGCCGGCAGTGTGACAGGGGTCCATGCACTGCCGTCGTCTGTGGTATAGGCCGTGGTCGTAGCCCCTTCGTTGCCAAAGACGTAGAGACGGTCGTTGAACATGATGGTGCGAAGACCTGTCA
The DNA here is from genome assembly GCA_946405695.1 of uncultured Prevotellaceae bacterium. Next base: position 6,659 of record CAMJIA010000048.1, on the reverse strand, counting down.
TCACAGGGATGTCAGCCATCTTCTTCCATACGAAAGAGTCGGGGCTCTCCTTGTGTACGTTGACCTTCACGGTAAAGTCGGTATAACCGGCACCGCTGCTGGCAAAGACACGGAAGATGCGAGGCGTGGTGAAGTCCACGCTGTCGCTGGTCGTGTGATACTTCATCGTTGCGCCGTCGGTACTGATGAGGTAGGCCTGACTATTGTTGTAGGTCGTTAGTCTGCAGATGATATGGGCTGCATCTGAACCGATGGGCAGTGAGTCTGTATTGTAGATCGTACGGCTAATCTGATCAATGTGAAAGAGGTATCCGCTACCGTCAAAGGTGCTCTTTACACCGTTGACATAGCGATTTACCGTGCCCAGCGTAAAGGAGGTGATGGCGGCATCGTCATAGAGTGTTACCTCCGTATCGTCCAACTTGCTACATGCTGCCAGACTGCCTAAGAGTATGGCTATTAGCAGGTATGTTGTCTTTATCTGTTTCATCTCAATGAGTCTTTTTTCCAAAATTCCGTGCAAAGTTACGCACAATTCCCGAATTTTGAGCAATTTTCTACCTTTTATTAAGTAAAATATATTATAAAAGGATATTTTTTATGTTTTGTAAACAAAAAGCACGGTATGAATTACTCACCCCGTGCTTTGTTTTTCCGGTGCTCTACCCAGATGTCGGGACAGTTGGTGATGATACCGTCAACATCGAGGGCTGGAGCGTTGAGGTCTTCAAGCGTCCATAGCTTCACCTCCTTGCCGTGGTCATGGAGATCGTCGAGCAGGGAGCGCCAGATGCCATGATACTGGAAGTTGAAGGAGCGGACGTAGCTGTATTTTTCGTAAGAGAAACTACTGATGTGATAGCCGTCAATGATAAGTGGCAGCAAAGGCAGTTTGCAGAAGAGCAACTTCTCCAGGCGTATGGAAGGGTCGAGCTCATGGATGTGTTCCAGGGCAAAGTCGTTGAACGACTGCACGGTGACCCACTCGCGAGCGTTGTTCTGGTATATTTGCTCCAACAATTTCTCCTCTAATCCTTGATAGATGTTGCGTGTGCGCTTAATCTCAACGAGCAACTTACAGGGATTGCCATTGCTGCGCACCTCCTGGAATAGTTGGAAGACCTCCTCCAAGGTGGGTATGCGCTCATTTGTCTGTTGACCATTGCGGTCAACAATGTGTAGCTGGCGTATCTCGTCGAGCGTCAGCTCCCGGATGAGCCCTTGACCATCGGTGGTGCGATCTACGCTTTGGTCGTGACACACCACGACGTGTCCGTCGCGAGTCAGGTGGATGTCAATCTCTATCATGTCTGCTCCTGCCTCGATGCCTTTACGATAGCAGGCGAGTGTGTTCTCGGGTGCTAATGAAGCACCTCCGCGATGTCCGATGATAATCATATGGTCTGTATTTTTTGTTGCATATTGTTCAGAATAGAAAAACGCAGGGATGAAGGGACTCAGCAGATAGAGTATGACGGTCACCAGTGCGCAAACAGTGTATATGAGTATTTTTTTCTTCATAGCTTTTTGTTGAAGAGATGTTTGACAAGTACCCTGACGCACTGCTCATACCATGCAAACGAGTTGCTGGCACTGGTTGACGCCTCGATAGCCTCGACGGCGAAGTTGTCGATGGCTTCTACGTTGAGTAGTGAGTATATCAGGAAGTTGCCGAACTTGTGGGTCAGCACGTCTTGCAGTGATTCGCCGCTGGGGTGGTAGTTCAGCACATCCTCTCGATAGGTCTTGGCACCAGGGAAACTGAGTCCGATGACTTCCTTCTGGATGAATGCGTCAATCTCTGTGGGGAAGTAGTGCTTGGCGGTACTCAGCACATTACCTATCAGCTTAACGATGTCGTACTGATATACGCCGCCACGCTCCAGGTTGATGGCATCTATGGCATCGATGGTTGCCTGCGTATCCAGCCGTTCAAGGATATTTTTCAGCAGGGGCAGGGCGGTCTGTATGTAGCCCATGTCTGCTATCAGTTCCTGGATGTTCTCTATCAGGTGGATGAGCAGCTCTTTATCGTGGTCGGCAAAAGCTTTCTCAATGAGTTGGTAGAAAACGGGAACGGCACGTTCGTCACCCTCCAATGTCTGTCCGTCGCCTGCGTAGGCGACATATACGGCAGCATACCAACTCATGATGTTACGCTTGTACTTGCCAATGGCATTGGCTTCCTTGCTGCGACGTCCTACGAAGAGTCCGCGACATGTCTGTGTCCACTCTTCTGCCTCACGGGCGTAGATGTCGAGGAGTTGCCTGTTGACAACTCGTTTCTGCGAGGCAATCTGGTAGAGCACGTAGAGCATCGACATGCGGCAATAGTCAAACCATGGTGTCTGGCGGAACTCGTCCGAGAAGAACGTAGTGACGATAGGTTCTATGTTTCTCCAGTCGGAAACGCCCATGATAATCATCATGCGCTCAAGGACGAAGAGGCTGAATGAGTCGCCCGTCTTGTACGCTGACAGCACAAAGGGCTGCAACTGGCGCCAGCGCTCTTCCTCTGCCTTACATGCTGCTGACGAGTTGTCGTTGCCGTAACGCGCATGGTGGTGACAGAAACTCATGGCTTCCTTGACCATTGCCGGCTGCCACTTGCAACCTTGGTATTCGTGGTCGCGGAAAGTGTCTGGTTGCCAGAATGTCTGGTATTCCATGGCGTTGTTGACATAGTCCGACTGGAAGGTGACCTGTCGGCGCATGGCTATCTGGAACAGCGGCATGAACAGACGTATCAGCATAAGGTTGGCAGTCAGGTAGTTGAAGATGGAACGTATCTCGGCCATCATGTCGCTGACGATGCCGTCGTCGCCTTCTTTCTTGCGTCGTAGCGTGCTGTCGATAATCATCAGTACGGCCAGACGCGATGCTGTCTCTACATTGAATAGCGCCAGTGTACGTGCTTTCTTCGACACCATGTTGTAGATGAGGTTGTGGCGCTTGATATTGGCATACATCTCCTTGACGATACGAACGGTAAGGTTCTCGCGAAGAGGGGTATAGTCCAGTGTGTGGTGGTTGTTCGACAGGTAGTACGAATACATGCAGGCATCGTTGCGTACGTCGTAGATGGGGTCTGCCATTATCTTCCACAGCAGTGCCAGCGCATCGTGGTGGTAAAGTTGCTCGTTGAAGTAGTCGGTCAGCAGTATGCCGTTCACAATGCTTACCGCTGCCAGTTTGCGCAAGCGTAGGATGCTGGCTTCGTTGTCGTCCTGAATCTCCATGATTTGGTTCATGAAGGCAAACAACTCGTCTTCGTAGTTCTCGGTGATGAGGGTGTTGATGCTTTCGTTGACCAGCGACATCACGGCATAGTCCTCGCCCCATTGTGCTTCCAAATCTATGATGATGTCAAACGATCCTGTTTTCAGACAGTGTTGGAGTAGGGCATTGCGCATGGTGCCGATGAACACCACATTGCTCCTTCCCTGGTGTAGGGCGTCGACAAATGTCTGGGCATTGATGGTGCTGTCCTGCTGACGGCGCAGGAAGGCGCAGCTGAGCACATATTCCAGGTAGCGTTCGTAGATGAACTGTATGTAGCGCTCCTCGCCACGGATAGTCCGGCGTGTGACCTCCTTGAGGATTGGTCGCTCGGCTTTATTGAGCAATTCGGCAAAGGCGATACTGATACCGTCTTTCTTATAGATGAGTGAGGCTAGTGGATAGAGCGGCGATGAGGGGTCGTCGAGAGCGCCTTTCAGCTCCGCTACCGCTATGCCGTCGATGGCTTCGCCTCGCAGATAGCTGTCCAGCAGGTAGTCGCCCACCATCCCGATGATGTCGTTCTGTCGATTTCCTGCGTAGGAGTTGCTGATGCCTTCGGCAATCTGTTGGTAAAGGGCCAGCGATGTATAACTGTTGGGACTGCTGTCGAGGTCGCGTCCGAGGAAGATGCCTGCGGTGAATTTCAGTGTCAGGGGGTCTTTCAGACGCAGTGTTACGCGACGGTCCAGTTCGCTGAACGGCGTGTGCATCTGGTAGAGCTGTTGGTAGATTTCATAGGCGCGTTGGGTTTCTTCCTGGTTGAAACCTCGCACCTTGGCATCTTCTGAATCAGTATTGAAGGATAGCATGCGCTCTTCGCCAACCATGGGAAGCACGACATTCTTCCATGTGAAGACGCGACAAGTAAATAAAACCTTGAAACGTGGGTAGCGCTCGTTGATAAATAGGCGGCAGATGGCTTGGTAGAGGGCCAATGGACCTTCTGCCGAAGCTTCTTCATCGGCATATTTCAGACACTCGTTCAGGGCATCGAAGAAGATATAGACATCGTGTCCAGCCTCTTCGGCCTTGGCATGGATGTTGTCTGTCAGCCTACTGATGTCCTTGCGCAGGTTAAAGCCGAAAAGCTGTTTCAGGGTGTTGTCAAGGGTGGCTGCCACGAAGTCAGAGGCATTGAAGATAAGCACTGGCTCATCAGCTGCGATGAGCTGCTCGGTCCAGTAAGAGAGCTGATTGGTCTTGCCCTGACCGGCTTCACCGACAAGGGGAAATAGTGTTGACGTGCTGTCCCAGAAGCGATGGAGCACATTGGTCAGTTGCTGACGTTCGACGAAGAGCTCCTGGTTGTATTTCTTTTCAGCATAGACACGTTGCAGGTAGATGGCCGACTGGCGTTGCATATATTGGCGTATCTCGTTCCAGTTCAAGTCTTTAGCGATGTCGAACGATGGGACGATGTGTTGCAGGTCGTGGTCTATGGCGCTGTTCATGTCGTAGGAAATGTAAGACAGCGCATTCTCGTTCGACGAGAGATAGCAAGCCTGCTCGTCCTTCAGGGTGTGGAAGACGTAGCGGTAGTCCTTGTCGTTGACGAAGACCAATGGGAAGAGGTCGATGTCGATGTGGTCTCCCTGAATGCCGTAACATCCTTCGCGGATGTCGTAGCGACAATGGCATAACGGTTCCAAGGCTTGCAGCATGCGGAGCATACGAGGTTCCAGCGAGCGTACCACTTCGGCATAGATTTCCTCTGACAGTGTCGTGCTGTGTCCTCTATATTCGTTGCGTATCTGTACGATGCTTGGCTCAGACTTGCTACCCAACAGTATGTTCTTGCGTTTAACGTAGATATGGGCTGAGAAACTCTGGGTCAGCGGATGCTCTTCTAATGACTTCTGCGCGGCAGCTAGCAAGGGTGTTAGCAAGTCGTTCTGCCAGTCGCCAAACGACAAGGGACGCTTCTGGTCAATACGGTTGACGAAGGTCTCCAGCACAGGTCGTATGGCAGGTTTCGTGTCCATCTCTCCCTGCAGCAGGCGTAGGAAGAGGAAGGAACAGAACGGTGTTGATATCTCAAAGAAGTCGAGCAGGTGGTTCATGGCCTGCCCATAGCGCTGGTCCTTCACTGCTTGCTGTTGCTGGCGGATGGGGTACGATAGGGTGAATGGCAGATGCTCGATGGCATTGGCGATGACCGCTTCGTATCTCTCAGCGTCTTGGACGTTATAGTCGTTGAGTAGCATGGCTTACTTTTTCTTGCGGTGAAACAGCAGGTATAATACACCACCCAGCAGGAGCAGTACCAACAAGGTTACTGTGCGGTATCCAAGAATTGTGCTGCCCAGATAGTCTGAGTAGGGATACATCTGGTCTAACAGACAGGTGAGGTCCCAGATGGCGGAAGCCAGTGTGAGTATGGACAGACAGAACAGTAACGTGTTGACCATCTTGTCGTTGGCTGCATCACGACGGTTCTTCTCCTTCTCAAGGATGCCAGCCAACTGCTCTTGCTCCTCGTGAATCTCCAGTCCTTTGTCCATGGCCTCGTTGAGTTCCAGCGGCAGGAAGTTATAGGAAATCTTATGGAAGCAGCACCAGCGCTCAAACTGCTCATACTCTTCTGTCAACTCGCCAATCTCAGAATTGCTGGCGTTGAGGAGTCCGCGCAGACGGGCAAAGGGAGACAATGACTTGCGAAGCGACTGGCGGAAGCGGGCGTTGAGGTTGAAGAGGTAACACTTCTGGAACAGGGCATGCAGGTAAATCATGCGGAAATAGGTGCCCTGCCAATTGTCGATGATGCCTGGGGAGGCTCCGTAGGCATGCATGGTGAAGGTGTCCATCAAGGCCAGCGCATCCCAGTTGCGGAATACGGAGATGCGGTTCTCTTCCATGATGCGTTGCAGGTATTCTGGCGCCACACTGTATTCGTCTGATTCTTCGTCTTTGGTGACTTTCGAAAGTGTGCCCAACTGGTAAAGCAATGTGGAGCGGGCTTCGTCGCTCTCAGGGCGAAGGGTTGTGTCGGTGGTGTTGATGACTTGATAGACGCGTAGCTTGTTGCCATTCTCTACGAGGGCAGACAGACTGTCTGGTGTGTTGCCTGTCAGCTGTTGGTAGGCTGCTTTCAGGGGATTGATGGCAGCATCGATGAATGACTGGTGTACGTCTGGTGCGTAGTAGTCAATGGCTCGCAACGAGAACAGGGTAGCCGTAAAAGCATTCAGGTCGTCAGCCTCTTGGCTGATCTTCACGGAGAAGAGCACCATTTGCTGAGGCATGAGGTAGAGGGCCAGCTCTAACAGCTGATAATCATAGTGCTGACCACGGAATTCCAGGGAAAGGGGTTTGTTGACGGGTAGGGTATAGGCAGTACATCCAACCTCGCCACCATAGCAGAAGTCCACGAATTCAGG
>CAMJIA010000047.1 GCA_946405695.1 uncultured Prevotellaceae bacterium | reverse complement strand
ATATATAGTTAAATCGCATAATATGTTTGGAATTTACCATAGAATGCGGTTCTGGATGATCCACTTTCTTCAACCATCAATGCAGACAGGACTAATTGGAGTCACCAATTTCATAACCCAGCTTTCTTGCACGAGAAGGCTGGGTTATTGATAAATAACAAGAGGTTATCGCTCAATAGCCTAACTGTCTCACGGAATAAATGGTTTTTCTATACTAAGAAATTTATATCCCAGGTCGTGGGATGTATGTTCCACGTCGTGGGACATATGTTTCAGGGCGTGGAACATACATTTCAAACTTTGAAATGCAACTTTGTTCAGGTTGCAGTTTCGGCAAATTATCGCCAAGATATTTGGAAGTTAAGGAGAAAGTCCGTACCTTTCTCCCTTGGAGAAGGGACTCTCGTTCGACAATAAAAACAAAAAATGGCATTTTTGTTTTGTATTGTTCTCACTTATTCGTACCTTTGCAGTATTATGCGAGTACTGATAGTCAATACAAGTGAGAGGACGGGTGGCGCTGCAGTGGCTGCCAGCAGGCTGATGGAGGCGCTGAACAACAATGGTGTGAAGGCGAAGATGCTGGTGCGCGACAAGGAGACAGACTGTCTGACTGTGGCAGCGGTGCCTGGCCAGAAGCGCATGCAGTGGTGCTTCCTGTGGGAACGTCTGGTGGTGTGGCTGAGGCTGCACCTGAAGCGTGAGCACTTGTTTGAGGTGGATATTGCCAACTGTGGTGCAGACATTACGCAGTTGCCGGAGTTTCAGGAGGCTGACGTCATTCATCTGCACTGGATTAACCAGGGCATGCTGTCGCTGAAGGTTATTCGCAAGATACTGGATACTGGGAAACCTGTGGTGTGGACCATGCACGACATCTGGCCCGCTACTGCCATCTGCCACTTGACACTGGACTGTAGAAACTTTGAGACGCAGTGTGGCCATTGCCGACTGTTGCCTGGTGGAGGTAGTGACAACGACCTGTCAACACAGGTGTGGAAGCGCAAGCAGAGGATGCTGAGTGATCGGGAGATAACCTTTGTGGCATGTAGTCAGTGGCTGGCTGGGGAGGCTCAGAAGAGTGGGTTGCTGAAGGGGCAAAGGGTGGTCAATATTCCGAATGCTATTGACACGCACGTCTATGCTCCCAAGGATCAGCAGCAGGCCCGTCAGCGAGTAGGTCTGCCCACAGAGGGACACATCATCTTGTTTGCCTCGCAGCGTGTGACCAATCGTAATAAAGGGATGGACTATCTGCTGGAGGCCTGTCAGTTGTTGGCAGAGCGACATGCTGAAATTGCTGACGACATCACCGTGGCTATCCTTGGTGGTCATGCGGAGGAGATAGAGGGACAGTTGCCTTTCCGCACTTGTGCGTTGGGCTATGTCAATGATGAACAGCGCATTGTCGATATCTATAATGCTGCCGATGTGTTTGTGCTACCCTCGCTGTCGGAGAACCTGCCCAACACCATCATGGAAGCGATGGCGTGTGGTGTGCCCAGCGTGGGCTTCAGAATAGGTGGCATCCCTGAGGAGATAGACCACCAGCAGAATGGCTATGTGGCTGACTATCGCAATAGTGAGGACTTGGCACAGGGCATCTGGTGGACACTCTATGAGGCTGACCACGAGGCTGTGCGTAAGGCTTGTCTGCAGAAGGTGGCCCACAACTATTCACAGCAGAGTGTAGCAAACCGTTATTTGGAAGTTTATGAAAGTCTCCATCATCACTATAACCTTTAATGCTGCACGCACCTTGCAGCGCACGCTGGACAGTGTGGCCTGTCAGACCTATCAGGACATTGAGCACCTGATTATCGATGGTGCCTCGAAGGATGATACGCTGGCCATTGCCAAGCGCTATCAGCAGGAGAGCCATCACGAGGTGGTCATCCAGTCAGAGCCAGACCGTGGTCTGTATGACGCCATGAACAAAGGACTGCAGAAGGCAACGGGCGACTATCTGGTATTCCTGAATGCTGGCGACACACTCTATGCTCCTGATACCATTGAGACGGTGGCGAAGGCCATCAGCCCTCAGCCCTCAGCCCTCATCCATCAGCCATCACCAGCGGTGATTTATGGCGACACAGCCATTACCGATGCTGAGGGCAACTTCCTGCATCTGCGCACCCATCGCCCACCAGAGACGCTGTCGTGGAAGTCATTCAAGCACGGCATGCTGGTGTGTCATCAGGCATTCTATGTCCGCACGGATATAGCCAAACAGTATCCTTATAATTTAGCGTATCGCCATTCTGCAGATGTGGACTGGTGTATCCGTGTGATGAAGGAGGCTGAGCGTCAGGGGCTGGCGCTGGTCAATACCCATGCTGTCCTTGCCAACTTCGAAGAGGGTGGCGACACCACACAGCACCATCGTGACTCCTTGAAGGAACGCTTCAAAATAATGATGCACCACTATGGCCTCGTTCAGACCGTAGTGATGCATGCATGGTTTGTTGTCCGACAGTTGCTTAGAGCTGGTACTCAAGCATAACCATTGAGTAAGGCTTCAGTTTAATATCGAATTTCTTTTCTGCCTTGATGGTCTCCTGCTTGGGAGCAATAGGCTGCTTGTCGAAGTTGTTCTCGTCGTTGGCATTACCCTCAAGCACAGTCTTGACAGCGTTCTTCTTCAGTGAGAAACGGCTCAGGTTGATGTTGGCCTCTTTCTCCTTGTCGGTAGCATTCACCAGCTTGACATAGAGCTTGCGGGTCTTCACGTTAAGAATAACAGACTGTCCGTAGCGCACACCCTTCTGGGGCTGTACAACACCAGCCTCGTCACCCTCAAACTGTACGCAGTCACCATAGAAGTACTGACCACTTGACTGACCAAAGAGCTGCTGAACATAGTAGCTGCAGGTCAGGTAAGGACGCTCGTTGTCGAAGTAGATCATGTCAGGATTCCACTGGGTACCGTTCTTGCGAGCAAAGAGGGGAGCGTAAGAGGTCATAGCTACAACATCGGCATTGCGCTCGACATGCAACAGATAGAGACCCTCAGCCAGCGCATCAATGAACTTCTTGTCCTTGGCAGCATACTCACCCAGGTAAACCTTGGTCTTGCGGTCACGGGGATAGTTGTCATACTGACGAATGGTCAGGAAAGTATCGCGTGGTTCATAGTAGTGCTCGTCAAGGAGTGGCATAGCCAGCTCGTCAGCCAACTTCCAACCAGCTTCATAGTCGGGGTTGCCAGGATGTGAACCAGGACCAGCGGTACCTACGATGACAATCTCAGGATGAGCCTTCATGACACGCTCGTAGATATACTTGAAGCGCTCGATGAACTCAGGAGAAATCTTCTCCTCGTTACCGATACCCAGATACTTCAGATTGAAGGGTGCAGGGTGACCAGCGTCAGCACGCATCTTGGCCCACTTGTTGGTTGCAGGGTCGCCATTGGCCCACTCAATGAGGTCGATAGCCTCAGCTACCCACTCGTCCATCTCGCTCATGGGAACAACATCCTGAGCCTGTGTAGGCCACATGTTCCAACCACCATTGGTACCCTGACAGCTGACACCGCTGGGCAGAATGGGAACAGGCTCCATGCCGAGGTCTTCGCAGAACTGGAAATACTCATAGTAACCCAGTCCCATGCTCTGATGGTAACCCCAGGTATTCTTCAGACCACGACGGGTCTCCTTAGGACCAATGGTAGTCTTCCAACGATAGGTGTCCCAGAAACCATCACCACCACCATGTACTACGCAACCACCAGGGAAGCGCATGAACTTCGGATGCAGGTCGGCAAGAGCCTGAGCAAGGTCAGGACGCAGACCATGTCCCTTATAGGTGTCTTCGGGCATCAGCGATACCATATCAACATCCAGGTCACCAACGTTCAGCACCAGCAGCTGCAGGATGGCATTCTTACAGTCTTCTGTGGGGGTGAGCACGGCACCATATTTCTTCCACTGCTTGTCGCTAACGGTAATGGTTGCCTCGTCCAGCACTTTGGGGTCTTTTCCCCATCCCTGAGGAACGGCCAGCACAACGCGGACCTGCTTGGTCTTGTCAACATTGCGGAAGAAGGCAGAGAAATCATACTTCGCACCAGCCTTTACCGTGATGCCATCATAGCCGCCATTCTCCAAACCAAAACCTTTCCAGCCTTTGTAGTCGTAGAACTCCTTGGCACGTTCGGTGTGCAGGCGCATGTAGGTGGGATTGTTGGGATGGATGGGATTGTCCATACGAACCTGCAGGGTTCCCAGAGAGTGTCCTGGACGAACCTGCTTCCAGGCTGTGCCAGGGCCCCAACCGTCTCTTTCGGCAGGTGAGAACTCGAACGAACCATTCTGGATGAGCTCAGCATAGAGACCACCATCAGCACAGTTGTTGATGTCCTCAAAGAAGATACCGATTAATTCGTCACTGATGGCCTTGCCACCCTTAGGTGCGGTCATCGGTTTTTGGGCATTCAGCCCCAGAGTGGCTACCGCTAACAAGGCGGCAAAAGTCATTCTTTTTGTCATATAATAAGCGTTTTAAGTGTTAGCAATACACAAAAGTAGTCATTATCTATGAAACAGCCAAATATTTTATGCTAATATAATAAAAAAGATACAAATTGCAAATTATTCATAACATATGAACTGTTATTGATTTTTATTTTATACCTTTGCAGCCGGAATTAATTCGATTGATTATGAAGAAGTTATTATTGAGCATGCTGCTGATGACAGCATTCATACAGGTTTACGCTGACGATGTGATGCGTAAGGAAAAGGACGGAACTTATGTGGTCAACACCACAACGTTGGCTGCCGACGTGAAGGGTTATATCGAATCAACCCCCGTGGAGATCTATATCAAAAAGAACAAGATTGTCAAGGTGGTGATGTTGAAAAATCAGGAGACACCTAAATATAATGCCCGCGTGAAGAAGCAAATGGTTCCCCTCTACGAAGGCAAGAAAATTTCCAAGAAATCGACGGTTGAGGTGGATGGTGTCACGGGTGCTACGTTCACTTCCGATGCTGTCAAGGAAAATGTAAAACGTGGCTTAGAATACTACTGGAAGCACAAATAAACCTAGGAAAAAGACAAAAAAAATAGAAAATCGCCCCCAAAGGCGATTTTTTTTGTAAAAAAACATTGCGGATTAAAAATAATTCTTTATATTTGCAGCGTCTAAACTATTTTTATTATTCATTAAAACAAAAAAACTATGAAGAAATTAATGATGATTGCAGCAATGATGCTGATGAGTATTGGCGCATTTGCACAGGCAGGTAAGATGGCAGTTGGTGCTAACTTGGGTTACGCTAGTTATGGCGATGGTTACAGCCCCTTCGGCATTGGTGCCAAGTTCCAGTATGAGTTCGTGGAGAATATCCGTGGTGAGCTTGCTTACAACTACTGGTTCCCGAAGGATAAGGCTGGTGTCATGGATTTCGACCTGAACTTCCAGTATCTGTTCCCCGTTACTGAAGACATTAAGATTTATCCTCTCGCTGGTATCAACCTGGCCATGATGCATGGTGACGGTTGGGCTGAGAAGGAATCTATTTTTGGTTTCAATATTGGTGCTGGTGCTGAATACTATCTTCAGGAGAATCTGAAGCTCAATCTTGACATTAAGTATCAACGCAACAAGAAGACAAAGACGTATAGCGAAACTTTTATGGGCCAGACATACTCTGTTGATGTTGACATGAAGTTCGACGGTCCTGTCTTCCAGATGGGTATCGCTTACATTTTCTAAAACGAAGTGTATTAATATAATGAGGATGTGCCAAATGACACATCCTCATTTTTTTATGTGCTTAATAGAGTAGTATCAGTCCCGCTATAGCACAATAGACAATCATGCGGATGGGATTGATTTTGATGAATATCACACCGATAAACGCTGCGACGAAAAGCAGACAGCTAATCATGAACTGCCACCAGTTCTCGGTAGGTGTCGAGAAGTTGTCGGGGGTACATAATAATAAGGTGGCAGCAGCCAGCAGGCCAACAACGGCAGGGCGCAGACCTTGGAAGACACTCTCTACTGCATAATGGTGCATGAACTTCATGAACATCTTGCTGATAAGTATCATCAGGATCAGAGAGGGCAACACCAGCGCAAAGGTGGCTACAGCAGAGCCTAAAATACCCATGGGGGTGGAATAACCGGCATTGACAACAGCGGTATAGCCACAGTAGGTGGCAGAGTTGATGCCAATAGGACCTGGTGTCATCTGACTGATAGCCACAATGTCGGTAAACTGTGAAGAGGTCAGCCAGTGCCAGTGCTCTACGGTTTCGTTCTGTATCAGTGATAGCATGCCGTAACCACCACCAAAGCCAAACAGGCCAATCTCAAAGAAGGTAAGGAAAAGATATACGAAAATCATACGGCATCCCTCCTATTAGTCTTATTAGCCCCATAAGTCCCATAAAGATAACCCCCAACGCCAGCAGCAACAATCACCCAGATGGGCGATACGCCCAACAGCCAGATGGCCAGTGCTGAAACAATGGGTATCCAGAGTGTCCACTTGTTCAGTTCTGCACGCTTGGCCAGATTGAAGGTGGGAACAGCAATCAATGCCACTACAGCAGGGCGGATGCCCTTGAACATGGCAGCGACAATCTTGTTGTCCTCGAACTGGTGGAAGAACATGGCTATCAGCAGGATGATAAGAAACGAGGGTAGGGCAGTGCCTATCGTTGTGGCGATGGCACCACGTGTTTTACGCAACTTATAGCCAATAAAGGTAGCGATGTTGATAGCAAACACACCTGGACAACTCTGGGCAATGGCTATCAGGTCGAGCATCTCGTCCTTCGATACCCACTGTTTCCTGTTCACTACTTCTTCCTCTATCAAAGGTATCATGGCATATCCACCACCAAGGGTGAATATGCCAATCTTAAAGAAGGTCTTAAATGATTCCCAATAAATATTACTCATAGGGCCAATAGGGCGTATAGGTCTTATAAGCTTTTCTCTACCCATTTACGTGCATTGACGAAGGCCTCAATCCAAGGTGTTACCTCATCGTTGCGGCGATCAGCAGGATACCAGGCATTCTGCCAGGGGAATACGGCACGCTCCAGGTGAGGCATCATGCAGAGATGACGACCATCCTGTGAGCAGATACCTGCTACATTATAGTCAGAACCATTAGGATTAGCAGGATAGCCAGCGTAGTTGTACTTGGCAATCACGTTGTAAGCGCTCTCAGCCTCTGGCAGTGAGAACTTACCCTCTCCGTGAGCAACCCACAGACCAAGTTTGTTGCCGCTCAGTGAACCGAACATCACGCTGTTGTTCTGAGGAATGCTCAGCGAGATGAACTCACTCTCGAACTTATGAGAGTCGTTGTGCAGCATCTTAGCTCCCTTGGCACCAGTCAGACCGAGTTCCACCATCAGCTGACAACCGTTACAGATACCCAGTGACAGAGTGTCCTCGCGAGCATAGAACTTGTCGAGTGCCTCCTTAGCCTTAGGATTAAAGAGGAAGGCACCAGCCCAACCCTTAGCAGAACCAAGTACGTCGGAGTTAGAGAAACCACCGCAGAACACAATCATGTTGATGTCCTCGAGTGTCTCGCGACCAGAAATCAGGTCGGTCATCATCACGTCCTTCACGTCGAAACCAGCCAGATACAGGCAGTAAGCCATCTCGCGCTCACCATTAGTACCCTTCTCACGGATGATGGCAGCCTTAGGTGTTGAGTTTGTCGCGATGTTATCGCGACGCCATGAAAGTTCATACTGAGCGAGCTTACCAGTGAAGTCCTTGTTGAACTTCATCTCGATAGGCTGCTTCTTATAATTCTCGAAGCGCTCCTTAGCCTTGCCATTGAAGCTCTGCTTGCGGTCGAGCAGGTAAGAAGTCTTGTACCAAACGTCGCGGAGAGCATCGATGTCGAACGTCATATCCGCATCACCAGCCTTCACAACGATGGTGCGGGCATTCTCAACAGGATAACCAATCTTAGCGTAGCCAACGCCAGCATCCTCCATGAACTCCTTGAACTCCTCCTTATGCTCATCGCTCACCTCGATGACTACACCAGGGTTCTCTGCGAACAGAGCCTTAACAACATCACCGTCCTTGCAGATATCGTGCAGGTTAATATGCATACCGCCCTTCTGGTTAGCGAAGCACATCTCAAGCAGTGTGGTAATCAGACCACCAGCAGAGATGTCGTGACCAGCCATAATCCAACCACGGTTGATCATTTCCTGAACAGCCATGAAGGCATCGGCAAAGTACTCGGCGTTCTTAACAGTAGGAACATCGTCGCCTACCTTACCCAAGCTCTGAGCGAAGGCCGAACCACCAAGGCGCTGCTCGTCGAACGAGAAGTCGATATGATAAAGTGATGCATTCTTATCGTTAACCAATACGGGGCTTACCACCTTCTTAATGTCAGAAACCTCACCACCAGCAGATACGATGACTGTTCCTGGAGAGATAATCTTCTCGCCGTTGGGATACTGCTGGCTCAAAGACAGCGAGTCCTTACCTGTAGGTACGTTGATGTGCAGGTCGCAGCAGAAATCGCTCAGCGCCTTCACACCAGCATACAAGCGAGCATCCTCACCCTCCTGAGAGCGGCAAGGCCACATCCAGTTAGCGCTCAAGCTCAGCGAATCCATACCCTCAGCGAGTGGAGCCCAGACAATATTTGTCAGTGCCTCAGCAACAGAGAGTACAGAACCGGCAGCAGGATCAGCCAGACCAGCCTGAGGTGCATGACCAAGGGCAGTAGCGATACCCTTCACACCACGATAGTCGAGGGCTACAACACCACAGTCGCTCAGAGGCAACTGAATCTCACCCTGACACTGCTGACGGGCAATCTTACCTGTCACAGAACGGTCTACCTTATTCGTCAACCAGTCCTTACAAGCCACAGCCTCCAGCTGGAGCACACGGTCCAGGTATTCGTCAATCTTATCCTGACTGTAGGTTACGTCAGCATAGTGGCGCTCTACAGTATTATCCTTCATGATGGTCTTGGGTGAGTGACCAAACATCTGAGCAACGTCCAGATCGAATGGCTTCACACCATCGCCCTGCTTGAACGAGAAGTGGGCATCGCCAGTGGTCTCACCAACCACATACAGTGGAGCACGCTCACGCTCAGCAATCTTACGTACATGTTCGATGTGCTTCTCGTCGATGAGCAAGCCCATACGCTCCTGACTCTCGTTGGCGATGATCTCTTTCGAAGAAAGGGTCTTGTCGCCAATAGGCAGTTTAGTCATATCAATTTCACCACCACACTCCTCAACAAGCTCTGACAAACAGTTCAAGTGACCGGCTGAACCATGGTCGTGAATTGAAACAACAGGGTTTACATCCTCCTCACAGAGGGCACGTACCAGGTTGTATGCACGCTTCTGCATCTCTGGGTTAGCACGCTGAACGGCATTCAGCTCGATACCATTGCTGTATCGACCAGTATCAACAGACGATACAGAACCACCACCCAGTCCGATGCGGTAGTTATCACCACCAACGACTACCACCTTGTTGCCTGGCTGTGGCTCCTTCTTCAGACAGTCGCGCTTGGTGCCATAACCAACACCGCCTGCCAGCATGATGACCTTATCGTAAGCGTATTTCTCCTGACCTTCCTGGTGCTCGAAAGTCAGCACAGAACCGCAAATCAGCGGTTGACCGAACTTATTACCAAAGTCAGAGGCACCGTTAGAAGCCTTGGTCAGAATCTGCTGAGGAGTCTGGTACAGCCACTGACGAACAGGCAGGATGTCCTCCCAGTCACGTGCAGCACCTTCATCGTCATGCAGACGGGGATAAGCGGTCATATACACTGCAGTACCTGCGATAGGCCATGAACCAACACCACCACCCATACGGTCGCGGATTTCACCACCAGTACCAGTAGCAGCACCATTGAATGGCTCTACGGTTGTGGGGAAGTTGTGTGTCTCAGCCTTCAGCGAGATCACGCTCTCGATATCCTTAATCTGGAAGTAGTCGCTAGTACTCTGATCTTTTGGAGCGAACTGCTCAACCACAGGACCCTGTGCAAAAGCTACATTATCCTTATAAGCCGAAAGAATCTTGTTAGGATTCTCCTGGGTGGTCTTCTTAATCATGGCGAAGAGTGAGCTCTCCATCTCCTTGCCGTCGATGATGAATGTTCCACCAAAGATCTTATGACGGCAGTGCTCAGAGTTGATCTGTGCGAAACCGAAAATCTCTGAGTCTGTCAATGGACGACCGTTCTGCTTCTCCAGTCCATGCAGATACTCAATCTCCTCAGGACTCAGGGCCAGACCTTCCTGCTCGTTATATTCCTCCAGATTATCCACATACTTGATGGGCTCTGGCTTGATGTTGATGGTGAAGATGTCCTGGTTCAGGCCAGTGTACATGCGCTGCAGCATCTCATCGTGCTCAGCATCTTTACTCTTTGCGGGGAAGTACTCTTCTATACGAGAAATGCCGCTGAGTCCCATATTCTGAGTAATCTCAACGGCATTCGTCGACCAAGGAGTGACCATTTCACGGCGAGGTCCGACATAGAAACCGTCGAGTGTCTCGTTGGCAAGCAGCTCAGCTTCACCATAGAGCCAGCAAAGTTCTTTTACTTCTTCTTGATTGAGTTGGTGGTCCACTTGCGTAGCAATAATGCTCTGCTGTGGGGTCTTGAAAAAGAGAATCATGTCCTTTATACCTTAATATTATTAAATTGCGGTGCAAAGGTAATAAAAAATAAAAGAATAAAAAAATAAAAGAATAAAAAAGAAGAAATAAGAATTATTTAGTATCTTTGCACCCGTTAAATTAATAAAGAATCAAAGAAGATGAAGAAAAGTGTATTCATGATGTCACTGGTGGCAGTTGTAATGTTCACCAGTTGTGCTTCAAAGAAAGACCTTGAGGCTTGTCAGCAAGAAAATAAGTCATTGCAGGCTAATTATATTGATACAAAGGAAAAGTTGGCTGCTGCCACTACACGTGCGGCTAGCCTAGAGGAACAGCTCAAACAGCAGGAGAAAGCCTATAAGGCTTTGCAGCGTTCGCTGGACAAGAGTTTGACTAATGCTTCTCAGAATAATGTCAGTATTGAGAAACTTGTTGACCAGATTAACGAGTCTAACAAGTATATCCGTCATTTGGTAGAGGTGAAGTCTAAGAGCGACTCGCTCAACATGGTGCTGACCAACAACCTGACCCGTTCGTTGTCTAAGGAAGAACTCAAAGAGGTTGACGTCCAGGTGTTGAAGGGTGTCGTTTATATCTCGCTGGCTGATAATATGCTCTACAAGAGTGGTTCTTATGAGATTAACGACCGTGCAGCAGAGACGCTCTCTAAGATTGCCAAGATTATCAAGGACTATAAGGATTATGATGTGCTTATCGAGGGTAATACGGATAATGTGCCCATCTCACGTGAGAATATCCGCAACAACTGGGACCTCTCTTGCTTGCGTGCATCAAGTGTCGTTCAGGCTCTGCAGAATGACTATGGCGTAGATCCTAAGCGTCTGACGGCTGGTGGACGTGGCGAGTACAATCCTCTGCAGTCTAACAATACTGAGGCTGGCAAGCAGCGTAACCGTCGTACCCAGATTATCATCACTCCGAAACTGGATGAGTTCATGGAACTGATAGGTCAGGCGCCAGAAGAGAGTAAGTAATCCTTCGCGCGTATTATATATAATAAGGTATATAGTATTTCGGGACTTGACACAAATCAAGTTCCGAATATTTTTTCTATTTAAATTGAAATTTTTCTTTGAAAAGTTTTGGTGATTCGGAAAAAAGTCGTACCTTTGCATCCGCTTTCAGGAAGAGACCTGATGAGCAATACGAAAAGAGTTCTTTGAAAGTCTTACATAAAACAGATGATAAGTAGTACAAGAAGCGAGAGCACCTATGTGTGTTCTTGGGTATAAAAGTCAAACCGTCAAGCTTCAATAAATACTACCGGATAGATCGTTCTGAGCAT
>CAMJIA010000046.1 GCA_946405695.1 uncultured Prevotellaceae bacterium | reverse complement strand
TCAACCGCGAAATCAACCTGCAGAGTCTGAAACTGGACATCCGCAACAAGACACGCGACGACATTGACGAGCAGCAGCGCAACTACTTCCTGCAGCAGCAGATCAAGAACCTGCAAGCAGAGATGGGCAATGAGAGTACGCCGGAAAAAAAGGAGCTGCTGGAGAAGGCTAAGAACAAGAAGTGGCCGGAGGACATCGAGAAGTATTTCTACAAAGAGCTGGAGAAGTTGGACCAGGTGAACCCAAACTCACCCGACTTCAACGTACAGCTGACCTACCTGCAGACACTAGTGAACCTGCCGTGGGGAGAATATACCAAGGACGACCTGGACTTGAAACGTGCCCAGAAGATACTAGACCGCGACCACTATGGTATGGAGAAGGTCAAGGAACGCATCCTGGAATACATCGCTGTGCTGTCGCTGCGTGGCGACCTAAAGAGTCCTATCCTCTGTCTTTACGGTCCTCCGGGAGTCGGTAAGACTTCACTGGGAAAGTCGATAGCCGACGCCTTGAAGCGCAAATATGTACGCGTCAGTCTGGGTGGTCTGCACGACGAAGCCGAGATTCGTGGCCACCGTCGCACATATATCGGTGCCATGCCTGGCCGCATCATCAAGAATATCCAGAAAGCAGGCAGCTCGAACCCCGTGTTCATCCTCGACGAGATTGACAAGGTAACGCAGAACACGCATAATGGCGACCCTGCATCGGCCTTGCTCGAAGTACTCGACCCAGAACAGAACAATGCTTTCCACGACAACTATCTGGACGTGGATTACGACCTGTCGAAGGTGATGTTTATTGCCACCGCTAACAACCTCGGCACCATTCCCCGTCCCCTACTCGACCGTATGGAGATTATCGAGGTCAGCGGCTATATCACGGAGGAGAAATACGAGATTGCCAAGCGCCATCTGGTGCCCAAGGAAAAGGACAACACGGGTCTCAAGGACCAGAAGCTGACCTTCAACAAGGCCGCCATCGAGAAGATTATCGAGCAGTACACCCGCGAGAGCGGTGTGCGCCAGTTGGAGAAGCAGGTGAACAAAGCCCTGCGCAAGCTGGCCTTCAAGAAGGCCGAGAGCGGCGAGCTGTCCTACGAGAAGATTACGCCGACAGAGATTGAGGACTTGCTGGGTAAGCCACCTTTCTATCGCGACATCTATCAGGGAAATGCCTACGCCGGTGTCGTTACCGGACTGGCATGGACCAGCGTAGGCGGCGAGATACTCTTCATCGAGACCTCGCTATCAAAGGGCAAGGCCGGCAAACTGACGCTGACCGGTAATCTGGGCGACGTCATGAAGGAGTCGGCAGTAATAGCCCTTGAGTACGTTAAGGCTCATGTGGACGTGCTGGGCATTGACTATCGCATCTTCGACCACTGGAACATCCATATCCACGTACCGGAGGGTGCCACGCCCAAGGACGGCCCGTCGGCAGGTATCACTATCGCAACCAGTATCGCCTCGGCACTGACCCAACGCAAGGTGCGCAAAAACACGGCGATGACGGGCGAGATAACACTACGTGGCAAGGTACTGCCCGTAGGCGGTATCAAGGAGAAGATTCTGGCAGCGAAACGTGCGGGAATCACCGATATCGTGATGTGCAAGGAGAACGAGAAGGACATCAACGAGATTCCAGAGATGTACCTGAAAGGTGTCACCTTCCACTATGTCGAGAACGTGCAGGACGTATGGAAGTTCGCCCTGACTGACGAGGTGGTGGAACACCCACTGGATTTCACCATCCCTGAGGAAGACAAAAAAGACGAGAAGAAAGACTAATGACGTTTGAAGTACAACATAACGACCCCTGCAGCAGTGCTCGCACAGGACTGATTACCACAGACCACGGTCCCATCAAGACCCCAATCTTCATGCCCGTTGGTACGGTTGGTTCGGTAAAAGGCGTCCACTTCTCTGAACTGCGTGAACAGGTGAAGGCTCAGATTATTCTGGGCAATACCTACCATCTGTACCTGCGTCCAGGTCTTGACATCCTGCGCAAGGCGGGTGGCCTGCATAAGTTCAATACATGGGACCGACCCATCCTGACAGACAGCGGTGGTTTCCAGGTTTTTTCGCTGACAGGCATCCGTAAGCTGAAGGAAGAAGGGTGCGAGTTCCGCAGTCATATCGACGGTTCAAAACATATCTTTACGCCAGAGAACGTAATGGATACAGAGCGTATCATCGGTGCTGATATCATGATGGCCTTCGACGAGTGCCCCCCGGGACAGAGCGACTACCAGTATGCCAAAAACTCGTTGAAGCTGACCCAGCGCTGGTTGGAACGTTGCGTGAAACGCTTTAATGAGACGGAACCGCTGTACGGCCATAACCAGACACTGTTCCCCATTGTGCAGGGTTGCACCTACAAAGACCTGCGACAGGATGCTGCCAAGCATGTCTGCGATGTATTGGGCAGACTGAACGATGGAGGAGGTGCCTCTATCGGTGGTCTGGCTGTCGGCGAACCTACGGAGGTGATGTACGAAATGATAGAGGTGGTCAACGACATCCTCCCCAAAGACCGTCCCCGCTATCTGATGGGTGTCGGTACTCCGCAGAACATTCTCGAAGCCATCGAACGTGGCGTCGATATGTTCGACTGCGTCATGCCTACCCGCAATGGTCGCAATGCAATGTTGTTCACCTACGAGGGAACCATGAACATGCGTAACCAGAAATGGCAGGACGACTTCTCACCCATCGACCCCGATGGTTGCGACATTGACCGCATCCATTCGAAGGCCTACCTGCACCACTTGTTCAAGGCTCAGGAGCTGTTAGCCATGCAGATTGCTTCGATACACAATCTGGCATTCTACCTGCGACTGGTCACTGACGCGCGCACGCATATAGAACAAGGTGACTTCACACAATGGAAACGTTCAGTAATTGCTGATTTAGGACGAAGAAGATGAAAAAAATACGAGATATCATCAAGAGGACACAGATGCTACTGGAACGTATTCCCAGGGAGAGAGTGGCTTGGCTGAAGAAGTACAATCCATTCCGCTATGTCAGGCGTATGGACTGGTATATCATCAACAAATTCATAGGCACCTATGTGTACTCCATCATTCTGATCATCTCGATATCCATTGTCTTCGACGTCAACGAGAATCTGGCAAAGTTCACCTCTAACAACGCACCGTTGCGCGCCATCGTCTTCGACTACTACGCCAACTTCGTGCCCTACTTCGCCAACCTCTTCTCACCGTTATTCGTCTTCATTGCCGTCATCTTCTTCACCTCCAAGTTGGCAGGTAACTCGGAGATTATCGCGATGCTGGCCAGCGGCATGAGCTTTAAGCGACTATTGCGCCCCTATCTTATCTCGGCAGCACTCATCGCCCTGCTGAACTTTTACCTCGGTTCGTATATCATTCCTAAAGGAACAGTAGTGCGTCACGACTTTGAGGCGCTCTACAAAAACAACAAGAAGAACACGTCAGCATCGAATATCCAGCTGATGGTCGACAAGGGTGTGGTAGCCTATCTCTCGCAGTACGATGACATCCGCAAGACGGGTTATGGCTTTGCACTGTATAAGTTTGAGAACAAGAAGATGGTCTCGCAGATGAATGCCAACGTCATCCAGTATGACACCATTGCTGAGGAGCGCTACCACTGGAA
This sequence comes from uncultured Prevotellaceae bacterium, assembly GCA_946405695.1. Next base: position 9,798 of record CAMJIA010000046.1, on the reverse strand, counting down.
GGCCCGTAACTACAAGATTCGCATGCTGAAAGGTATGCGCGAGGAGATTACCAGTGGTTACGAGATTGACACGCTAATACAGATGGAACCTATGGACTTGGTATTCTCCTCAGGTCAGCAGGAGACCTTCACCTCACCGGAGCTGAAGCGTTACATTTCCAAACAGCAGCAACGAGGTTCGTCTAATGTGGTGCAGTATGAGGTAGAGTACCACAAACGCATAGCCACTTCCTTTGCGTCGTTCATCCTGACGATTATCGGTGTGTCGCTGTCGTCGCGCAAGCGTAAAGGTGGCATGGGAATGTATCTAGGTATCGGTTTGGCACTGTCGTTCACGTATATATTGTTACAGACAATCAGCGCAACCTTTGCCATCAATGCCGACACGCCACCCGTTTTGGCAGCATGGATTCCGAATATCCTGTATGCCTTTATCGCCTACTATTGTTATAGACAGGCACCAAATTAAAGTTGAAAGATTAAAGTTTAGAGTTAAGTGACATTTGAAGAAACATATTTGAACGATAACATCCTCGATGCCCTTTATGATATGCATTTTGAGGAGATGACACCCATTCAGGAGCAGTGCATTCCAAAAATACTTGACGGTCAGGACCTTATCGGTGTAGCACAGACCGGAACAGGCAAGACGGCAGCCTATCTGCTGCCTATCCTCAGCATGCTCGACGACGGAGGTTTTCCCAAGGACGCCGTCAACTGCATCGTCATGTCGCCCACCCGTGAACTGGCCCAGCAGATTGACCAGGCCATGCTGGGTTTCGGCTACTATCTTGACGGTATCAGCAGCGTAGCCATCTATGGTGGAAACGACGGCAATCGCTTCGATGTAGAAACGAAGGGACTAAAGATGGGAGCCGATGTGATTATTGCCACCCCAGGTCGTCTGCTCTCGCATATCCGCATGGGACATGTGGACTTGAGTCGCTTGTCGTTCTTCGTGCTCGACGAGGCTGACCGCATGCTCGATATGGGTTTCTCTGACGATATCCTGCAGATTGCCAAGATGTTGCCGGAGGGCCACCAGACCATCATGTTCTCGGCCACCATGCCCGACAAGATACAACAGTTGGCACGCACCTTGCTAAACCACCCTGCAGAGGTGAAGATTGCCGTCTCCAAGCCTGCCGAGAAGATTCAGCAATCGGCTTACGTCTGTTACGAGCCCCAGAAGCTGGGCATCATCCGACATCTGTTCAAAGCCGGTGAACTTCAGCGCGTTATCATCTTCTCCGGTAAGAAAGACAAGGTGAAGGATATTACCCGCGAGCTGAAGCACATGAAGATAAACTGTGCGCCTATGCACTCCGACCTTTCGCAGGCTGAGCGCGATGACGTGATGTACCGCTTCAAGTCTGGACAGGTTGATGTGCTCGTGGCCACCGACATCGTTGCCCGTGGTATTGACATCGATGACATCTTGATGGTTATTAACTACGACGTACCGCACGATGCCGAGGACTATGTGCACCGTATTGGCCGTACCGCCCGTGCCCAGCGCGACGGCGTAGCCATCACCTTTGTGTCGGAAGCAGATATGCGCTATTTCTCCGATATTGAGCGTTTCCTAGAGAAAGAGGTCCAGAAGAATCTGCTGCCCGAAGGTCTGGGTGAAGGTCCGGAATACAAGGTTGCATCTCCCCATAAGAATTCACGAGGTCGGGGTGGCCGGAAACGTTACGGCAAGCGCAACGGGAAAACCAATAGAAAGAATAGCGGAAAGAACAACGGAAAAGGGCAACGGAAAGAACAAAAAAAAGTTAAATAAACAGGTTCGGAGAACAACGTATTGGTATTTTTTGTAACTTTGCACCGCTTTATAAGGTAATAGTTTTGACACACTACTGAATATCAGGTAGTTAGAAAGGAATTAAGGAGTAAAACATGAGACAATTAAAGATTCAGAAGAGTATTACGAATCGCTCTAGTGAGGCACTGGATAAGTATCTGGTGGAAATCGGCCGTGCGCCACTGATCAGCATCGACGAGGAAATCGAGCTGGCTCAGAAGATACGCAAGGGCGGTCCCGAAGGCGAGCGCGCCAAGGACAAGTTGGTTACTGCCAACCTGCGATTCGTGGTATCCGTAGCCAAGCAGTATCAGCATCAGGGACTGACGCTGACTGACTTGATTGACGAGGGTAACATCGGCCTCATCAAGGCCGCACAGAAATTTGACGAAACACGTGGTTTCAAATTCATCTCATACGCAGTATGGTGGATTCGTCAGAGCATTCTGCAGGCCATTGCCGAGCAGAGCCGTATCGTTCGTCTGCCCCTGAACCAGGTAGGCAGCCTGAACAAGATCAGTCACGAGATTAACCGCTTCGAGCAGGAGTTCCAGCGTCATCCATCTGTCAGCGAACTCAGCGACGCCACCAATATGGACGAGGAGAAGATTGCCCAGTCTATGCAAGCAGATAGTCACCATGTCTCTATCGATGCTCCTTTCCAGGACGGTGAGGACAACTGTATGCTCGACGTAATGGCCTCTGGTGACGACTCTCGTACCGACCGTCAGGTTGACCACGAATCTATGGCTCAGGAACTGAATACCGTACTGCAGAAGGTACTCAAGGAGCGCGAGATTACTATCATCCGCGAGTGCTTCGGTATCGGTTGTCACGAGAAAGGTCTTGAGGAGATTGGTGACCAGTTGGGTCTGACCCGTGAGCGCGTCCGTCAGATTCGCGAGAAAAGCATTGCCAAGCTGCGCGACTCTGGTAATGCACGTATTTTGATGAAATATTTAGGTTAAATGTTTTGCGACTCCAGATTTTTTTTGTACTTTTGGGGTCGTGAATCAGAAACGGTACATATTACAGATAATGATACTGGGCATGATGACACTCATGTCCAGTATTTGTTATGCGTCTAATCGTAGAGCAGATTCCTTGCTCATCAATCGCATGTGGGATTATTATGCACACCCCGAGAGGATTATTGATGGCGAGAAAAATGTGTATATCAAGTATCATATCAGCACGAAGCGTCGCAATGCGCTGCTATGGGTTATTCCTACCATGTATAGCATTGCCAGAGGCGACAGAGACTACATCGGTGAGGCTTACACCAAACTCAGACATCAAGGTGCCAGTAACTTCGACTTCAAACGTCAGGTTTACTGCAGTACCATTCCCCATCAGCGCGACGTAATGCCGTCCATCTTCGAGTTGATCACCCCCAATCTCTATGCTGTTCAACTCTATCCGGACGGTGTTCTCTCGCCTTTTCACCGCTCCAACCGCTTCTTCTACAAATACCGTGTCAACAACGTTGGTAGTTATGCGATTGTCAGGTTCCGTCCTCGTAGCAGCAATACCCGCTTGATTAAGGGCGAGGCCACAGTTGACATTGCATCCGGACGCATACTCTCCTTTGACTTTCAAGGAGATTTTGACATGATTGGTTTCAAAATCAGAATCCTGATGGGCCAGCGAAACTCGACGAGCCCACTACCCGATCAGTGTACCACAGATGCAACATTCAAGTTCTTGGGCAACAATATTACGGCACAAGTCTCATCTTACTTTAATTGTCCCGTAACACTCCCCGACTCCCTCAACGATGTTGAAGACCTTGCCTTGATGAAAAAGCTACGTCCCGTGCCGTTAAATAAAGAGGAGGCGCGTATCTTTAAAGACTTTCAGAAGGATATGATGGAAGAAGAGGAGACCGATACTGTTCAGAAGCGCAGCACGCGTATCAAAGATGCTGCATGGGATTTCGTTGGCGACCATCTAATGAGCAGCAAAGAAGCCCAGACAGAGAATATCACGCTAAAAGTGTCACCACTTCTGAACCCATTGTATATGGGTTACAGTTCATCGTCAGGCATATCGTATAAACTGGATTTTGGTCTGCGCTATGCCTGGAACCAGTACCGCTACCTAACACTTAATCCCAAGTTTGGTTACAGTTTTAAGAAGAAGCAATTCTACTATGACATTCCTCTTCGTATGACCTACAACCCCAAACGTAACGGCTATGTAGAGTTAAAGTGGGCTAATAGTGACCACACATCGAACGCTACACTCTCTGATGCTTTCCAGATAGTCATGGGCGATTCGGTGGACATGCCTGAATTCAAGAACGAATACTTGCAACTCACGAATCATATTGCAGCCTTCGACTGGCTGGAGTTCACCACCGGTATTGTCTATCACCGTCGCTGGAGTGTAGCCCCAGACAAGATGGACAAAGCGGGGCTCCCTAACCGCTACCACAGTTTTGCACCATCGTTATCCGTTCACCTGCGTCCCTGGCAGAAAGGTCCCACGCTTACCGCTAATTACGAACACAGCATCCCCAATATCTTCCACTCTAACCTGAACTACGAACGCTGGGAGTTTGATGCGGCTTATAAACACCAGAACAGGAGTGTACGTATCCTGAACATGCGTGCAGGTGCAGGATTCTATACACATCGCAGTACAGATTATTTCGTAGACTATGCCAACTTCCACGACAATAACTTGGCGACAGGTTGGGAAGATGACTGGGCAGGACAGTTCCAACTGGTTGACAGCCGCTGGTACAACGAGTCCAACTACTACGTGCGTGGTCATGTGTCGTACGACTCTCCCCTGCTCATGCTATCCTGGGTACCTCTCGTTGGACGTATCGTCGAAACAGAGCGTATCTATCTGAGTGCGTTGTCCATCGAAAACACGCGACCTTATTTCGAAATCGGCTATGGTTTCCAGAACCGCTATTTCTCGACAGGCTTCTTTACCAGTTTTCTGAATACCAGCTTTCAAAGCTTTGGTTGTAAATTCACTATAGAACTATTCCGCAGATGGTAAAACCGCTCACTGTTTATAAGGCCAGTGCAGGTTCTGGTAAGACCTTTACACTGGCCGTGGAATACATCAAGTTGCTGATAGAGAACCCTACCAGCTATCGTAACATCCTTGCCGTTACCTTCACTAACAAGGCAACGGAAGAGATGAAGATGCGCATACTCAGCCAGTTGTATGGCATCTGGCAGGACCTCCCTGACTCCAGTGCCTATATGGACCGTATCCTCACGGAGACAGGACTTCCACGTCCCATCGTCACCAAGAATGCAGGCCTTGCCCTTCATCTGCTGCTCCACAACTACAACTACTTCCGCGTAGAGACCATCGACACCTTCTTCCAGAGCGTATTACGCAATCTGGCCCGTGAACTCGACCTGACCGCCAACTTGCGTATCTCCTTGAACGATAGTCAGGTAGAAGAACAGGCTGTCGACCAGCTCATCGATGCATTGACACATACCGACGTGATGTTACAATGGCTGCTCAGCTATATCATGGAGAAGATCAGCGACGACCATTCGTGGAACATCATCGGACAGGTGAAGCAGTTCGGACGTACCATCTTCCGCGACTATTACAAGGAGAACGCCAAGGCTATCCGCGAGAAGATGCAGGAGAAGGGCTTCATCGAAAGTTACAGCCAACAGCTACGCCAGATTCGCAAGAATGCCCTGGAGCGCATGCAACAGTATGCCACCAGCTTCTTCGACGCTCTCGAAGGTGAAGGAATCACGGTCGATGATCTGGCCTACGGTCGTACGGGCATCTATAGTTTCTTTGTAAAGCTGCAGAATGGTGTGATGGACGAGAGCATCGTTGGCCAACGCGTCTGCGACTGTCGTGAGGACCCTGCCAAATGGTATTCCAAGAAGTGTAAACGTCAGGAACTGGTTCATGCCGTTGCTGAGTCAACGCTCATTCCGCTGCTGGGTCATGCTATGGACGACCGCCCACAGCAATACCGTCTCTACCAGTCTGCCGACCTCACCCTGCGCCACCTCAGTCAGCTGCGTCTGCTGGGTAGCATCGAGGACAAGGTGCGCCAGCTCAACGACGAAGCCAACCGTTTCCTGCTCAGCGACACCCAGCAGTTGTTGCACGCACTCATCAGCCATAGCGACTCACCGTTCATTTTCGAGAAGATTGGCACCCAACTGGAACATATCATGATTGACGAGTTCCAGGACACCAGTACCGTCCAGTGGCAGAACTTCAAAGTCTTGCTCCAGGAGTGCATGAGTCACCAAGATTCAGAGAATCTGATTGTTGGCGACGTCAAGCAGAGCATCTACCGCTGGCGTTCGGGCGACTGGCGACTGCTCAACGCCATTGACCGCGAGTTCCCACATAGCGAGGAGATGATGGACATCCAGCCGTTGGAGATCAACTGGCGTTCCTCACGTCATATCATCGATTTCAATAATGCGTTCTTCATAGAAGCCGCCCGTCAGGAATACGAGAGTCAGCACGAGGAATATCCGGAAGGTGCCCAGCAACTGCTCCGCGCCTATGCCGACGTAGCCCAAAAGGTTCCCGAAAAGCGACCTGCAGAAGGCTATGTAGAGGTTCGGCTGTTGCCAGACAAGGACTATCAGGAGGAAACGATGGCGACACTGGTGGACACTATCCGCCAACTAATGGAACAAGGAGCAACACCCCGTGACATCGCCATTCTGGTGCGCACCAATAAACACATCCCACTGGTTGCCGCCTATTTCGAGGAACACTTGCCCGATGTACGCATCATCAGTGACGAGGCTTTCCGACTGGATTCCTCCGTGACGCTGTGCCTGCTGACCCAGGCTCTCCACCTGCTGACACACCCCGACGACCTGCTGGCCAAGGCCACCATCGTCAAGCTCTACCACCACAGTGTGCTCAGCGATTCTATCGCTGAGAACGAGCTGCTCATCAAGGACCGCCCGCTGGACGCACTCCTCCCCGATGCCTTCGTCAGCCACCTCGACGAACTGCGCCAATTGCCGCTCTATGAGTTGGTAGAACGTCTCTACAGCATCTTCCTGCTTGAGCGCCTGAACGAGCAGAGCGCCTACCTCTGTGCGTTCTACGACCAGCTGAACATGTTTGTGCAAGACCACTCCAGCGACATCGACGCCTTCCTCAGAGAATGGGACGACAGCATTGGCAGCAAGACCATTCAGAGCGATGCCACTGACGGCATTCGCATTCTATCCATCCACAAGAGTAAGGGTCTGGAGTTCAATCATGTCCTCATTCCCTTCTGCGACTGGCGTCTGGAGATGCCGGATGTCTTGTGGTGCGAACCCAACGAGGCTCCTTTCGACGCACTGCCCATCGCACCCATCGACTTCAGCAGCAATCAGATGCGAGGCACCATCTACGAGCATGACTACCTCGACGAACACCTGCAGAATATCGTCGACAACCTCAACCTCCTTTATGTTGCCTTCACACGTGCCGCCCACAGCCTCTTTGTCATTGGCCTGCGTGGCAGCAAGTCCAACCGCTCAGCACTCATCGAGAAAGTACTGCCCAACCTGCAATTGGACAACAGCACACTCAGTGGTGAAACAGACGAAAAGGCCCCGCTCCTCTTCACCTACGGCACCACTACTCCCGTTGCTTCTCCAAAGGACGCGGCCACTACTCCCGTTGCTTCTCCAAAGGACGCGGCCACTACGCCCGTCGCTTCTCCGACGGGTCCCTCCAATCCCTTCCTTGCTCCCGTCACTCCTGAGGCCATCACCATCAAGACCTTCCCCGCCAAGACGGAGTTTAAGCAGAGCAATAAGAGCCGCGACTTCATCACGGGCAATGACGACCCGCAGGAATCGCCCAGCTACATCAAGATGGGTTGTGTACTCCATGAGATATTCTCGACCATCCGCACCACGTCAGACATCGACACGGCCCTGCGCCAGTTGCAATACGACGGGGTACTCTACGACGACGAGGTGACAGCAAACAAGCTCACGGCCATGCTTCACAAAAGACTGGAAGACCGTCGTGTGAAAGAGTGGTTCTCTGACCGCTGGCAGCTATTCAACGAGTGCAGCATCCTTCGTCTCAACGAACAGAACGAGGTTGTGGAGCGCCGTCCTGACCGCGTCATGACAGACGGCAAAGAGACCCACGTCGTTGATTTCAAGTTCGGCAGTCCGAAGCCCGAATACTTAGACCAGGTTCGCGAATATATGCAGCTGCTACAGCAGATGGGGCATCCGAATGTGAAGGGTTGGCTGTGGTATGTTTACAGCAATAAGATTGAAGAGGTTATTGGTTAACGGTTATTGTATGAAGAGTTTCTTAGAATACGTCGCAGAAGACATCGTCAGCAAATATGGCACCAACCTGTCGCGCACAGCGGTGGTGTTCCCCAACAAGCGTGCCTCGCTGTTCCTCAACGAGCACTTGGCCCGTCTGTCGCAAGGCAAACCCCTCTGGAGCCCTGCCTATATCACCATCAGCGAACTCTTCCGCCAGCAGTCTGCGCTGCATGTCGCCGACCCTATCAAACTGGTCTGTGACCTCTACCAGTCCTTCCGTCAATATACAGGCTCTGAGGAGACCCTCGACAAGTTCTTTGGCTGGGGCCAGCTACTCATCAGCGACTTCGACGACATCGATAAGAACATGGCCGATGCCGACCACGTCTTCGCCAATCTGCGCGACATCCACGAGCTCGACGACCTGAGCTATCTCACCGACGAACAGCGGGAATTGCTACGCCACTTCTTCAGCCATTTCACGGAGGAGCACGAGACGGAACTCAAACAGCGCTTCCTGCGTCTCTGGAGTCATCTGGCCGACATCTACCACGACTTCAACCGCCGTCTCACAGCACAGAACCTCGCCTACGAAGGCGCTCTCTACCGCTCCGTTGTCACCTCCACCATCAAAACCACTACTCCCGCTGTTTCTCCAGCGGGTTTCCCTTACGACCGCTACCTCTTTGTGGGCTTCAACCTGCTGCAGAAGGTGGAGCAGCAGCTCTTTTCTGAACTCCAGAAGGCCGGCAAGGCCCACTTCTATTGGGACTTCGACGACTACTATATGCAGGGGCACGAGGCTGGTCACTACATCGCCCAATACCTGCACGCCTTCCCCAACGAGCTGGACAGCAGCGCCGATGACATCTACAAGAACTTCAAGAAACCCAAGGATATCACCTATATCTCTGCACCTACCGAGCATATCCAGACACGCTATGTCAGCAGTTGGCTGAACCAACAGCGCATCGACAAGGGGCGCCGCACAGCCATCGTCCTCTGCAACGAGAACCTGCTGCCCACCGTCATCCACAGCCTGCCCGACGAAGTAGAGAAGGTGAATATCACCACGGGCTACCCCTTGTCGCAGACACCCATAGCCTCCTTTATCCAGTGCTACTACGACATGGTACTGGGTGGAAAGACGCCCCGACTGGTACGCGCCTTCCGTCGTCATCCGTACTACCGCTACCTCACCGACGACAGTCAGCCCCTTCTCCATCTCCTGCGCCAGATAGCAGCAGCCGCCAGCCCCGACGCCGACACCACTCCCGACGTTTCTCCGGCAGGTCTCTCCGACCCTCTCTTCCAGGAGTCGCTGTTCCGCGCCTACACCCTCGTCAACCGCCTGAATGCCCTGCAGGAAAGCGGCGACCTGCAAGTCACCGACAGCACCCTGCAACGCCTGGTCACCCAGCTCATCCAGCAGACCTCCATTCCCTTCCACGGCGAGCCTGCCGAGGGTCTTCAGGTGATGGGCGTCCTGGAAACCCGTAACCTCGACTTCGACCACGTGCTGCTGCTCAGCTGCAACGAGGGCAACATGCCCAAGGGCGTCAACGACAGTTCGTTCATTCCCCACAGCATCCGTCAGGCCTACGAGCTCACCACCGTCGAGAACAAGGTCAGCATCTACGCCTACTATTTCCACCGTCTGCTGCAACGCGCTCAGAATGTCACCATCCTGTGGAACAACGCCACAGAGGACGGCCAGCGTGGCGAGATGAG
>CAMJIA010000045.1 GCA_946405695.1 uncultured Prevotellaceae bacterium | reverse complement strand
TGGAGAATGCCGATGGCGAGGTGTTGCGCCAGGAGTGGGATATGGTGCCCAGAGTCTATTTCTTTGATGCCTCGCAGAACTACATCTTTCCAGACCAGTGGCGCGACCGTCCATTGCCTTACCATCTCTATAGCGATGCCTATCACACTACCCAGCACGCACCGCGTGGCGAGGAGGTGGAGGCTGCCCGTGTGCCTTTGTTCCGTCGTACGGTGCTCTTTCGTGTTTCTGCGCCCCAGTTGCAGAAGGGTCAGGCTGTGGCCGTCTGTGGCAGTCACCCTGCCATTGGCTCGTGGAACACGTCGCGCTACCAGCTGATGCACTATGTGGGCAATGGCGAGTGGGTGCTGTCTGTCGATGCCTTGGGTTGGCTGATGCCCATTGAATATAAATATGTGGTGGTGGACACCAAGACGCATGCGCTTGTGGCATGGGAAGAGGGTGACAATCGTGTTATCTCTGAGGAACTTACTGACGGACAGGTGCTGGTGCTCTATGGCGAACCCTTGCGTCTCTGCGAAGCCTCGTGGCGACTGGCTGGCGTTAGTGTGCCCGTCTTTGCCCTGCGTAGTGAGCATAGCTATGGCGTGGGCGATTTTGGCGACCTCAGACGCTTCGTGGACTGGGCAGTGGCAACGGGAATGAAAGTCATTCAGCTGTTGCCCGTCAACGACACCACGACGAATCACCACTGGTCTGATTCCTGTCCTTATAATATCACCAGTTTCTTTGCCCTCCATCCGCACTATATTGATTTGGAGGCTGCAGGAACCCTGCGCTCGAAGACGAAGATGACGCAGTTTATGCGTCGCCGCCAGGAGCTCAACGCCTTGCACTATAGCGACTATGAAGCTGTGGACCGCGTGAAATCAGAATACCTTCAGGAACTCTTTGACGAGCAGGGGAAGATGGTGCTGGCAACGAAGGAGTGCAAGACGTTCTGCGAGGCTAATGCCGACTGGCTCCCTGACTATGCGGAATATCGCGACGAGGCGCTCGACTACGTGAGTTTTGTGCAGTACCTGTTGCACCAACAACTGACGGCTGCTGCCAACTATGCCCGTGAGCAGGGCGTGGTACTGAAGGGAGACCTGCCCATTGGTGTCCATCGCGACAGCGTGGAGACACGCAAGCACCCCGAGCTCTTCCACCTCGACGAACAGGCTGGTTCACCACCTGACAACTTCTCGCAGCATGGCCACAACTGGGGCTTTCCGACTTACGACTGGAACGAGGGGTTAACTCGTATGCTGAGGCATCGCCTCAGCCATCTCTCGCAGTATTTCGATGCCCTGCGCATTGACCACGTGCTGGGCTACTTCCGCATCTGGGAGATTCCTGTCGAGGCTGTCGATGGTGTGCTGGGTCATTTCTCGCCCGCCTTGCCGCTGACCGTTGACGAGATAGAATACTTCGGACTGACCTTCCGCAAGGAGCTGTTTACCAAGCCGTTTATCAACGATAGAATCATTGACCGCCTCTTTGGCATCCATGCAGCTTATGTGCGCGACAACTTCCTCGTGCGCAAGGCCTATAACCTCTACGACCTCGCTGACCAGTGTGCCACCCAGCGACGCATCGCCACACTCTTTGCCGATCGTCGCGACGAGAACAGTCTGTGGATACGTGACGGACTGATGCGGCTGGCCAGCAACGTCCTCTTCCTGGAGGATTCGCACCAGCAGGAGATGTACCATCCACGTATCGGTGCCACGCAGGAGCCTGTCTTCGAGGCGCTGAGCGATACAGAGCGCGATGCCTACCTGCGACTCTATAACAACTACTTCTACCAGCGCCACTCGTTCTTCTGGGGACAGCAGGCCCTGCACCGTCTGCCTGCCATGATGGGCGACTCGCGCATGCTGTTCTGTGCGGAAGACTTAGGAATGTTGCCCGACTGTGTGGAACCCGTTCTCGACCAGTTGCGCATCCTGACGCTCGAAATCCAGCAGTTGCCCAAGCAGCAGGGCTTCGAATATAGTCATCTGGAGGCCAACCCCATCCGCAGTGTCTGCACCATTGCTACCCACGACATGACGCCTCTGCGCCTCTGGTGGCAGCAACAGCCGGAGCGTCGTCAGCGCTACTATGTCACGATGTTGCAGAAGGAGGGTAGAGCGCCAGAGCAGTTGCCTGCCCATCTGGCTGAGGAAATCATCGCCCGCCACCTGTATTGTCCCTCGATGCTCTGCATCCTGCAGTTGTCGGATTGGCTGGCTATGGACTCAGAGCTGCGTTGCAAGAATCCTCAGCAGGAGCGCATCAATACGCCCAGCGACGCCTATAACCGTTGGCAGTACCGCATGCACCTGACCATTGAGGAACTCCTCCAGGCCACGAAGTACAACAATAAACTGCGTACCATGATTCAGCGTTCGCGCCGTTAACCTGATGATGATGAAGAAGAAGTTACTCGGAATCGTGTTGCTGTTGCTGATGACCGTTGGGTGTTATGGTCAGCAGGTTCAGTTGGATACGCTGAAGGTTCAGTATGTGGATTTTCAGGGGAAGAGTCAGCGTGGAGAGCTGATTTGTAATAAGTTGATAACGAATGATTTAAAGGAAATCTTCGAGGAGCTTTACAAGGCGAAATATCCCATTGAGCGCATTCGTCCTATCTCAGAATATGACAACGATGACGAGCGCTCCATGCGTGCCAACAACACCTCGTGCTACTGCTATCGTGTGGTGGAAGGTAGCACGAAACTGTCGAAGCATGCGCAGGGATTGGCCATCGACATCAATCCGCTGTATAACCCCTGCGTGAAGCGCAAGAAAGACGGCACGCTACTCATTCAGCCATCGACAGGCAAGCCCTATGTAGACCGCTCGAAATCGTTTAAGTATAAGATTACCAGGCAAGACCTCTGCTACAAGTTGTTCATCCTGCATGGATTCCGCTGGGGTGGGGCATGGCGCTCGCTGAAGGACTACCAGCATTTCGAAAAGTGAGTTTTTCCTGAAAAAATATCTGTATATCATTTTTTCTTCGTACCTTTGCACGTTCAAAAAAGAATAAGGAAGACAAATGATATCAGTAGAGTCCTTACGCGTGGAATTTGGCGTGAAGCCTCTGTTTGCAGGTGCCAGCTTTGTAGTGAACGACCGTGACCGTATAGCCCTTGTGGGTAAGAACGGTGCAGGAAAGTCGACGCTGCTGAAGATACTCTGCGGACAACAGAAACCTACAGAGGGTGTGGTGAGCATACCCTCCGATACCACCATCGGCTACCTGCCGCAGGTGATGATATTGCAAGACGACACCACCGTTCGTCAGGAGGCCCAGAAGGCTTTCTCGAATGTGACGGAGCTGAAAGCCAAGGTCGACGCGTTGAACCAGCAGTTGGCTGAGCGTACGGATTATGAGAGCGAGAGCTATCTGGCGCTGGTTGAGAAGTTTACGCTAGAACATGAGCGCTATATGATGTTGGGTGCCGACAACTGCGAGGCAGAGCTGGAGCGCACGTTGATGGGTCTGGGATTTGAGCGTTCTGACCTGGAGCGTCCTACCAGCGAGTTTTCTGGAGGCTGGCGCATGCGTATTGAGTTGGCGAAGATTCTGTTGCAGAAACCCGACGTCTTGTTGCTCGACGAGCCCACTAACCATCTGGATATTGAGTCTATACAGTGGCTGGAGCAGTGGCTGGCACAGTCGGCAAAGGCTGTGGTGCTGGTCAGTCACGACCGTGCCTTCATCAACAATGTCACCAATCGCACGCTGGAGATTTCCTGTGGGCAGATTGTGGACTACAAGGTGAAGTACGACGAGTATGTCGTGTTGCGCAAGGAGCGTCGCGAACAGCAGTTGCGCGCCTACGAGAACCAGCAGAAGGAGATTCAGGAGATGCGCCAGTTCATTGAGCGCTTCCGCTATCAGGCCACCAAGGCCGTACAGGTGCAGCAGAAGGTGAAGCAGCTGGAGAAGATTGTGCCCATCGAGGTCGATGAGGTTGACAACTCCGCCCTGCGCCTGAAATTTCCGCCCTGTCTGCGTAGTGGTGACTATCCCATCATCTGTGAGGATGTCCGCAAAGACTATGGTGCCCATACTGTATTCTCGAATGTCAACCTGACCATCAAACGTGGCGAGAAGGTGGCCTTCGTGGGTAAGAATGGTGAGGGTAAGTCTACGCTAGTGAAGTGCATCATGGGCGAGATACCGTTTGACGGACACCTGAAGGTGGGACATAACATCCAGATAGGCTATTTCGCACAGAACCAGGCACAGCTGCTGGACGAGGAGCTGACCGTGTTCCAGACGATAGATAATGTGGCTAAGGGTGACGTTCGCCTGAGAATCAACGATATACTTGGTGCCTTCATGTTTGGTGGCGAGGCATCAGACAAGAAAGTCAAGGTGCTCAGCGGTGGTGAGCGTAGCCGTCTGGCTATGATTCGTCTGCTCTTGGAACCAGTCAATCTGCTCATCCTCGATGAGCCTACCAACCATCTGGATATGCCCTCGAAGGATGTGCTGAAAGAGGCTATCAAAGCCTTTGATGGTACCGCTATCATCGTCAGCCACGATCGTGAGTTCCTGGATGGCTTAGTCAGCAAGGTCTATGAGTTTGGTGGTGGCAAGGTCAGAGAACACTTGGGAGGTGTGTATGACTGGATTGAGAGTCATCGGAATGGGGGGGATGGGGCTAATAGGACTAATGGGTCTAATGGGCTTAATGGGCCCACTAAGTCCATCAAGCCCATTGAACCCACAAAAGCCGCCAAGACCGACTATGCCGCCCACAAGGAACAGCAGAAGCAGTTACGCAAGGCTGAGCGTGCCGTAGAGGAGTCAGAACGCAAGATCAGTGATATGGAGCGTCGTCTGAAAGAACTTGACGACCTGCTGATGGTGCCTGAGAATGCTGCTGACATGACGCTCGTCACAGAATATACCTCTACTAAGAAAGCTCTTGATGAAGAGGTGGAGCGCTGGGAGCGTCTGTCTGAGGAGCTGGAGACGCTTGCCGCTGGTAGTTGAGGTAGATGCAGTTGATGCCGTTCATGTACTTATGTGTGATGTCGTCGCACAGCCTGTTCAGTATGGCACGTCGGAAGTCGTTGCTGTCTATCGTCTCGATTTCGTTGTTGGCATATTTGTAAATGGGGTTTAGCGGTGTCCCCTTGCTCTTGACAACGATGGTGAACTTGTCGGCTGCATCCACTATCCTCAGGTCGAACGTCTCGTTGGGTTTGTGCTTCGCGTCAGACTCAATCACCTCGTAGAGCAGTTCCTCCAGTGCCATCTCTACGCTTATACCTTCCTTCAGTTCACAAGCTTGTATGAACGGTGTGATTGTTTTCAGTAGATTCACCACATCCTCTTTGGTGTAAGGCACCGATACCGCTACTGCGACGTTTGTGGGTAGTGTGCTCTGTAGCGTTGGCCATGTGACCGTTTTTTCCTTTCTGTACACCACATACGACATTGATAGCAGCAACACGAGCAGTAACCATCCTATGATGGGCATTCCATACCATAGCAGTTCTGGGGTGAAAAGGGCCATCAGACAGATGAACGCAATGGTTCCACTGTTTAGTATCAGCTGATAACATCTGCAGAGCTTATGGTGACCCTCCACATAGTACAAACCTTGTAGTGTGGATGTCATGGCCATAGGGTAAAAGAAGAGGCTAAGCAGACGCAATGGTGTTCTGCTTAGTGCAGCCAGTTCCTCTGAGGCTCCGAACAGTCTTGTGAGTATATCAGGAAAGATGAATATCAGTAAGCTCACAGGTATGATGACAAAATGCAGCAGTCGGAGAATCCTCTTTGTGAGCATCTTGAAGCTGTCGTGATCGTTTTCGCCCTGTAGTATTCCACCAATACTGATAATGGCGCTGTTTGTTCCTGCCAATACCAGCATGCAGATGCCGATAGTCTGGAAATAAACGGTGAATGTGTACATGCCATCAGCACCCATCCTGTTCAAAATGAGCATGTTCATGAGGTAGGTGGTCACAGGACCTAATACTGCTGCAATCATCATAGGTGCTCCCACTACCGCCATCTGTTTGTACATGGCTATGGAGCATACCTCCGTAGGCCACTTCACTTTGAAAATGTTAGCATGCTTTGCTATATACTTCGTCAGCGATGTGAAAGCCAGCAGTGTGCTCAGAGTCGTGGCTAATGACGCGCCTGCCAGTCCCCAATCGAATACTCCGCAAAACAGCAGGTCGAACACGATGTTGAGCACCTGAGAGATGACAATGCTACGCGTTATGAGTTTAGGGTTCCCATTGTTGATGACATAGGATACCGGCACACCTGCCAACATGATGACTACAATAGACAGGTAGTTGGCATAGATGTACGACTTTAGGTACGGCGCTAGTCGTTCGTTGGTGGTTATCAGATGACATAGCTGGTCGGTATATGGCAGTAGCATGCAGACAATGAGCAGCGACGTTGCCGCTGTATAGAACAGTTCGCTGTTGAATACGCGGTTCACCTTCTGGTAGTCTTGTCCTCCGATGGCTCTGGTGGCTAAATAGTCTGCACCAGCACTGATCAGGCCAATGACGATGAATATGACACTCATAAAGGGCCCCCACAGACGTGTTACTGAAAGCGCGTCGGGAGATATCAGGTGACTCACAATGATGGAGTCGGTGATGGAACCCAGTTGATTCATCAATGCCGACATCAAGGTCGCCAAAAAGAACGACCCGAACATGTTTTTCAGCACATAGTCATTATGAGAAATGTTGCCAGGCATCAGTCTACTATTTTTTTACGAAACACGGGAACCTGCTCCACTGGTAGTGCAGCAAAACATTCCTCTATGGTTTTGCCTCCCAGCGGGTCGATTCCTTGCAATAGCATGCGTCCTACTTCCATACGTATCTTGGCTGCGTCGCACGTTGTTGCACTTGGCTTCTCAAACACCGGCAGTCCGTCTGCCGTCCTGCTAATGGGTTGGCCGACAAAACAGGGCATGGGACAATAGCTGCAGTAATCGTGCTTGCCACATGCTGGCATCATCACCCGTTGGTCGCCGTTCACCAACTTGTCGCGAAGCTCGTTCTCCATCACCTGTTTCAAGGAATCCTTGTGCATATTACCGAATATGAGGGGCAAATTGGAACAAGGCTTTGCGATGCCGCTGGGATTGATGTTGATGAGTCGTGCTGCTGAGCAGGGTATTCCTCTGGATTTGCCGAATTCATAACCGTCGGGCTTACCTTCTTGTTTGACAACAGATGCATCCATGCGCGTGTCCATTACCATGATACGATATGCATCGGGACGTGTCATAAGCTCTTCAATGATGGAGACATCGCCGTCTATTCCTTGTTGCAGCAAGCCCGATAACTGGGTCTCAGCACACAACTCATGGCACAGTTCCCTGACACCGTAGTAAGTGCGTGAGTTTAGTCTGAATGCTGGCGTTTTCACGTTTAGTGGTACAGGCCACTTAGACATTTCGCGCAGAGCGTTGGTGGTTTTCTGCCACGAACCCTCACGACGCGTTATCTGGTCATGTACGGTCGCCTCGCTGCTGTAGATGGATACACTAAACTGACGCAGTCCCAGTCGCGCTATCCGTCTTATCTTCTCGGGGGTATTCAGGGCTAAGGCGTTGGTGAAAAGATTGACGGCCACGTTCTTCTCGTGCAGATAGTCTAGCAAGGCCCAACAGTCAGGATAACTAAAGGGATCGCCACCCGTGACGGTTACACTAGGGATTCCCAGTTCCACTATCTCGTCGATCATCCGCTTGTATTCCTCCAGCTTCAGCATGTTGGGGCTGATGCGGTTCTCTTCGTTCAGGTCGCTACGTGCTGCTCCTTCGTTATAACAATGCAGACAACGCTCGCTACAGGCATAAGTCAGTTCTAATTGTATCGCTACACGATGCTTGGGAGGAAGACTCTCTACATAGTTTCTCTCCGGTTCATATCCCACTGAATTGATGCTGGGCAGGTTGTCCTGATGATACTGTTGCCATTCTGCGTCGGTATAGATGTGGTCATGAATCAGTCCTATAGGCATGAGCTGTACGCTCAGGAATTCCTCCACCTGCTCCACTGTCGTATCTGTCAGTTCGGCAATTCGGGCAGTATTCACCTGGTGCTCACGATGGCACGAGAGTAGTTCTCTGACGAGAACAGCCGATATGCCCTCAAAGTAGTGACAAGTACCGTTGGCAGTATTATACATCAGGGCTGTTACTGCCTCTTTGTTGAATGTCCCACAGGTAAACTGTGGTCGATAATATACGCTCATCCTATTCTTATTTCAATCTTTCCTTATGGTTCGGCTTGATGTTTTCTTTTGATTTCCCAGAAGAGATTCATCTGCTTTTTGACTGTCATAGCAAATTCATAGCTGTTTTCCAGTATAAACTCCTTTAGCATCGCTTTATCGGAGCACTGGCTATTCATCATCACCATAAAGTGGAAACTGTTATTTTGGTCTTTGATGTCAGTACTTTCAAACCATTCAGTATTCCCATGGAACACATCGCTGTTTTCATTCATCCAGCGATGGAATAATCTTCTGAGGGCATTGGAGTTACTATTGTCTGCATGTGAGTAACAAAGAAGATAGTCAGGGTGTTCCTGCAGATACTGCACAATCACACTGACTATCATCCTTCCCGTTTCCTTATCGGCCAAACCTCCACGCTGGCCCGACTTTAATGTTAATAGGAAGTAAAACACCTTATGGACGCCTACCTCCATTACTTCGACAAAGTACAGAGCATACTCGCGACCAACTTTGTTGCGAAACACCACGCCATAATCACCATGTGATTTAAGCAACAAAGGCATGGTTGCATTAATGTTGGCTATTCCTTCGGCAGATAAGTTATGAGATACATTCCATACTTTATTTACCACCACTAAACAGTGAATTAGTACAAACGTGAGGTATTCCTCCGGCAAAACAATCACATGCTTCAACGGTAATATCATCAATGTCTACTGCTTGAGCGGTAATGATACGAACTGGAGACTGCTTGATAGCAAACGGATTTTTTGATTCTTTTCCCATAATAAAGCGTATTAAAAATTAATAATCTAAAATTATTGCTGCAAAGATATGTTTTTTTTTCAATATTATCCTATGTAATACCCCTTAAAAATAGTTAAGCAGACATAAAATTTTGAGTTGTGAAAGAAAAGTATTACCTTTGCACTCTGAAATTGAATAATCATTAAATATTTATAAAATGAAACTGAAGACAATTATGATTATGGCAATGTCTGCCTTTTCACTTTCAATCTCGTCACAGGGAACCTTGAAGTCTGGTATTCACATGGGTGATCTGGACCAGTCAGTACGCCCTGCCGACGACTTCTATGAGTATGCCTGTGGTGGATGGATGAAAGCCAATCCACTGCCTGCCGCTTATTCGCGCTACGGCAGCTTCGACCGTCTGGCCGAGGACAACAACAAGCGCATCAATGGTATCCTGAAGGAACTGCAGGAGAATAGCTATCCTGAGGGTACGGTAGAACAGAAACTCAGCGACCTCTACAAGCTGGCGATGGACTCGGCACGTAGGGAGAAGGACGGCATAGCCCCCGTTATGCCGCTTATCAAGCTCCTAGAGGCTGCCAAGACCAAGGAGCAGCTTTTCGCCATTCAGATGGAGATGATGCCCTATGGTAATATGGAACTTTTTGGTGCCTATATCGGTGCTGACGAGAAGAATGCTACGCAGAACATCCTGAACTTCATGCAGGGTGGCTTGACGCTGGGTCAGAAAGACTACTATTTGGAGAATGACGAGGCTACCGTAAAGATTCGTGAGGCCTACAAGAAGCACATTGTCCGCATGTTCCAGATTTATGGCTTCAAGAAGGGTGCTGCTGAGAAGAAGATGAAGAACATCCTGAAGATTGAGACTGCGCTGGCTAAGGTGTCTAAGTCGCGTACAGAACTGCGTGACCCCATTGCCAACTACAACAAGATGACGTTGAAGGAACTCGATGCTCTGTGTCCACACCTGCAGATTGAGCGTCAGATGAATGCCAAGGGTATCAAGAGCCAGTATATGCAGGAGGTTGTTGTTGGTCAGCCACAGTTCATGCAGGCTGCTGACAAGGTTTTTCAGACGATGACAGCTGCTGAGTATCGTGACGTGATGGAGTGGGGACAGATAGACGGTTCTACGGGTTATCTGAACGATGAGGTGCGTGCTGCTAACTTCGACTTCTACGGCAAGGTGTTCTCTGGACGTAAGGAAGACCACCCCCTGTGGCGTCGTGCTACCAGTCAGGTGCAGGGCGTGATGGGTGAGGCCCTGGGTCGTATCTACGTCAAGAAGTACTTCCCTGCCTCGTCTAAGGAGCGCATGAAGACCCTCGTAGAGAACCTGCGCATTGCTCTCGGTGAGCGTATTGCTGCCCAGGACTGGATGGATGATTCTACGAAAGTGAATGCCCTGCTGAAGCTCAATACGTTCTATGTGAAGATTGGTTATCCTGATCGTTGGACAGATCTTTCTGGCTTGAAGATTGATGCCAAAAAATCTTACTATGAGAACATGAAGGAGTGCAGCCGTTTCTGGAATGCTTGGCGCATTGACCATACGGCAGGAAAACCTGTTGATAGAGATGACTGGCACATGACTCCACAAACGGTGAATGCCTACTATAATCCTACCACGAACGAAATCTGCTTCCCCGCTGGTATTCTGCAAGTTCCGTTCTTTGATCCAACAGCTGACGATGCCTTCAACTATGGTGCTATCGGTGTCGTAATCGGCCACGAAATGACCCATGGTTTTGATGATCAGGGACGCCAGTATGATAAGGATGGAAATATGCATGACTGGTGGAAGAATGAGGATGCAAAAAACTTTACAGAACGTACTGATAAGTATGCTGACTTCTTCTCAAATATCAAGGTGCTTCCTGACCTGAATGCTAATGGTCGTCTGACACTTGGTGAGAACTTGGCTGACCACGGAGGTCTGCAGGTGGCCTATACGGCTTTCTTGAATGCTACCAAGCATAACCCATTGTCTGTCATCGATGGTCTGACACCTGCTCAGCGTTTCTTCATTGCCTATGCTGGTGTGTGGGCCGGAAACATTACAGAAGCAGAGATTCGTAACCGTACCAAGAGCGACCCTCACTCACTGGGCCGTTGGCGTGTCAATGGTGCTCTGCCACACATCGATGCGTGGTACGATGCTTTCGGCGTGAAAGAAGGCGATAAGATGTATTTACCCAAGTCTGAGCGCCTGCCTCTTTGGTAATGTTTTAGACAAAAAACAGAAAAATGCCGTCGTAAATGAAATTTACGGCGGTTTTTTTTGTGCGTTTATGTTTTTTTTGCTATCTTTGCAACTGACTTTTTTACAACTGCATAATGATAGACGATAATAACCCTCAAACAAGTAATTTTGAGCGCACGGTAAGACCGCAGCAGACGCTCAACAGGACGATGGACTTAGAGCAGCCGTTAACTCCACAGCAACTGTTTTCTCCCCAGCGGACAATGCAGCAGGCACAGCAAGCACAACAGCGTCAGGCGGCCGGAAAGAAGTGTCCCTTCTGTGGCGCCATCAATGATCCGGAGGCCATGTTCTGTGCACAGTGTGGTCAACCCATCAGCAAGGCTACCTGTCCTCACTGTGGTGCCGAGATAGACCCAGACGCAGACTTCTGTGAGGTCTGCCATCATTATATCCGTAAAGACGTTTGCTCCTACTGTGGAGCACACCTGGAAGGCAACGAGGCCTACTGTCCTGAGTGTGGCAGTCCGCGAGGTGGTATGGTGTGTCCAACATGTCATACGCTGAACGACTTTGCTTTCTGCAAGAAGTGTGGTACGGCGCTGACCAAGGAAGCTCGCCAGTTGGTGAAGCAGTTGCAGATGAATCCAGATTTCCAGCAGCTGTTGGAAATCGTCAGGGACTACTCCAATCTGGAGAATGCGCTGCCCTACAATTCTGAGCGCGACATCCTCAAGGAACAGGCCAATGCCAAACTGCGTGAGCGCGTGCTCTCGCTGTTGCAGAAAGATGAAGGCGTAGAGCTTCCAATCATCCCCCCAGTAGAGTCAAAGCGTATGACCCGTGAAGAGCTGGAGGAGATCAAGTCCGTGAAGCTCAAGATGCTGTCGACCATTCTCGACAAATTGGCTGTGCCCCCCACGACGTCTCCTGTCCAGGCACGCAACTTCGCTATGGCCAGCAAACCCGTTGGTGTCCGTCTGGCATGGGTCTGCAACTACAAGCATGCCATGCACAGCAGTCCTTGCGGATGTGCCAAACCTCATCTGGGTGGTAAATGGGTTGTATTAGGAAAGAATAGTACTGAAGAAATTAAAGACGACAAATAATATATGGATTTGGATGTGACCAATCGACCAACAGGTCCAGTCAATAACGAGGCCACCATCAGAGTGAATGCACCGCAGGCTCAACAGGCCGGTGCTCCCGATATCACTGTCAGACCAGGCACTCGGATGCAGCAGAACGACGATGACAACGAATTCCGTGATGGTGATTTTGTGCTGAAAGGTAGATTCTACCGCGGTATCAAGTGCTTGAGCGACAACTCAGGTGAGGCGCAGGTGTTCCTCGTAGAAGGCGACGAGGGCGAACGCGTACTGAAAGTGTACTATCCCAACTTCACCATCAAGAAAGAACTGATGCGCATCATCCAGAATTTCAATATGGAGATGGTCGTCAAGATTACCGACTATGGTAAGACCTATGTGGATGGTAAGAATCGCGACTACGAACTCATGGAGTATCTTCGTGGTGGTACGTTGGCAGACTACGACCTCAACAACGACTACAACCAGTTCCGTCGCATAGCCTTGCAGTGTGCTGCTGCCTTGGCCTACTGCCACAACAACAATATCATCCACAAGGATATCAAGCCTGGTAACTATTTCTTCCGCGATGAGGCGCACAGGGAGGTGGCGCTGGGCGACTTCGGTATCTCCAGTATCATTGAGGATGAAGGCCGTCTGCACAGGACGACGCAGGCTCGCACACCCGTCTATGCTGCCCCAGAGATGTATAACGACGTTATCGATGGTGAGGTGGAAATTACGCCTGCTGCCGACTTCTACTCGCTGGGTATCACGCTCATGACGCTCTGGCTGGGTGAGAATCCGCTCGTCCAAAACGAACGCGTCATGATGCGTAAGAAGAACGAGGGTCGTCTGCCACGCATCAACGAGCTGCCTGATCGTGTGAAGATGATTGTGCAGGGTCTGACAGCTGTCAATCCTGCCAGCCGTTGGGGATATAACGAGGTGGAGCGCTGGTTCCTGGGCGAGGATGTCCATGTCGATATCTCGTCACCGTTGCTGAAGTACCGCAGCTTCATTGTTGACCCAGAGCGCAACCTCGTGGCAGATAACGTCCACGAACTGATTCCGCTGTTGATGGACAACGAGCGACTGGCTACCAGCTATCTGTATAATGGTCGTATCCCTGGATGGTTGGAGCAGTGCGGTAACGTCAAGCTGTGTTCTGCCGTCAAGGATATTATCACCAATCGCTATCCTGTTGACCAGCGTGCAGGTCTCATGGCATCGGTCT
>CAMJIA010000044.1 GCA_946405695.1 uncultured Prevotellaceae bacterium | reverse complement strand
GCAATCTCTTCTGCTGGAGCAACACCCTCAGCACCACTTTCAGTAATGTCGAAGATGAACTTCACATCGCTAGGAATATCCTTCGGGTCAACCTTCTCTACAGCGAAGTAGGGAACGTATGAGCCACCGCTTATTCTCAGTTTTGTAGCAATCTCTTCCTTATAGTAGAATGAAACAACATTCTTCTCCTTGTCGCTGTGATAGCAAGCACCGGTGTTGGTGTTGAATGTACCGATGGTTGTTAATTCGGCTCCATTCAGAGTTTGGACAGTGACGTCACCGCCCCATGCACAAGTTCCCATCGTAATCTTCACGGGACCTTCTACATCGACCATTGCCATGAAGTTGCTGATACCATGTTCGTTGCTGTGCCATTTACCACTGATAATAGCGTTGGCAGTCTCGTCGTCGACATTCACGCGGGTGAATGTGCCGTCCTGGTTCATCTTCAAGCCAGCTCTTGTCATTTCGGCATCAGCCGTTGTGAAGAAACTCTGGTTGGTAAAGTCTGCCTTGATGTCAACAAACTTAGACTCTTCCTGTTCAACGACGGGCAGGTCTATCTTGACGATGCTGTAGTAACTGCCGTCGCCAATAACGATGTCGAGGGTCTCAGCATTAGACGTTACCGTGTATTCAATATTCTTTCCAGGAGTGTAGTTGGTCTCACCATTGATAGTTGTTGTAGTGATATCGTTATAGGCTTCAGTGGTGAAGTAGGCTCCCTTGCAAGAAGGAATGGTAAACTTTGTGCCAGCGTTGACTTGTGCCCATTGGTCAGTACGTCCTACGTTGTTAATCTTACCACTGGTAGCATCAATGTCCATCTTCACGTCGATCTTCTTGCCGTTGACGTCGGTCTGGCAAACGATGAAACCTTTGTTGCCTTGGAAGTTAATCTTACCTGCACCACTGCTCACACCGAGAGGCCATTCCAGATGGACGGCTGACGTGCGGTCGGCCAGTGATACTTCGTTGGCAGTGAATACGGGAGTCAGTGTAACATCCTCTGCCAATGTGATTTCGTCACCAGCTTTGTACTGGTTGGTGCCGTCAGTCCATGTTGTCAGCGTCTTACCCTCAGCATAGAGTGTGGTGTTGGCAGGAATCTTAACCTTCTCGCCGATATTCTTTTCAATAGCATCGGGCAAAACTCCTTCAGCACCGCTCTCGCCTAATGCGAAAGTAACCTTTGCGGTATGAGGAATGTCTTCTGGATTAACTTTCAATACGGCAAAGAAAGGAACGTAACTGCCACCAGCAATGGTAAGCGTGGTTGCTTCACCTGTATAGTAAGCAGCGACGACGTTCTTAGCCATGTCGTTGTGATAGCATGCACCTGTATTGGTTGTGAAACTGGGTACAACTTCTGTACCTTCGGCATTCTTCACGGTGACATTGCCACCCCATGCACAGGTACCAAGGATAATCTTTACAGGACCTTCAACCTTAACAGTAGCCGAGAAATTACTGATACCGTGCTCTTTAGAGTGCCATTTACCACTGATGACAGCATTTGCCGTAGCATCGTCGGCAGCTACACGTGTAAACGTACCATCCTCGTTCATCTTCAGACCGGCAGTAGCACCGTTGGCGTCAGCTTCGGTGAAGAAGCTCTGGTTGGTAAAGTCTGCCTTGATGTCGACGAAACCAGCTTCTTTTTCCAACATGAAGTTGGTGGGATATAGCTGGTAGGTGGTATCTTCGTTCTTTGAATATACTGCACCCATACCCTCAACGGTGTACTTCTTGCCTGCAACAAGAGCATCGATAGCAAGACCGAAATTGTTATAAGCTGTAAATGTTGTCTCACCAACCTTGAAGGTCAGGGTCTTATCACTTGCAGAAACAAACTCAGCGTTCTGAATAGTACATCTCTTGTTGATGTAATTCTGCAACTTGTCAAGTGTAATGATGGCAATGTCCACCATTTCTTCACCTTCCTGCTTCACAACATTGATGTCCGAAGCAGCGGCAATCTTGATTTCGGGCAGTCCGTTGTAAGAATACAGTTGCCCGACCAACGAACCATTATATCTGGCTCCTTCCTGCATGCCTGATTCAACACCATACAGTAGCATGTCGCCATCGCCAATCTTATGGATATAAGTGTAAAGGCCGTTAACATAGGTAACAGTAATACCTGTGAAGGTGTACTTGACATCTTTCTTTGTCGAAGTGATATTCTCCAACATGTCTGCTATAGAAGTGTACTGAGCATACTCCTTGACAGTCAGCGTAAAGCTCTTCTCGCAGGGCTTATAAGTGTCGTTACCAGCATATTTGGCAGTGATGGTGGCTGTACCAGCTTTCAGGGTCTTGAGAACCTTCATAAGAGCTTCGTCTACCTCGAACTTGGCAACAGTCTCATCGCTGCTCTCCCAGGTGATAACTGCATCAGCGATGCCTGCAGGCTCTAATCTTGCTGATGGCAGTGCAACGATGTCACCAACACCAACTGTAATCGCACTCTTGTCAAGCGTAATGGAAGTGGCTGTGCGCGTGTCGCTGACATTTGCCATAGCTAAAGTTATGTCATCAATATCACGCTTTGCAGTCGTTCCGTCGTAGAAGATTCCAACGTAAACATTAGAATATGAACTAAGATCCTTAGAAACTTCTACCCATGTGCCTTTTGCCATGGACGAAGCGGACTGACCATCTCCTACAACACTCCATGTTGCACCATCTGAGGATACTTTGACGTACCACGTTGATGCTGTTGTGTTGTTAGATTCCTTGCTGACAAAGAATGTAAGCACTCCAGGATTGGCAATTGCTTCCTTTGTCACGATTGATCCAGAGGCTTTGCCATCGGTGCAACCGTATTTGCTTCCTCCATGAGCTGTTACACCAGAATTAGAGTAATTGGAAACAATTGTGGTGAAAGTCCAATCACTGTAACTTGCAGCATTACTTTCGAAGTCGATGGTTAGAGGATCAGCAGCATGTGTCAACCCTCCAAACAGCATGACGAGCATACTCAGAAGCGAAAAACGTAAAAGTCGATACTTCATAATTGTTTTAGTTTTAAATGTTAGTAAATTGTTGTTGTATTGATTTGTTCTTTGTTTTAGTTTCAGGGTCTATAACTCTGCAAAGATACACATTATTTATAATATATGGTCCTATTGAATGGATTTTTTTTAGTTAAAGTTTACGAAAACGATTACGGATGATAAAAAAAGTCCGTAGTTAGCGAACTTGTAGTCCGTAGGCGTCGGACTCCCAGTCCGACGCCTACGGACAAGACATTCACATTGTTTATGACAATGGGAGGTTAATACTGCAATATTTTCTTGCCGTTCTTGATGACGATACCTTTGTAGTTCTCTTCAACCTTCTGGCCAGCAAGGTTATAGGTGGTGGCAGCAGTGGCCTTGACACTCTTGGGAGCGGTGATGCCCGTAGTGGTAGAGACATAGCGAAGGGCTGCGAGGCGCCACTTGGTACCTCCTACGAAGAATTTATAGGTCTTGTTGGCTTCCAAAGTATAAACCATGCCATCCCAAGCATCTATTGCTGCAGCAGGCTTGCTGCCACTGGCAATCTCTGCACCAGTGCTGAGCACCTTACCCGTCAAGCCATTCTCGCCTTCTGTCATATTAACGGATTTGTTGGTAGCAACACCTCCACCAAAGAAGATGGTCAGCGTTCCGGCCTGTGTAGTCTCAAAATTGATGGGGGCTCCGTTCGTATCGTTACTCTGAGTATAGTATCCTGAAAGGTCTACGCCGTCAACGGTTTTTGCATCATTTCCGCTACCTCCGCTTCGCCAGTCAGTAACGCTTGGATCGAAGGTGACGGTGATGCCGCCAACTTCAGTGATGCTGCCTCCGATATGGGCATCTTCCTTTACAAAAACATATACCGTAGCAGCTTCTTCCTGTCGTGTGCCAGTGGGGATGGTAGAAAGGATATAGTCCTTGTCGTTGCCCAGCGTGGCACCTGCGCCCTCAGTACCGGTCAGGTTGGCAGGAACGTCAGCGGCAGCAATCTTCGTATATTGGTAGGGCACCGTTACCTCACTGCCAACAGACGATGCTCTAAAATTGTTATCGCGCGCCGTTACCTGACGGGTAGAGCCACTGCCCGTTAATGGGCTATTCACGCCATTGGCTGCATAGTTGTTCTCCACCAAAGCCTTACAGTTGTCATTGATGGTCATACCCACGCTGTTGCCTGGACAGTTATGGTAGTTGTTGACCAGATGTACGTAGCAATCACCACACTGTGGGAGACGACGTACGCAGCCAGTACCCCACAGGTTGCTGGCAAAGGTGAGGTGAAGAGTCATCTGTCCGTCAGCCCATCCGCATCCGCAGGTATAAGCATGCGAATAGCTGCGCTCAGTGTAGTAGAAGTGGTTATAGGTGTAGGTAGCCCAGTCACAGCGTTTGCTGTCGAGGGCACCGTCCTGAGAGTCTACGAGGGTGCAGTGGTCTACCCATACGTGGTTACCCATATTGGTGATGAGGTCTACACCGTCGATGTCGACAGAGCCAGGACCAATCAGTGAGAGGTTGCGGATGATGATGTTCTCGCTGCCTGCCTCGATGCTGAAGATGCCGGCCTTGTTAGGCAGAGAATAGACGCCCGTCTTCTGGTGCTGCAGTTCCATCATGGCCTCCTTGGTGAAGAAGGCGCGCTTGTCGCAGGTGATTTCTGTTCCGTCAGGGAGGGTACCGGTATACTGATCGGTACTGCTATATTGATCCAGATTCTGTGCCTTCAGGTATGTAATGTCGTCAGCTGTCAGATAGAACTTCGTACACAGACGGGCATTGTTGATGCCGATGAGAGTCTTGTTCTTCGCTGTCAGCTTGATGTATTCATTGAGGGTGAAGTCGCCATTGGAACCATCGAAGATGATGATGTCGTTCTGCGAGATGGCCAGCTTAATCTGGTTGTCATCGGTCTGTCCACCGCCTAAGGCAGTCAGGGTAGTGGTCTTGGCATCCGTAAAGCAGCCACCGCTGAGAGTGAATGCTGTACCAGACTCGTCGGAGCAGGTTGCCCAGCCCCACGGTGCCACATTGTTGCTGGCCATAGCCGGCATGAGGACTACGGCGCTCAGTAGTGTGAGAAACAGTTTTTTCATACTTTTCTATGTTTATTTGTTAATGAATTTCTTTCCTTTCTTGACGACCATCCCTTTATAGCCGCTGCCTACCTGCATGCCGCCCATGTTGTACGAAGACGTGTTGGCAGCCGTTGTGGCTTCAACGTTCTTGATGCCACTCAGCACGGGCATTTCGTTGGTAGCAAAGATGTTAAAGCAGCGGGTCAGGCGGATGCTACTGTCGGCTGTGCTCGTGACGGTGACATCTACTGAGAACAGGCCGCTGGCTGTTGCCGGTATGGTGAGTTTTCCGTCGGCATAGGAGCATGTGTTGCCGTTGCCCGGGTTAGACAACGTGACGGTAAAGCTCTTATAGCCAGCGAAATAGTCTTTCAGCGAAATGTCGTAGGTCTCGCCGGACTTAACGATAAAGTGGGGCACTGCCAACCAGTTGAGATACTCTTCGAGGTCGGTATAGTCGTTGTCGTTGACGTGGTTGTTGTTGGCGGCACTGGTGCTCCAGCCACGGGCCTCCTCATACCAGTCGGGGATGCCATCCTTGTCGGTATCGAAGGTGGCAGGCCGCATAGCCGTGATGATGTTCAGACCATCGTAGCCCTCGCTGTCGCTCTCCTTGTCGATGAGGCCCTTCTTGCCGCTACGGCTACCTGTCTTCGACGTGGTGCCGTTAAGCGTCTCGCTGACCATGCGCTGGTCGTGGTTGTCGAGTTCCGGCTGGTTGCAGCCAACGTCGCAGAGCACATTCTGGAAGGCGGCCTCTGCCGTCTCTATCTCTGCCAGACTCTCGAAGAACGGTGTGTCGTAGAACTTTGAGTCGCCCTGGCTGGCACCATTTGACAGTACATATTTATAGGTGTCGTTCAGCGCGTCGCGCGTCTTGCTGCCATTGAGATTCTCGCGAATGTTGCCCTTGACATAATAGTCTTGCGTACCAGTACCTGTACCTTCCAACTCAGCCTTCAGCAGGATGGTCTGCGTCGTCGACGGCCCCATCTTGTAGTAGTTATTGACAAACTGGCCGTGGTGCGTGCCACCGTCGGTAGCGCGGCCGCCCCAGTTGTAGACGACATTGTTGAACATGTCGTGGGCACCGGCATAGGCGCCACCGCCGTCCAAACCACCGCTCATGCTCCAGTTGCGTCCCTCGTTATGGGCCAGCAGGTTGTGGTGGAACGAACCCTTGTCACCACCGATGGTTGCTGCATAGCCGTGCTTAACGTCGACACCCTTCGACTCGACATAGTTCTTGTGACCGGCTTGGTTGAGCGTCTCACTGATGAGTGTATGCTGCAGGGTGACATTCTTGGCGTTACGACTGGAGAAGGCCTCGTCGATAGACCATCCCACCGAGCAGTGGTCCATGATGGCGTGGTCGTTGCCAGCCATGCCAATGCCGTCGCTGGTTTTCGGGTTGGGAGAGACGCCGTCCCAGTCGTCACCGCCACCGATGCGGGCACGGATGAAGCGGGTGATGCCGTCGCTGGCCATGCCGAAGGGGGCACCGCGGAACATGATGCCACGGCCGGGAGCGGTCTGTCCAGCAATGGTGACATAGGGGGCTGAGCAGGTCAGACGACCTTTCAGCGTGATGACACCGGCAATGTCGAAGACGATGGTGCGAGGACCTTTCACATTCGTGATGCCGTAGCGAAATGTGCCGGGTTGAGGATTGTCGACATCGTCGTCGAGCGAGGTGACATGGTATACTGTGCCGCCGCGTCCGCCAATGGCATACTTGCCATAACCCTCAGCACCAGGGAAGGCCAAACGGCGCGGACGGAAACTCCATATGTCGCCTTCGTAGTTTTTGCCCTCAGCATCCTCCTCATCCACACGCCAGTAGTAGACGTTGGCCGACGATAGCCCACTGGTAGTGATGGTAGCGTCGGTCGTAGTGCCTATCTTTGTCAGGTTGTCACTCACTGTGCCGAGATAGATGTGGTGCTTGACAGCCTTCGAGGCAGCCGTCCACGACAGTGTCACCTTGCCGTCATCACAGACGGCATGCATATCGGTAGATTCCGGTGTGGGGTCGGCAGCTGTTGTCAGCGGGTTGGGACGGTCAAGCACTAAGGCGTTAATATATAAAGAGGTGGTATTATAGCCTGTGGTGTAGTCTACGCCCTCGTCGGGCACCGTTTGGTAGACGACTGTGACGTCGGTATCTTCCTTAACGTCAAACTTGACGTACGACATGCCGCTGGCAGAGGGTGACTCTGCACGGTTTGTCTGGGCTACATTCTCCTGTTTCGTGACACCGTCGACGAGAACTTTGAGTGGTGCTCCATTAAAGCCAGCGGGGTTGTTGTGATAGGCCATCAGCGAGTGGGTGCCGGCAGAGAGCCCTTTGATAACCACCTGCAGGGCGACGGCGCCGCTGCGCAGCGTGAACTTGTCGTCGCCTTCCTTGCCAGAGATGGTGATGCCATCGCTGGTGAGCTTGGAGTGTTTGTTGACACCGTCTTTCCACCATTCACCCATAATCTTCAGTCCGGCGCTGCCTTCTGCTCGCGTGATGGTAAAGGTGACACCGTCTAACGTCTTCTCCAGTGTGCTCTCGATGCCTACTTGCCAGGCGGTATAGCCTTCTTCTGTTTTGTTCTGACTATTGTTGAAGTCTATCTTCTGTGCCATCACTCCTGTGGTCAGGAGCATGGCAGCTCCGATGATACAAGCTTTCTTCATGTAGCGTATGTCTTATTTCTTGATTTTCTTAGCAGTCTTGTGGCCGTCAGCATGTGTGATGGCACAGATGATGATGCCAGCCTGCGGCTCGCTGAGCTGACGCCCTTGCAGGTCATAGTAGGTGGTACTGATGACAGTGCTGGAACCGGTTACAGTATTGATGGCCGTGGGGTTCTTATAGACAGGGTAGTATTCGTCGATGCTGCTTTCGGCATCAGCATTACCAGCCTTCATGATGTCCTCCACGAGAGAATTGGCATAGACCTCCAGATTGGTGTACCATTTTTTCTCGCTGTCCAACGTGTAGGCCTTTCCATCGGCAGCGTTGTTAGGGTTCAGCCCGTTGGCAACCTCCCACTCGTCGGGTATTCCGTCTTTGTCGGTATCGAAGCCGGCTTCACGTTTGCCGGTGGGGAAGTTGTCTTCGGTATAGCCGTTGCAGTCGGCAACAACGTCTATGAGTCCTTTCTTCCCTGTGACGCTGCCCTTATATGTCGCAGTCTTGTTGCGTGTCTCGTTCATATAGCGTTCATCAATTTCGTCACGATAGAGGGAGGCACCGCCATAGGAGAGTACCTTTTCGTAGGCCGTTGCTGCACCGTGTGTCGTAATCTCGCCGATAGGAGCCGCATTGTCCAACTTGATGGGCAGACAGTCTGTACCGTTCACTTTTGTGTAGGTGAGGTCAGCCCCATAGTAGTGATTGGGGTCGTTGGTGTAGTATGTGCCGTTTTGTTGAGGTACATCGTTATCATATCTCATCTTGCTCCATCCTGCCTCGTAACCGTCAATCAGGTTGTTCTCCAGATAGTAGCGGCTGGTCATGTCCCAGTATATTTCATGGCCACTGGCATTACCGCTGTTGCCAATGGATACGGTGGTCAGACGGTCGATGGTTGCTGCAGGGCCACTCTTATAGTAGTTGCCCACCATGTTAATCTGTCCGCCGCCAGGACCGCCATAGCAGCCGTTGGCATTATAGATGACGCAGTTGCGGAAATCCACGTTCTCGGCCTGTACGGCATTCTCCCACTGGTATTGGCTGTAGAGGCTGTTGCTGGTATAGCCATTCCAGTTGTAGCGGGCGCCATTGAAGCGTGGTGAGCGGTTGGCAACATGCAATATCATATTGTGGTGGAACGATGCCAGTTTGCCGCCCCAGATGCCGCCATACCCATGTGCACCTTTGCCGTGTCCGGCATCGACAAGGCTCTCGCCAATGGTGCACCACTGCATGGTGAAGTTGTTGTTGTCGTAGAACGATGCCACCTCGTCGATGCTCCACGAGAAAGAGCAATGGTCGAGGATGATGTTTGTCTTGTTGCGGCCCCAACAGGCGTCGGCACCGTCGTTGACGTCCTTCTCCTGTCCACGGCGGCAGCGTAAGAAGCGTATGATGATGTTGTTTCCATTCGGGCGTACGGTGTAGTAGCGGAGAGTGATACCGGGGTAGGGAGCCGTCTGTCCGAGAATAGTTGTATTGGCACCAATAGTGAGCTCTTTTTTAAGGGCTATTACACCACCAACGTTGAAGACTACAATCTTCTTGCCACTGCCGTTGACTGCCCAGCGAAGCGTTCCCTTGGTACTTGTTTTCCCGTCATCAGTAAGAGATGTGACAATGCGTATTTCACCTTCACGTCCCCCCGTGACATAGCGTCCATGACCTTCAGCACCAGGAAATGCGGGAGCCTGCTCTTGAGCAATAGCGATGACAGCCACCATGGTAGCTAGAAGTGTAAGTAGATGTTTTTTCATATTTTTGTTGTTTTGTAGTTTCTGGGTACAAAATTACGAAAAGGTTTTCGATTATGTGTACATATTATAATAATATCGTTACTAAAACGTTTGCGCTATTGCATCCGTCGCAGACCTTCCCAGCGGACATTCCATGTGCCGTCTTTTGGGAAACCGGGATTGAGCACCTGTGGACAACCGTCCCATCCGGCACACATCATGGCGACAGCAGTAAGAAGAGCACCATTGCCAGGCAAGTATAGGCGCAGGCGATCTGAGGTTTGGAAGTTATGTCCATTTTTCAGATAAGTATTCTTCTGTGTGTCGATGAGTAGGGCGTCAAGAGCCGTCTGTGGGTCACCGATACGGGCAGCAGCCATTGCGATCATACCATAGTCCCAGCCCCAAGTGGTCTGGAAGTTCCAGTTTCTCATAACCCAGTCGAGCGTTTTACGTGCTGTGATACTGTCGCGGTTTACTGAACAAGAAGGCAGAAGACCGAAGGCACCCAAACAGGCAGGATGGTCGTTGCGGCATTTATCAGTGAAGGTCTCGGTAGCCAATACGGGTGCAGCACCTGCCGCAACGGCATCGAACGGGTCGAAACTCTTTAGTCCTGTCGTTTTTCCCTTAGGTAGGCCAGCGGTGATAACGCCGTCCTTAGTCAGAGGTAGGGGAGACATGTTTTGTGCAATCTTGTCCCATTCTTCATGACGGGGCTTGCCCATTCGCTCGCGCCAGTTATTGGCAACGCTGAGCCCATAGCACCAGTATGCCAATTCGAAGGGGTGGTTGTACGAGAAGTCCTTCGACATCGACTCTTGCATGGCGGTGGCACCTTGCAAGAAATATTTGCCAGTTTTTTTATCGTAGCTCACAAAGTCAGCCATGAATTCTGCGGTGCCCTCTACGTTATCAGCATATCTCTTAAGTGTCTCAGTATTTGGATTGGCGCGATACATCTCCTCAGCTAAGTAGATGTAGTGAGGCTGTTGCCAAATGAGGAAACTACCTGTGTTAGAAGGCGCCTCACCTGCCCAAGGATCGGTCATCTTCATCCAGCGCAGACCTTTAAAACCTTGACGCTTGGCAATATTCTTGGCTACGGGAGCAGCCGTTTTGTTGTACCACTGAAGCATCTGCTCCACAACTTTCGGCTGATTCCACAGGGCGAAGTCAACGGCGTGCCACCACGTCATCTCCAAATGAGGACGACCAAACCATGAGTTGTATGTCAGACCGGTTTCCTGTGGTGGCATATTGTTGGCACAGTTAATGCGGGTAAGGTATTGTGAGAGCACTATGCGGCGTTCCAGCTCTTTAGCACGAGGGTCGGTACACTGGCTAAAGTCTACGAAAGCTGTCTCGCTCCAGAATTGATGCCAGAACTTTTGTGTAGACTTCTGGGCATCTGAGAAGCGGAAGGGAGCGATGATGTGGCGTTCTTGGTGTCCGCCATTTGTGAGATATTCCACCTCGAAGGCTAAGTTGTCTTCGTTGGTCGTGAGTTGCCAAGTGTGTGTGTCTGTTTCAGTGAGTTTAGCCTTTCCTTCCCACCTTAGATAGATAAAATAAGTGGTGCTGTCCATACAATGCTCGATTTCCGCATAATTGTCAGCTTGTATGACAATACGGCTCTGGTGGCGGTCAGGTTTCGACCAGTCAGCAGCATCATCAGCATGTTTGCCAGTAGGATAGGGCAGACGGATGGTGACACCTGCTTGACCTTTTTTCAGCAATGGGGTGGTTATGCGGTAGGAAACGGCGGCGAGGGAAGGGTGTCCAAGTGTTACTACATCGACGGGGAAACCGTCAGCAACAAAGTGCGATTCAATCTGGCCGTGCCAAAGTTGTAGCTGCTGATGGATGTTGCTGAGACCTTTCAGAGGAACCGGTTGACCAGCTGCATCTTTCAGCGATAAACCGACGGCACCAAGATTTACACGGTGGGGATTGACGCGGAAGTACTCGGTGGCTGCGATATTGCGTTCATCGGCTCTGCCTTTCTTGTATTCTACGGCATATATCTCTGGATGACCATGTCCAAGGTCAAAACTTTTCTCGCTGTCGGCGGGCTTCAGTCCCTGGGTATTGGGAAACGAGTGCCAAATCAGGTCGCACATGGCTGTAAGAGGAATACCGTTCTTATAGTCATCGAGGTAGGTCTGCATGCCCGTGACATCGACGGTGGTGGCAAAACGTCCGTTGCCGACAGAAAGAGAGGCCAATGGGTCGGCCTCAGTAATGATGGGGTTGTTGCGAAAAAGAACAGCCTCGCGATCAATCGAGGCTGTTATGTTTTCTGTGGTGTATCCTAGCATCTCCATCTCTAACGAAGCCCAGATAAACGGTCCGATGCCCTTGGCATCGTTGTCTCTGATTTCTTCGCTCAGATAGTAGTTGAAGCTACCATCACGTCGTTTGTTCTCCTTGACAGTACCCTTGGGGTTCACCATCTTCAGGGCTGCTTCCACCTCGGGTGTGGCTGCTGGACCAAGACCCGCCACACTGCAACAGTTGGTCAGCGAGATGGTCTTATCGGCATTCACCTTGATAAAGTTCTGAATCATACCCTTATAGGCCTTAATGCCTGCATCACGGTACTTATCGCCTACGTAGCCCTTGCGATAGGCCTTTAGCAATACATAGGTAAACATAGCTGAGCATGTCGACTCCAGGTAGTTGCCTTCGCGTCCAGGAGAGTCCATTACTTGATACCATACACCGGTCTTCTTGTCTTGCCACTTGATAACGGCATCAAGGTCCTTCTTCAAGAGTTCTATGACCTCCTGTTTACGCGCATAGTCATCGGGCAGGGCGTCAAGTACCTCAATGAGGGCCATCGAGTACCAACCTTGGGCACGTCCCCAGCAATGCTGTGACAAACCTGTTGCCTTGTCAGCCCAGAAAGTCTTGCGTGTTTCGTCGTAAGCGTGGCGGTTCAGACCTGTCTTGGGGTCAAGAGTGCGTTCATAGGTAATCTTCAGTTGGTTGACAGCATCGTCATAGATGTCAATGACAGGATCGGTCTTTGCCTTCTTACCCTTTTTGCCCTTCACTTGGGCAGCCTTTTCCGTAATAGGAGCAGTCAGACAGCGGTAAGGCAGCCCCATGAAAATACCGTCGAGCCATACCTGGTAGGCATAGATGGCCTTGTGCCAGAATACCTTGTCGGCCTTGGTGCGCGGCTGGTCTTTCAACTGCTTCATCATCGTCTGCATGGCCAACAAGTTCTTGGGCTCAGGCCATTGCTGGTACATACGCGTCACAAAATGACCTGTACGGATGTTGTCGAGGTTATAGTCAAGGATGTTATAACCAGTGATGTTACCTTTCTCGTCAATCATCTTGTCGGTATACATCTGGCAATACTTACGGATGTCTTCGCCACTATAGCGCAGATAAGTGTCCAACATACCTTCCAACTCAATGCCCATCACATAGCTCCACTTGGGCTTCGTGGCAAAGTCGAGCATATAACTCTCTGGTACACGCTTCATTTCTGAATAGGTGAGCCACTCAGAGTAATGCTTGTAGGGAGGATTCTGCAGAACGAGTGAACCATTGATAAACAGGTTGTCGTAGGTGATGTCTTGAGCTAAACCAATCTGATGGATAGGCTTGTTATAGACACCATTAAACTGACAATTCTTTACGGTGATATTGTTGATGGTATAGGCTAACTTCGGGTCCTGATAACCAACAATCATCACGCCGTATTTCGACTTCTGGCAGGTAACGTTCTCCATAGTCACGTTGCGGATGGTGGGGTAGAAGCCACGACAGCATACCTCGCGGGGCTCATAGTCGGTGTTGAGTTTAAGAACGGCTTCGCCACATTGACCAACGGTGACATTTCGCATATTGATGTTCTCAATGATACCACCACGACAAGAGTTGGTCTTGATACGCAGCACACGGTCCAGACTAGGAGAGTCCATCTCGCAGTTCTCGGCATAGACATTCTGGCAACCACCACTGATTTCCGAACCGATGACCACACCACCGTGACCATTATTGAACTTACAATCACGGATGATGATGTTCTTTGAAGGACGTCCGGCAAACTTGCCCTGACCGCCCTCACGACCGTCGTTGTTACGTCCGCTCTTGATAGCGATACAATCGTCGCCGGTATTGAAATAGCAGTTCTCAATAAGTACACGGTCACACGCCTCTGGGTCGCAGCCGTCACCGTTAGGACCGTCATTATTGATGTGTACACCACGCACGGTGATATCTGTTGACAGCAAGGGATGAATCACCCAGAATGGTGAACGCAACAGGGTGATGTCTTCAATCAGAATACCTTCACATTGGTTGAAATTGACCATTTGTGGGCGCAACCCGTCCGTAGGACCAAACTTACGCTCGTCCATAGGCACTCCATCCTCGGCATATTTCAGCAGACGGGCACGGGCACCCATGTTTTGGGC
>CAMJIA010000043.1 GCA_946405695.1 uncultured Prevotellaceae bacterium | reverse complement strand
TGATGGACTGCATCAACCACTTCCACAAGATTCTGAATGAGATGCCTGCCAGCGAAACAGCATTCAAGATAGCTAAGGATGCACTGACCAAGCAGTTGGCTAGTCTGCGCACCACCAAGATGAGCATCATCAACAAGTGGAACACTATGAAAAAGCTGGGTCTGGACTACGATCTGAACCAGAAAATCTATGAGGATTTGGGCAAGGTGACGTTGCAGGATATGGTGAACTTCGAGAAGAAGCAGATGGCTAACAAGACCTATCGCTACATCATATTGGGCGATGAGAAGGAACTCGACATGGAATCACTTGGTAAGATTGGTCCCATCCGCCGCTTGACTACAGAAGAAATCTTTGGATATTAATAACTAACAAATACAGACAACTAATATGGCAAATCCAGTAGCATTCAAGTATGCCCCCATGTTTCAGGTGGGCGAGGACAAGACGGAGTACCGCTTGTTGAGTAAGGAAGGCGTGACAACGTCAGAGTTTGAAGGTAAGCAAATCGTAAAGGTCTCTAAGGAGGCCCTGACGCTCTTGGCCCAGCAGGCCTTCCACGATGTGGAGTTCATGCTGCGTCGCGAGCATAATCTCCAGGTCGCAAAGATTCTGAATGATTCTGAGGCTTCTGAGAATGATAAGTATGTGGCCCTTCAGTTCTTGCGCAATGCCGAGGTAGCAGCCCGTGGCATTCTGCCTTTCTGTCAGGATACGGGTACGGCTATTATCCACGGTGAGAAAGGTCAGCAGATTTGGACCGGTTTCGAGGACGAAGAGGCACTGAGCCTGGGTGTGTTCAACACCTTCACGCAGGACAACCTGCGCTACTCGCAGAATGCTCCGCTGAATATGTACGACGAGGTGAACACCCGTTGCAACCTGCCTGCACAGATTGACATTGAGGCAACAGAGGGTGCTGAGTATAAGTTCGTCATGGTTGCGAAGGGTGGTGGTTCTGCCAACAAGACCTACTTCTACCCAATGACAAAGGCTACTATCCAGAACGAGGGAACCCTGATTCCTTTCCTCGTTGAGAAGATGAAGTCGTTGGGTACAGCTGCATGTCCGCCTTACCACATCGCATTCGTCATTGGTGGTACTTCTGCTGAGAAGAACCTGCTGACCGTGAAGTTGGCTTCGATTAAGTTCTACGATGGTCTGCCTACGACGGGTGATGAGACGGGTCGTGCTTTCCGTGATGTCGACCTCGAGGAGAAACTTCTCAAAGAGGCTCATAAGATTGGACTCGGTGCTCAGTTTGGCGGTAAGTATCTGGCACATGATATTCGCGTCATCCGTCTGCCACGTCATGGTGCAAGTTGTCCGATTGGTATGGGTGTCTCTTGCTCTGCAGATAGAAACATCAAGGCGAAGATCAATGCGGACGGTATCTGGTTGGAGAAGATGGACTCGAACCCCTCAGAACTCATTCCTGCTGAGTATGCTAAGGCTGGCGAAGGCACCAACACTATCACCATCGACCTGAATGAGGGTATCGATGCTGTTCGTAAGGAACTCAGCAAGTATCCTGTCTCTACCCGTGTCAACCTGAAAGGTACCATCATCGTGGCACGTGACATC
The DNA here is from genome assembly GCA_946405695.1 of uncultured Prevotellaceae bacterium. The sequence goes on along the minus strand of CAMJIA010000043.1, from coordinate 12,590 downwards.
GCTCACGCCAAGCTGAAGGCTCGTTTGGATGCTGGCGAGGGATTGCCCGATTATTTTAAGAAGTTCCCTGTACTCTATGCCGGTCCTGCCAAGACACCAGAGGGATATCCCTGTGGTTCGATGGGCCCAACGACGGCCAATCGTATGGATCCATACGTTGATGAGTTCCAGGCCAATGGTGCATCGCTCGTGATGATAGCCAAAGGTAACCGGTCAGACGTTGTCACCGAGGCTTGTAAGAAGCATGGTGGCTTCTATCTGGGTTCTATTGGCGGCGTGGCTGCCGTACTTTCTCAGAGTAGCATCAAGAGCATTGAGTGCGTAGAATACCCAGAACTGGGCATGGAGGCAGTGTGGAAGATTGATGTTGAGAACTTCCCCGCATTCATTCTGGTTGATGATAAGGGTAACGACTTCTTCAAGACCCTGAAGCCCTGGACACCATGCGCAAAGTAATCATCATACTGTTGACAGCCTTGTTCCCCCTGTGCATGAACGCACAGGAGGAATTGAAGGTTGTTCGAGGCGGTTGCTTGCCTGACGGTTCTGACGCAATGGCTGTGGGACATCGGGCAGCGCAGAGGAGACTTCCCGCTGTTCAGAATGTCTGGGACCCAGAACGAACCTATCGACAACTGGTGATTTTGATAGAGTTCGCAGATACTGAATTTAGCTATACGGACAATGCACACGCTTTCTATGAAAGTGTGTTCAACGAGCCTGGTTTCAATGGCGACAATGGTCCTGGCTGCATGGCCGACTACTATCGTGCCCAGTCGTATGGACAGTGTAACCTGCAGTTCGATATCTATGGCCCGTACAAGACCAGTGGTAAGGCACAGCCCTACGACAGCCCTACCAGCGACACTAAAAACTATGGTAAGGGGACACTTGTAGAAGCTACGAACATGATGTTGGAAGCGAATCCGGATATCGACCTCTCCGTGTATGACTGGGATGGCAACAAATCTATCGAGCAGGTTATCTATGTCTTTGCAGGTGTGCCAGGCAATATTAGTAGTAGTATGTGTTATGGTCACATTTGGCCCAATACGAGTTCATTCTCTACCATAACAACTGCTGCAGGCTATAAGATATCGAACTATACCTGTAGTGGTGAACTGTGGCCTACCAGTGTACCCCGTTCCTGTGGCATTGGTACCATCTGCCATGAGTTCACGCATAGCCTTGGACTCCCCGACATCTACCCAACGTCTAGCAATGCCGGCTATTCTGTCTGTGATGAGTGGGACCTGATGGATGGTGGCAACTTCACGAACTATGGCTGGTGCCCGCCTAATTTTACAGCGATGGAGAAGATGTTGCTGGGCTGGTTGACACCTGTCGACCTCACGGAGCCTACTACCATTACCGATTTGAAACCCTCTGCAGAGGGTGGTGAGGTTTACCGCATCATGTACTCCGACTCGGAATGGTTGTTATTGGAGAATCGTCAGCAGAGCGGTTGGGACTTGGGCGCACCAGGCAAGGGACTGGTTATCTATCACGTCAACTATGATGGCTCTGTTTGGAGTGGCAATTCAGTGAATAATGACAAGACGAAACGTCGCTTCTACCTTGTTCCTGCCGATAACAAGGACTACGATACATGGGATGCAGAGATAGCAGGAAAGAGCCCCTATGCAAAAAGTCCTCGACTGAACAATCGCCATCTCAGTACATCCCCCTATCCGTATATGGCAGATGGTGAGGTGTTAAACAATCACCTGACCGATACGTCCACTCCAGCTTCCGTCATGTACTATCCGGAGGGTGCGCTGCTTGGCAAGCCCATTACCAATATCCAGATGTCGGCAGAGGGTCTCGTCTCCTTCGACTTCATGGGTGGCAATCCCTCGGGTATCAAGGAGATTCAAGTTTCAGGTTTCAAGATTCAGGAGTGTTACGATCTACAAGGTCGTCGTGTTGACAATCCTCAGCAGGGTAATCTCTATATTGTACGAACCCCACAAGGAATACGTAAACAACTCTATCAATGAACACTTGTCGCCACATACTATGTCTTATGCTGCTACTGACCGTCAGTCTATTGTCAGTGGCAGAAGACAGTATTCGTTTGCGTGGCTGTCGTAGGGGTACACCCCGTCCACAGAGCATGGCGTTGACTCGTGGCGCTTCTGGTGGTCAATCAAGACTGGCTGGTGGTGACTTTTATCATGGAGACAGGCGTCAATTGACTGTGCTAGTGTCATTCAACGACTGTGCGTTCAAAGGCGACGAGGCAGCCACCATTCAACAGTGGGACAAGATACTTAACACTGAGAGTTTGACGGAAACGCCTTTCAATGGCTCTGTCCATGACTACTTCTTAGCTCAGAGCTATGGAGATTTCAATGTGACCTTCGACCTGCAGTATGTCATACTCGGTGAGAGTTATATAAAGTACCGTAGTTGGGACAAGGGCTATGGGGATGCAGATGATGATGACGAGAACTCGCAGTATCTGATAGAGGACATCATGGAGGTGCTCAAGACGCGTGACATTGATTGGAGCCTGTACGATTGGAACGGCGATGGCTTTATCAACCAGTTGCTCATCGTTTATGCCGGAAAGGGTATGAACGATGGTGGCGGAAGTAATTCCATCTGGCCGCACCAGTGGTGGATGAGCGAACACTTAAAGGATCGCCAGCAGGGAGTCTATTGCGACCCCATTCCAGTCAATGATGACAGCAAGCAGTATCTCGTGGACTGCTATTGTGCTTTGGCGGAGCTGACTGGCAAAAACGACTATGGTTCCTTTGGTACCATCTGCCATGAGTATAGCCACTGTTTCGGACTGCCCGATTTCTACTATGGTAGTACTAAAGTTGTCGGCGATTGGGACCTGATGGATTATGGCAACTACAATGGTGACGGCTATTGTCCTCCAGGTTATTCTGCCCATGAGCGTTGGCTAATGGGGTGGCTGACACCCACTGAACTGACTGAGAACACCACTATCACCAACATGCCGCAACTCAGCGAACAGCCAGTTGCTTATCTTGTCCGTAACGACGGGTGGGAGAATGAGTACTACTTCATAGAAAACCGCCAGCAGACAGGGTGGGACACCAGTATTCCTGGCCATGGCGTTGTGGTGTTCCATATCGATTTCGAACCTTCTGTGTGGACAAGTACAACGGTTACGCCTAATAGTTCGTCTTATAAGCGTTATAACATATTCCCTGCTAATAACAAGACGAGTTCGTCTTACCAGAAAGGCTGGGCCTATCCTTATAATGGAAAAAATCTATTGACCAACGAGTCGTCACCTGCCGCCACGTTGAACCATATAAATACTGACGATAGTAAGCTGATGAACAAACCCGTGACGAACATCGCAGTTACCGCAGGTTTGGCATCATTTGACTTCTCTGTGACAACAACAGGAATCTCGGAGAAGATAATTCCTCATAACAGTTATTTGCTTTACCGTTTTGGTCCACTTGATATCATTCGAGATGCCAATGGGACTATCCGCAAAGTTATAAACAAGTAGCCAAGTAGTCTGGCTTTCCATATTATGACACTTTTGGGGGGTGTCATAACGGTAGTTTGGTCGTCCCAACGGTAGATTCCATTGGGAGCTCCGTCGGAAACCATCGGTTCCTAAAGGAGAAACCACTGGTTTCCGACGGAGAAACCAGTGGTTCCAAGCTTAGAGACCATCAGTTTCTGCCATAGAGACGCCCTGCGCTGAATTTATATCCTATAATTGCAAAATTCATATTATTTGCTATTTTGCAACTATATTATTTAATAAAGGTTTGTTTCGCATCGATTATTTTTGTATCTTTGCCCCATAATCCATTAACTAAAACGGTAAATATTATGAAGAAACGTTTACTTATTATGTGTACACTCGTTACTTCTGCAATGAGTGTTTGGGCTGATAACATTACATTCAGCCCCCTGCAGTACGAAACTTTGCCCAACATGCAAGTATCGCGTCGTGGTCATGTCTGCTTTGCTACGGCCAGTGGCGACATTGTCGCAGTCGGTGGACACACCACCAATTTCAATCTGACAACGACTGCCGAGCGCCTGCACGACGGCGTATGGGAGTCTATCAGCATCAACAACCCGCATGATGGCGCAGCCTGTGTCACGCTCCCAGACGGGCGTGTGCTTGTTGCTGGCGGTTTCTCATTGAGAATCGGTGTCGGACAGAGTACAGTATGCGATATCTACGACCCTGCTACCAATAGCTTCTCTTCCACTGGCAATATGCAGACCCAGCGTGCCTTCTGCAACGGTATTGCCATAGGCGATGGCAACAACGTGCTGTTGAGCGGTAACTGGTACGCAAGTGATGCTACCTTCGAACTGTGGGACGGCAGCTCGTGGACTTCATTCGGGAATAAGGAGGTAGAACTGAACAACCCGTTCCTGGTCAATGCAGGCAATGGCATCGTCTATGTGTTCGGTTGCAGGAATCCATATGGCAGCCTTGTAGCTGTGACGGTTTGGCGTGTGGACACCAACAACAAAACCGCAGAGACTGTGGCTGACACTGGTCTTGAGGAATACGAACTCGTGCATGGTGACTATTTCTTCTCCGATACACCTGACGGTGATATCCTGCTTCTTGGCAAGAAGGATGATAAAGTCCATTTGTTGAGTTTCAGTGCCGCCACTGCCAAGGTAACGGAGAAGGCAGTGCTGCCTGCTACTACTCCCAGCGGCAAATTCGTGATAAACTACTCGCCAGGTATCCTGGTTAACAAGTCTCGCAAGGAGGCATATATCGTCGGTGGCTATCGGACGGAGGACGGCAACCACTCGCTCAACGTCATCAACTACAACCTGGAGACTGGCTATATGTATGCTTTCGACGGCGGTCCTTTCCCTGGTGCGCTTTACTGGGGTACATGGGTATTGCAGCCCACTACCGGCAACCTCATCTTCACGGGTGGCAGCAAAAGCGACAACTTCGATCCCGTCACCACGACCATCAGCGTGAAGCCTTACTTGGAGCAGACAACACCCGAATCCGACCTGCTGGTGTACGAATACAATGAGGCGGACAAGACGGCTACCGTCGTCCAGCGACAGGTATGGGCGCAGCTCGATGAGTATCATGGCACCATGGTCAACAGCTATTATGGCGACATCATCATTCCTGAGAAGGTCAACGGATACACCGTGACAGCTATCGCTGACTATGCGTTCTGGAAAGATTATGAACTGGGTATCTCGTCAATTGTCATTCCTAAGACCGTCAAGAAGATTGGCAACTTTGCTTTCCTCTACTGTAATCTGCTGAGAGAACTCACCATTCCTTCTACGGTGGAGTATATCGGCGAACAGATTATCGCTGGTAGCGGGGTCAGAGAACTTACCGTTGAGGATAGCGACCAACCACTGACGGCCTGCGTAGCCGCTAACAGCATCTCTCCATTGTCTGATGGCGAGCAATGCACTAAGGTCTATGTGGGGCGCAACATCGAATTGACAAATCCAAACTTCACTCCTGAATACGGTCCATTTACCTGGGCAGGCGTAATTACCGACCTAACCTATGGTCCGCTGGTGACAAGACTCCACAATTACGAGTGTTGGTCGGCAGGGGCACTCCAGCGCGTCACCTTCCTGACTGACAAGGTGACTGTACTCCCGGAAAATGCTTTCGGTAGCTGCAGCAATCTGGTAAGCATCCAACTGCCTTCGAAACTGGAGAGAATAGAAACATGCGGTATCTTCGGTAGTCAAAAGCTGAAGAGCATCACCCTGCCTGCAACGCTACGCTACCTCGGCCAGCAAGGCTTGGACAATTCTGTTTTGGAAACGATCTACATACAGGCCACGACACCTCCTGCTACTGAGGAAGGATGCTCATATTTCGAATCACAAGTCTTGGAAAGCTGCAAACTCTACGTGCCCAATGGCACGCAGGAGGCTTATCAGACGGCCAATGTGTGGAAGGACTTCCAGCATATCATCGGAATGGATTATACTGGCATCAACGCTGTCAGTGTGTCAACAAAGGCAAATGTCATTCATTCCCTTGACGGTCGTCGTGTAGAAAATCCGGCCAAGGGTATTTATATCATGAACGGCAAGAAGGTTGTGATTAAGTAAGATGGAAGATACGTTCTACATTGGAGGTGGTCTGGCGACAGATCACCTCTTCTGTTACTCCATAAGCCTCAGCCAGTCGCGTTATGACGTGGCGGATATAGGCCGACTCGTTGCGCTTGCCTCGCTGGGGAACAGGAGCCATGTAGGGAGCGTCGGTCTCTAAGACGATGCGGTCGAGGGGTACGCAGGCGTGGAGTACTTCGGGAAGGTGTGATTTCTTGAAGGTAAGTACACCACCTATACCTAAGACAAAGCGGTCGAATTCCAGCAGTTGACGCGCCTCCTGTTCGTTGCCAGTGAAGCAATGAAATACACCACCTGACAGGTCCTTCGCATATTTCTTTAATATGGCTACCATTTCGTTTTGTGCCTTTCTGCAATGAATCATCAAGGGAAGTTGCAGTTCCACAGCCCACTTGACTTGTTCCTCGAAAGCCTCCAATTGCTCCTGTTCGAATTCACGACTCCAATAGTAGTCGAGACCGACTTCGCCAATGGCGACGCATTCGCTAATTGATAGTTGATGATTGATAATGGATAATTGCTCGCGCCAGTCAGCTTTGACTTCTTCGGGGTGCAGCCCGAGCATGGGGAGGCAGTAACCAGGATACTGGGCACAGACATCGAGGACGGTTTTACAAGAGGCGGCATCGATAGCAGGCAGGAAAATCTGTGTACAGCCTGCCTCACGGGCACGCTGTACGACGGCATCGCGGTCCTGTGTGAATTCTTCGCCATCAAGGTGGCAGTGGGTGTCGATGTAATTCATTGACTTTCTTGACGGGGAAATCGTCGAGCACAATTTATTTGTTGCGGTGGAGCAGCTCGTCCATATAGGCACGGAGTTGTGTCTTGCGTTCTTCAGGAACGTTGACCTGGTTGAGCGTCTGACTGGCTTGTTCGAAGTAGTAGTTGATTTTCTCCTCACAGAGCTGGCGGATACCAATCTCGTCATACAGACGAGTAACCTCAGCCACCTTTACTTCGCGATTGAAGGTCTTGGCGTTAATCCATCGTGTCAGTTCGGCGCGCTGTTTGTTGTTGGCGCGGTTAAAGGCATTGATGAGCATATAGGTCTTCTTGTTGCTGGTGATGTCACCACCGATGGCCTTGCCGAAGACGGCAGGGTCGCCATAGACATCGAGCAAGTCGTCTTGCAGCTGGAAAGCCAGTCCAATCTGTTCGCCCAAACGATACATGCGGTTAGCGTCTTCTTGAGGAGCGTTGGCTAATAGGGCACCCATTTTTAGGGCACAAGCCAACAGAACGCTAGTTTTCAGACGTATCATCTCAATATATTCGTCTTCAGTGACGTCGTTGCGTGTCTCGAAGTCCATATCGTACTCCTGGCCTTCGCCAATCTCCAGAGCTGTCTCGGTAAAGAGGTTGAGCACGGAAGGCAATTTGTCAGCAGGTACCTGCTGCATGCGCTGATAGGCCAGTACGAGCATGGAGTCACCAGAGAGAATAGCTTTGTTCGCGTCCCAACGACGGTGAACGGTCTCATGACCGCGACGCATGTCGGCCTGATCCATCAGATCGTCGTGAAGGAGCGTGTAGTTGTGATAAGTTTCCAGTCCTACGGCAGGCATTAGGATGCTTTCTGGGTCTTCTTTCCAGAGATTGTAACCCATCAGTGCCAACACGGGACGGATACGCTTTCCACCAATAGATAATACGTACTCAACGGGTTCGTACAGCGACTTGGGTTTTCTTTCATAGGGCAGTTGGCCTAAGTAGTCATTTACCAACTTCAGGATTTCATTGCTAGTCTTCATCGTATATGTTTTTTACCTTTTAACTTTCTTAGCTCTTAAAGTTTGAATACTATCGGTATCTGCACCTTTGTGCGACAGGTTTTGTCGTGGTAGATACCTGGTTGCCAGTTGGGCATCATTCGCAGTACACGAAGCGCCTCGCGGTCACACTCTGGCGATAGTGACTGGGTAATCTGGATACCTGTGATGCTACCATCCGTCTCAACGTAGAACACTGCAACTACTTTACCTTGTGTTTTGCGGTTCTTGGCAAGGGTGGGGTAGCGCAGGTTACGGGTGAGCCATTTCAGGAACTCCACAGCACCACCAGGATATTGCGGAAGGTCTTCTACAACGTGGAAGTTCAGTGGGTTCTGGGGGTCAACCTCCAATGGGGCCAGAGCCTTGTCCTCCTGCTCCTGTTCCAATTCCTTTAGCAGCTGTTCATCGTCGTTGGCAATCTCTTCCTCATTTGCTTCCACCTCTACATCATCGTCCACGATGTTCAGTTGCTCACCTTTTTCCGAGGGCTGTTTCTCTTCGATTTGTGTGATAATTTCTTCGTTCGACATGGGAACCAGATCCGTTTCGTGCATCAGGTCGGTGAGGTCAATGGGGGCGATACTATCGTCCGTCCATGCTGCCGCATTCCACTCCAATGCCACATAGCATACGGCTAAAACAAGGATGAGTCCCAGGAGAAATCCCGTGGCTCTGCGCTGTTCCATATCGGCCTGTGGTGTCTTCTTGATTTCCATATCGAGTGCAAAGATAGTGCAAACCAAGCAAAATACAAAACAAAATACGCTTTTTTGTTTTTATTGTCAACTGAAATTTGTACCTTTGCAACGATTTAGCAAAAAACGATAGGATGAAACGACTGATAATAATCCTCTTTGTGGGACTGTTGACACTGGCTGCGCAAGGTCAGATGGTTAATCCCGTGCATTTTTCTTCACAGCTGAAGATGTTAAAAGGCGGTGAGGGTGAGATCGTCTTCAGTGCTACGATTGACGACGGTTGGCATGTCTATTCCACAGATATGGGTAATGACGGTCCCATCTCAGCTACTTTCAATGCGGTGAAGATGGAGGGCGTGGAGACCGTTGGCAGACTGACACCACGTGGAGAAGTCATCAAGCAGTATGACAAGATGTTTGGCATGGAATTGCGCTTCTTTGAGAAAAAAGCACAGTTCGTGCAGCGTGTCCGTTTCACCCAGCAGAAATACGTCATCGATTGTTTCTTGGAATATGGCGCGTGCAACGACGAGATGTGTCTGCCACCGACGGAAGTTGCGTTCAAGGCTGAGGGAGTTTGTAAGGAGTTAAAGGAAGATAAGAAAAAAGTCGAGGAGGAGGTTACACCCCCTGTAGCCCCCAAACCGGAGAAACCGGTGGATACGGTCGCTGTAATGGAAGTTCCTGTTGGCGAAGATTCTGTGACGATAGCAGGATTAGAGGAACAGAAATCCGTGGCTGTGCCGATGGTGGAAGAAAAAGTTACTGACCATTCGTTACTCTACATCCTGCTGATGGGCTTTGTGGGAGGTCTGCTGGCTGTGCTGATGCCTTGCATCTGGCCTATTATCCCCATGACGGTGAGCTTCTTCCTAAAGCGTGCAAAGAGTGACAGAAAGAAAGGACTGCACGATGCGCTGACTTATGGGCTGAGTATCGTGGTGATATACTTGGCACTGGGACTGCTGCTCACCCTGCTCTTCGGCTCTGATACGCTGAACGCCATGTCTACCAATGCGGTATTCAACATATTCCTATTTCTATTGCTCGTGGTCTTCGCCTTGTCGTTCTTCGGATGGTTTGAAATCAAGCTGCCCAGTCGCTGGGCTAATGCCGTAGACGATAAGGCCATGTCGACCAGTGGCTATATCAGCATCTTCCTGATGGCTTTCACGTTGGTGCTGGTATCGTTCTCTTGTACGGCACCCATCATTGGACTGCTGTTGGTAGAGACAGCCACTACTGGCAACTGGCTGGCACCCGCCGTTGGTATGCTGGGCTTTGCCGTAGCACTGGCACTGCCCTTTACGCTCTTCGCTCTGTTCCCTTCATGGCTGCAACAGGCACCGAAGTCGGGCTCATGGATGAACACGCTGAAGGTGGTGTTGGGATTCATCGAGCTGGCCTTTGCCTTGAAATTCCTGAGCGTAGCCGACCTGGCATATGGTTGGCATATCCTTGACCGTGAGGTGTTCCTCTCGCTGTGGATTGTCATCTTCGGTCTGTTGGGCGCCTATCTCTGTGGCTGGCTAAAGTTCCAGACAGACGAGATAGGTGGTGAGTTGAATAAACCCATGCCTGTCGCCTGCATCATGGGCGGACTGGTGTCGCTGGCCTTTGCTGTCTATATGATTCCTGGCTTGTGGGGCGCTCCGTGTAAGGCCGTCAGTGCTTTCACACCACCTATGTTCACTCAAGACTTCAATATGAATAGCAAGGTGGTGGAAGCCCGTTACAACGACTTCGACGAGGCGTTGGCTGCTGCCCGTCGTGAGAATAAACCGATACTGGTAGACTTTACAGGTTTTGGCTGTGTAAACTGCCGTAAGATGGAAGCTGCCGTGTGGACAGACCCGCAGGTGGCCGATATGTTGATAAACGACTATATCCTTGTTTCTCTGTATGTCGACGACAAGACACCTTTGGCAGAACCCATCGAGGTGGCTGACGGTCAGGATGGTATTCGCACACTGCGTACCATCGGTGCCAAATGGAGCGAGCTGCAGCGTAGCCGTTTCGGTACCAATGCTCAGCCTTACTATGTCATCCTCGACAGCGAGGGTAAGCAACTTGCTCCAGGTCGTGGCTATGACGAGGATGTGGCTGCTTTCGTGAAATTCCTAAAACAACCAAACTACTAATGATATGATAACGAAGAAATTATTGGCTATGTGCTTTGGGCTATTAGCTTTTGGCTTGACAGCCTCGGCGCACCCTCGACAGGAGGTGCTGCTCAGCGACGGATGGCAGTTCTCACGCGACAAACAGCAGTGGGAGACAGTACGCATTCCTCACGACTGGGCCATTGCGGGACCGTTCGACAAGAAATGGGACCTGCAGAAAGTGGCCATCACTCAGAATGGTGAGAAGGAGGCTACGGAGAAGAGTGGCCGCTCTGGTGCCCTTCCCTGGATTGGCGAGGGACACTACAAGCGAACGCTGACCATTCCAGAAGGTTTCAGTGGACATGCTGAACTGCTGTTCGATGGTGCGATGTCGGAACCTACAGTCTTTGTAAATGGTCAGAAGGCGGGCTATTGGGCCTATGGCTACAATACCTTCCGTGTGGATGTCACCCCGTTTGTGAAGCCTGGCGACAACCTGTTGGAGGTAGACCTGCAGAACAAGGAAGAGAGTTCGCGCTGGTATCCTGGTGCAGGTATCTATCGTCCAGTAACGCTCATTCTCACACCTGAGGAGACCCGCATTGACGACTGGGGACTGACCACCACGACGATACTGAATTGGAAAACTGTCAAGGGCGAGAATCTCAGCAGATTTGCTGTTGAGGTGCCTGTCATTAATCCTGCTGGCAAGGGTAAACCTATCGTTGCGATGAGACTCGTTGGTCCTGACGGCGAGCAGATAACCAGTAGTGCATTACCGTTGCAGGGCAACAAGGCCTATGGCGCCTTCATGGCTCGTCAGTTCAAACTGTGGACGCCTGAGACACCATATTTATATAAGTTGCATGTGACTCTCTATGACGGCAAACCCGACAAGAACCGCAAGATTTACGATGACTTCGGCAAAGTCATTGATCAGAAGACGTTTACGGTAGGTATCCGTACTGTCCGCGTATCGAAAGAGAAAGGTTTTGAACTGAATGGCGTGACACGCAAGATTAAGGGTGTTTGTCTGCACCACGACCTTGGTCCCTTGGGTGCTGCTGTCAATAAATCAGCTTTGATTCGTCAGATTAAGATGATGAAAGCGATGGGGTGTGATGCCATTCGTACCTCGCATAATATGCCCAGTCAGATGCAGATGGACATCTGCGACTCGCTGGGAATGATGGTGATGGCAGAGTCATTCGACATGTGGATATATCCTAAGTGCAAGAACGGCTATGCGCGCTTCTTTCAGGAGTGGGCAGAGAAAGATATCACCAACCTCGTGAAGGCAAACCGTAATCACCCCAGCATCGTGATGTGGTCTATCGGCAATGAAATTCCTGAACAGTGGAGCGAGGAGGGACGCTTGTGGGCTATCCGTCTGCAGGCACTCTGTAACACATTGGATCCTACGCGTCCTGTGACACAGGGCTTGGACAATCCCGATGGTGCCATCAATGGTGGCGTGGCACAGGCGATGAACATTCCTGGTTTCAACTATCGTCTGCACAAATATGCTGACGGCATCAAGCGGCTGCCACAAGGTTTCCTGTTGGGTAGTGAGACAACATCAACCGTTTCGTCGCGTGGTGTGTACCATTTTCCTGCAGAGCCGAACAATAATGACAAAAAGTTCTCGTACTCAAAAAACTATAATCCCAATGCTATCAACGGCACTGATGGGCAGTGCTCTGGCTACGACCTGGATTATTGTCCGTGGTCGAACCTGCCTGATGACGATTGGTGTTGGCAGGAGGACTACAAGTGGGTGATTGGTGAGTTCGTATGGACGGGCTATGACTACCTGGGTGAGCCGTCACCGTATGATGAATACTGGCCTTCGCGTAGCAGTTACTTCGGCATCTGTGACTTAGCAGGACTGCCCAAGGACCGCT
>CAMJIA010000042.1 GCA_946405695.1 uncultured Prevotellaceae bacterium | reverse complement strand
TGGGGGCGATGCCGCATTCCTGCATGGCTTTCAGCACGAGGTCGATGACATGCATCTGCGGGTCTATCTTCTCCTTCATATTATAGTACTGGTCACTGACCACACACTCCACCGTACCCTCGCCATAGCGTTCGTTCAGCTGCTCAGCACAGCGCTGGATGAAGCGCTTGCGGTCTTCAAACCTGTCGCGGTCGTGGTCGCGGATGATATAGCTCAGACGGGCCTGTTCCACACCCGACGTGATATTTAGCAGATGGTAGAAACCTTGATACCCCTCGGTGGTCTCTGGTGTCTCGTCAGCAGGCAGCATGGCTGCAAACTCCATAGCCACACGATTGGCATTGATCATTTTGTCCTTGGCATAGCCGGGGTGTACGCTGACGCCCTTGATGGTAATCTTCGCTGAGGCTGCGTTGAAATTCTCGAATTCCAACTCACCAACATCACCGCCATCCATGGTGTAGGCCCATTGGCAACCGAACTTCTCAACATCGAAGTGGTGGGCACCCATGCCTATCTCCTCGTCGGGATTGAAGGCAATGCGTATCTTGCCGTGCTTAATCTCTTTGTGTTGCTGCAGATAGACCATCGCTTCTACTATCTCTGCGATGCCGGCCTTATCGTCGGCTCCCAACAGAGTGGTACCATCGGTGACGATGAGGTCTTCACCCACATGCTGTAATAGCTCGGGAAACTTCTTGGGTGACATGGTAATACCCTCGCTGAGGAGGATGTCGGCACCATTATAGTTCTTGACAATCTGGGGCTTGATATCGGCACCGGAACAGTCGGGACTGGTGTCGTAATGCGAGATGAAACCGATGGTGGGAATATCACCCTTGGTGTTGGCCTTGAGGGTGGCATAAAGGTAACCTTTCTCGTCGAGTTCCACATCGTCGAGCCCCTCGTGTTCCAGTTCTTTTTTCAGGTATTCTGCAAACAGCAGTTGCTTGCTGGTGCTTGGTACGGTCTGGCTGTCTTCAGCCGACTGCGTATCAAACTTGGTATAGTTGAGGAATCTTTCAGTAATATCCATAAAAAATGCTTATCTTTCCATTCAGCATGCAAAGATAAGCATTTTCTGTCAAATAACGAGTGTTAACGCTCGTTTTTTACTTGATAACTACCTTTTTACCATTGACGATGTACAGACCACGTTGAGGTTGGACGCTAACTTTGCGCCCCTGCAGATCATAAATGCCACTTCTTACCTCTGACATCTTACTTCTTACTGCATTTATGCCTGTAACAATACCCATCGGTGTGCCAGATTCGTTATAGTAACAGTGATTCTGGAAGACGAGGTCCGGTGTCTGCTGCCCATTGTTATTGTTATTGAATATAATGAATTGGGGCAGTGTCGTGAGTGCACCATTGTAGGTCCATTTCCATACATTGTGGTTGTTGACCGTACCAACCTTGGTGCACGATGCTCCAGGCCAATTTCCGCCAGTGTAGTTGTTATTGCCGTCCCAAGCCCAACACTTAACAGTACTCCAGCCAGAGGTGGGAGCTTCGAAGAATGCACATACCTCGCCATCAGTTACAGTACAGAAGTCGGGTAACTCAATCACTTCGTCCTTGATGTCATCAAGAGCAGAGATGTCGACATTCTCTGTGACGTATACTTTGTAGTTGATACCCTCATTAGCTAATTTATAACCATTGGTGTCGGCAGTTGCTTCGCCGAGTAGCAGAAGCACTTTACCCTTTGTTCCTTCTACGTTAAGCACATAACCGGTGGACGAAGACTGTTTTTTCAAGATGGCACTTTGGTTATGGATGCCTGCAGCCTTACGAATGATGATGAGTCGTTTGATGGTGCTCTTGTAGGTTTTCCAATGACTGAGCCATACACATGGTGTACCAGGCATGGTGAGGATGTAGGCATTGGCGGCCTCTACATTGGCATAGAGGGGACATTCACCGAAACGGCCTGTATCGTGGTTATCTACAAAGGTCACTGAGTAGCGCTTGTAATTATTGTCGTCAGAGAGACAGCCATCATTTAGTCTGCTCCATTTTCCCTGACTGAAAGCATCATTGATGTAGTATTTCAGTGGAAAGTCGAAGGCTGCAGACTGTATCACACCGTCCTGTTTGGTGCCGTTAATCCAATTGGTGACAACGCTCTTGCTGCCGTCCCAACACTCACCTACAGAGAACTGAGGCTGGGCAGTTACGTTATACTGCCCAACGTACTTAGCAGCAAAACCCTTCACAAAGTCGTAACGGAAACCAATATATCCAAGGTCATTCAGTAACTTGTCAAGATAGGCCAGTACGTTCTTCTGTACATTCTCTCCTGTATGGTCCAGGTCACGTGCACCGTCCCAGGCCATGCCGGTGTCTGCGGCTCCTGTGGGGGTATAGCCATTCTTGGAACTTTCGTCATCAGAGCAGATGTCAGCAGCAGTCAGTTGATACTCTACTCCTTTGTAGGTTTCTTTGGGGAAGTTCAGCCAGTTGGAATTGACACTGGCCCTGTGATTGATAACTACATCCTCAATGATGCCCATGCCCTTTTCCTTAAAGGTGTTAATCATCGAGCGCAACTGTGCCTCCGTACCAAAAGCACTCTTGTGGTCGAACCAATAGACGGGGTGATAGCCCATATTGTTAGACATCGCATTGGCGTATGCTGAGTTGGGAATCCACATCAAGTCAAAGAACTGTGACATCTCGTCGGCCTGTGATTCCAGATTGGTCCACTTGGTATCTGCATAGGAATCCCAATAGAATCCCTGCAACATGACACCCTCATATTGGGCAGGCCATCCCTGAGCAGACAGGGACAGCGTTGCCAGCGTACTAACTATAAGCGAAAAAAGTTTCTTCATCGTGTTGACTCGTTTTTTAGGTTATGCTGCTGCAAAGGTACAAAGAAAACCGCTACATTGTCTTCCAACGTAGTTGAATAGTTTTAAAACAGCGATGCAAACGATTGCACCGCTGTTTTTTTTCTGAAACTTAATGGCTTAATGAAAATAATGTAGTATCTTTGCAGCCAAATTGCAACTAACTAACTTATTATATGGAGATGAAAAGATGTTTTCTTGTGTGGGCTGTCCTGTTGATGGCTGTTGTATCGTGGGCGCAGGGCGACCAAGGTAATGGAAAGTATAAGAATCCAGTGGTCTTTGCTGATATTCCTGACCCAGATGTAATTCGTGTGGGTGACACCTATTACATGGTCAGCACTACCATGTGCCTGTTGCCAGGTGCTACCATCGTGAAGTCGAAAGACCTCGTGAATTGGGAGTACTGTGCACAGCCGCTCGCAGACCTTTGCGACAAGGAAAACTATTCACTCATCAATGGTCAGGATGCCTATGCCAAAGGTATGTGGGCATGCTCGATGAAGTATCATAATGGTAAGTTCTACATCCTGCTGAACTGTAATGATGCAGGTGCCTTTGTGCTCTCAGCCAGCGACCCTGAGGGCAAGTGGGAGAAGAAGACCATCTCGCGTGGCTACTACGACCCAGGCATGCTGTTCGACAATGGTAAGGTGTATGTGGCTTGTGGCAACGGGAACATACAGGTTTGTGAGCTCGATGAAGACTTCAACTTCATTCAGGAGAAGCGTGCCATCAGCAAGGAAGGAACAGGACTGGAGGGCTGTCACTTCTATAAGGTAGGTGAATACTACTATATCTATGCTACCTATGGTGGTTGGCCGTCAGGACAGGTCGCGTTTCGTTCGAAGAACGTCTTCGGCCCGTATACTGAAGAGAAGATGCTGCTGGAGAAAAGGATTGACGGACAGGTAAATACTATTCACCAAGGCTCTCTTATCGACACACCCGATGGCAACGAGTGGTGGACCATCATGCAGGAAGATAAGGGTGCTATGGGACGTATGCCCAACCTGCAGCCTGTGACATGGGTAGACGACTGGCCCATCGTGGGTAATAATGGTAAGCCATATACCGCCTATGCGAAACCCAATGTGGGAGCAACATATCCTATTTCCGTTCTGCCAACTACCGATAGCTTTCGTAGCTATCCGCTGGGTATGCAGTGGGAATGGAACCACACACCAGACAATGGTGCATGGTCACTCTTCGAGCGTCCGGGGTGGTTGCGACTAAAGACGGGTGCACCCGTAGACAAACTGACGCAGGCACGTAACATGCTTACCCAGCGCATCTATGCTTATACGGACAAAGCCTCAAAAGGTACGGTGCGTATTGATGTTTCGCATCTGCAGGAGGGCGACCGTGCTGGTATCTGCGTGTTCCAAGACCCCTATGCCTATATCGCCGTGGAGAAGAAGGACGGCAAGTGCCATCTGGTGTGGTGTCAAGACCAGCTGAGAACGAATGATGGCTTTACTCCGAAAGAGACGACAAAAGAGGACATAGAGATAACGGATGTAATCTATCTGCGTGCTACCATGAACTATAGTGATAGTAAGACGAAGTTCTATTATTCACCCGACAACTCCAGGTTTCGTCCATTAGGTGAACAGACTGAGCTGAAGTTCAACCTCAGCGTCTTTGTGGGTGCCCGCTTCGGCCTGTTCTGCTATGCTACGAAGGAGAACGAGAAACGTGGCTATGCTGACTTCGACTGGATTTCAACAGAAGATAAATTCAGTGAGGCTGATGATGATCCGACAGTAATCACACCTTATCCCGAGGATATGCTCGCCGCCGAGAAGATAGAATTGCCGTCTACGGATATGGAGATGATGATTGGCAACAGTAGTACATTGCCACTGACAGCCACCTTCCTTGATGGTCGCACAGAGAATGTGGCTTCGCAGACCAATTATTACATCAGCAATAGTGGCTGCATCAAGATAGCGCAAGGACGCCTCTTTGGCCTGAAAGAAGGTCAGGCGCAGGTTAATGCTGTCTATACAGATCCAGCGGGGCATGAGTTCGAGACAGCGTTCAATGTACGCTCTACGTTCTTCCCCTTCAGTGCACAGTATATCAAGACCGACTTCTATGGCAATGGAAAATATACGGAGGAGACGCATACCTTCCGTCCCAGCCAGTATGGTCAGATGGGGTGGGAGTATGCCAGTGGTGCTGACATGTCTGCTTACAAATATCTCGTCATCAAATTGGCAGCCACCAGTAGTGATTCGCACCTGAACATCTTTACAGAGAACAGCATCTGGAGTGATGGCTTTGAGACCCCAAACTTTGGCTCAAGCAAACAGATTGTAGTGAACCTGAATACTGCAAAGACCAAAAATGGTACTAAACTCAACACGAAGAATATCCGCATTGTGGCCTTCTGGGGCATGGGCAATAAGGATATCAAGGTGGAAGACATCTACTTGACCAACAACGACGACTACTCGCCAACGGCCATTAAGGACGTAAATTGTGAAACAATAACCAACAACCTTTATTATGACCTGCAAGGCCGTAAGGTCAATTCTCCACTGAAGAAAGGTTTGTATATCGTCAATGGCACAAAGGTTCTTCGCCCTTAGGTCGAAGTGTGGCGATACCATGTGATTAAGTGAGAGCTTACTTGCAATTCCGAGCGTAAGCAAAAAGAAAGCGGGCACTACCTTATGTTGGTGGTGCCCGCCTGATTTTGTATTTTTATAGTTAGACTTAGGTGTGTTTCGTTTCTTACTTAACAATCATCTTGCGACCGTTCTTGACGGCGATGCCACGGAAGCTGCTTGTTACGCGCTGGCCCTGCAGGTTGAACATAACAGCACTGTCAGCGTTGCTCAACTTAACGGTGTTGATGCCAGTGGCAGCGGCGTCTGCTGTAGCATAAAGTTCCTTGCTCTCAGGATTGAATACGAAAGTGATGTCGTAGGTGCCGGCTGCCTCGATTTCAAGAATAGCATTGCCATCCTTGTCACCGCTGTTAGGATCACCATAGTTCTCGTCCCAGCTGTGGTTTGCAAGAACCTTATAAGTGTAAGAACCTGCATCAACCGTCACCGCCTTCTTTACAAGCTGGAAGGTGCCATCGTTCATATCGGTCATATCGTTGTTCTCGTCGTCCTTATTCCAGTCAGAACCAAGGATTGCTGCCTGGCCGGCAATTGTCCATATCTTCTCAGCAAGCTCAGCTTCGCCAGTTTTTACTGCCTCGTGGCTGATTTCTTTGCTTTCCTTGTTGAACTTGATGGTTACCTTATACTTACCAGTAGCATTAACGGTAAACTCGTAGTTGCTGCTTGGATAAGCCTCGTCCCATGCGTGGTCAGCACATACCTTGAGCTGTACTGTCACGCCAGCCTCGATGACAACATCTTCTTTGACGAGGGTGTAGTTGACACCATCGGTAGAAGTCATGTCGTTGGCAGTGTTTGCGGGATCCCAAGAGGTACCGCAAAGTGCTGTGGAACCAGCTACGGTCCAAGTCTGTTCAGTTGTGGGAGCTACATAGTCACCAGTTTTGGTTGCTTCTGCTGAAGGAATGTGAGTTTCGGAATTGAATGTAAAAGTAATGGTATACTCACCATCCTCGGTAATAGGCAATGTAGCATTATCACTACCACCATCTGCACCATAGCTCTCTTCCCAAGAGTGGTTCTTGACAATCTTGTAGCCATAACCAGAATCGTTGGCCTTAACCATCATGCCACTCTTGACGAGGGTAAAGTTAACACCATCGGTAGAGGTCATGTCGTTAGAAGCTTCAGCGGGATCCCATGAAACGCCTAAGATAGTCTTTTCACCGGTAACGGTCCAAGTGTCTTGAGCCTGCATGCCGAGAGCAGCAGTTAACATAACTAAAAGAGTAAAAATTTTCTTCATAATCGTTTTGTTTTAAAGTTTGTAATAAAGATTGTTGATATTCTGGGGGCAAAGATAGTCATATTTATAATAAGGTGTTCTGTTATGGGTAAAAAAAATAACAAAGGAGTCGTGCAAACGATTGCACGATATATAAATAATACAGGCGAACATCGCAATAATGTTCGCCTGTTATGTGAAGGGAGAAGTATTATTCTACTGGTACGAAATGAGCTGCACCTGTAATGTCGCAGAAGTATACATTGTACTTTCCTGCGGGAACGACAATGTTTTTCTTGCCTTTTTCGAGCGTCTTGGCCCAGAGGTCTTCGTTGACCGTCCAGTCGCCATCAGCATCGCCATACCCCCAGTCAGTGTTCCAAGCATGATCAGCACGGAATTTAAGTTGTGTGTCTGCAGCTATAGTTATCTGGACAAACCAGTTGTGCTTACCTTTGTCTGCAGTTGTCATGTCAACATCCGTATTCCAGTCATTGCCAATACCGATGAGCGAGATGGTGTTGTAAGAAGCAGGATTCTGGTCTTCGAGCTTCTCCCACTTATAGGTCAGGTTCTCAAGGTCGATGGTGAAGGTGTAGTATTCCTTCGTGGGCGAGAAGATGGACGTGTTCTTTCCCTGTTCGAGTTTACCTGACTCACCCTTGAAGGCGGTCTTCTCACCAGAGCCATAGAGTTTGGAGAAGTCGCTACTTGCGTAGCCAGCCTGCCAGTATTTAGAGTTCCATACTTTGACGTCACCGCTGCTGACAAACTTGGTGGTATAGGTAAAGATGACATCGCTGTTCGGATCGGGCGTCATCACAGTTTTGTAGGCTTCTTCCTTCTTCGAAGATGTAGCGTTACCATAGATATAGTAGTAGGGATTTTCGACCTCCTCAGGCGTAATCTTCAGGGTGAAGTCGCCGAGGGTGATTAGCTGTGCCTGGCTTTCCTTCATAGCATTGGCAAAGAGCTTAGCAGTAAATTTGCGTTCTGTGGATTTCTTGCCATAAAAGGTGTAGACCAGTTTCTCCAGTTCAGCTTTTGTCACCTTGCCGTCTTCTGATGCGGAGACATTGGTGGCGACTGCTTCTGTCTTGTCAGCAGGCCATGCTGACAGGCGGATGTTGCTTAGTATGACGCCCTCTGGCAGGGTTCCTTGCTTCAATGTGAAGAGTTGTACTCCTTCATCTGACAAATCAGCCAATATGATGCTGCCTGAGGCTGCTGCAGTGGGGGTCGCTTCGAAACCCTCGATGGTCACAGCGGCTTCCTGTTCGTAAACCTTAGGCTGTGCCCAGTCATCATAGCTCTCATCACAGGCGGTCAGCGACCAGCCTGCAACGATGAGCATCAAAAACATTGATATTTTTTTCATAACTAATGAATTTTCTTTTTTGTACTTAATCGATTATTTCAATTCGCCAGCGTCCTTGGAGAAGTTGAAGTAAACCTTCTGACCTGGGTTGCCGCAAGTGTAAGGTCTAACCTCGCCACCATTGCCGCGATAGACAATCTTCTTCTCGTATACGAAGAACTCGGTCTTCCACCATTCGTAGTTTTTAATCTTCACGTAGGCACGAGATCCGCCCTTGTCGTCGGTAGTAGCGCTGAGCAGCTCAGGCGATACAAACTCGCCGTCCATTGTGGTAGGCGTGCTAATTTTAACATACTGCTCGAAGTTAGTGCGCAACTCGCTCTCGTTCCAACAATTATCTTCTGTGATGCCAAGTTCAGTGTTAATCATACTCGGACCGATGAGCCAAAGCTCAGGCTGATAGAAGCTATAATCCAGATGCATGGTACGTTTGTCGTTGTCAACCTTGCCTTCGATGAATAGAACATACCATCCTGGCGTAGTAGCTTTAGCTACACCATCGTCAGAAACGGTGAATCCGGTGGTCTTGCACGAGTAAGATACATCAATCATGTCGTCAGCATAATTGGGAGCATCCTTTGTGGGGCTAACCTTCACGCCGTCAGCATCAATCCATACAATACGCCAGTGGCACTCAGGAGCACCGTTTACAGCTGCAGTAGGCACTGCTTCTTCCCACTTATTGCCATTGAAGTTTCCACAGATATAGAAGGCTTCAGGAACCTCAACATTAGGCAGGGCAAACTTGGTCTTTACATTGTTTAGCTTAATGATGTTCGACAAAGCCTCTGAACCGTTGACGTTGGCAATGTAAGCTCGTATACGGATGTAAAGAGGTGTCTCGGCGGGGAATTGTTCCTGCTTTTTGCCTTGTTTGGTCATGAGCTGCTTAGTAGTAGCGATTGCCAAATCGTTACCCTTCACCTTCATCTCGTTGATAGAGTAAGTGGTTGCCAACTCTATGGGGTCGGACATGTCGGCATTGATAGATGTCTGCACGACATACGTCACTGTAGCGGGAAATCCGTAAGACGGCTGTGTGCAGTAGAGCATGATACTCTCCGTATTGTCCAGATCATAAGTGCTGCTAGCAAATGTCGGCGAATTCAGTGTGATGGGAGCCTGCTGCTTTGAGAGGTCGATAGTGGGGTTGTCGTTGCGGTCGCTCTCACACGCTGTCAGCAAAGCCATTCCCATCAACAAGGATGTTATAATATTTAGTTTTTTCATATCTGTATTCCAATTAAAAATTAATAACCTTCAGTGGGCTTCAGATTACTGTTGGCATTCAGGTCGTCAGCAGGTATGGGGAAGAGATTGAAACGCTTGTCGATGGGGCTACCGGCCTTGGTGCCACCCATCCATTCCCATATGTAGTCGCTCTGACCTGCATAGCGGTTCCAGCGAATCAGTACAGGACGACGCATAGCCTCGTATCCGAACTCGCGAGACCACTCCTTAAAGATGTCCTCCAGGCTGACAGCCGTAATGGCATCAGCACTCTTGCTGTCGTAGAGGTTGCCTGTCTTCACGTTGGCACGGGCACGCAGGGCCTTGATGCGCTCGATGCCTTCTGAGCTACAGTTGCCACCATTGATGCGCGCGTCTGCTTCGGCAGAGATCAGGTATGCTTCGGCCAGACGAAGAACAGGGAAGTCGGTGTCAACAAACTGTCCACCAGCGTGGTGACCGGGAGTACCGTCTGCATGCAGATTGTTATACTTCATATAGATAAGGCCCTGTCCCTTCTTGTCCTCTTCTTCAATCACCAGTTTCTGTCCCTGGGTGTAGAAAATGGCACGGTCGTCGCCTACAGATGGAGTGACATCCTTCGGAGCACCCTTGGTAATAGCGTTGTCGCTGGTCTTAGTGCCAAAGAATACCTTCGAGAAATTAGAACGGGCGCGAACACCGACGTCCCACTTTTCAGAAGTTCCATAACCGAGGATAGGATTGCCCTTGCTGTCCTTTACACCATAGAGGTCTTCGGCCAGCATAGCCTCATTGGTGTTGCTGGCAATCATGTACAGCGTACCACCCCAAGTCTGAGTTTTCTCACCGTCGTGCAGTGCAGGCAGGATGATTTCGTCCTGAGCGCCGTTGGAATCGTTATCGCCCATGAACAGTAGCTGATAAGCGCTGAATCCGTTCATGCCGGTGGTGCACAGCTTGTAGCTTGTACCGATAGCCTTGTCAGCATACGTCTTGGCATCCTCCCAACGGGCAGTACCAGTATAAACTGCTGCATTGAGATACATACGTGCTAGGAGCAGGTAGCCTGCGGCCTTGTCGGCACGTCCGTAGTCAATGGTCTTGGCATCGGCCAGAACCTCGTTGCCGTCACCCTCACCGATAACGTCCTTCAACTCATTTTCTAAGAAATTGAAGAGATCAGCACGCTGAATCTGGGGAGCGTTGTCGCTAGACAGCTTGGTGAGGAACGGCGGATTGCCATACATATCCATCAGGAAATAGTAGTGGAGTGCGCGCATGAAACGAGCCTCAGCACGCTTCTGCTTCGTGGCAGCATCGTCGCTAGTGGCATTCTCCAGATAGAAGTTACAGATGGTGACGCCAAACATCAGACGGTAGTAGAGTGATGTTACGAAAGCGTTACTGTTGGTCCACGTATTGCGGTTCAGTTCA
The DNA here is from genome assembly GCA_946405695.1 of uncultured Prevotellaceae bacterium. The sequence goes on along the minus strand of CAMJIA010000042.1, from coordinate 3,516 downwards.
GGCATGCCGGGGTCGTTCCACCAGCAGTGAGCCTCGTCGGTAGTGAGCACGTTAAAGTACCAAATCAGACGAATCATGTTTGACATACCTTCATCATCGGTGTCAAGGTCGCTGTCACCGTTAGGACCGGTTTGTCCCGTCAGTACCAGATTGCCGTATATCTTGTTGAAGATATAGTCTTCATTAAAATCTGACACCTCCTGCGGATTGATGTTCTCCACTTCCAAATCCTTAAGGCAGGACGTAAAGAGTGTAGCACATGCTATCATGGCAGCAGGCAAAATATATCTTAGTTTCATAGCTGTTTACTTTTTTACTTTTTTACCTTTTTACTATTATCAGAAGTTCAGGCTAACACCTAATATAGTAGTGATAGGACGGGGGTAGATGTTACCATCAACACCACTTGCTACTTCAGGATCTAATCCAGAGTACTTGGTGATGGTGAATACATTCTGAACTGTTGCATAGACACGTCCGTTAATAGGAGCACCGAAAAGTTTGTCGAAGCTATAACCTAACGTAATGTTGTCCATCTTCAAGAAAGAGGCATTCTCAACGAAATAGTCAGAAGCATACTGCTGTTCCAGCACGTTGGTAAAGCCGCGGTTGACAGCATCAACACGCAGGTTATTGAGGTTACCATTGGTATAGACAGAACCAGTGCCTACGTTACATGCACCAGAGGCTGTGCTGTTGAATACATAATTGCCCAGGCTGGCACGCATTGAGAAACCTAAGTCCCACTGCTTCCACTGCAGCTTGGAAGAAAGTCCCATTAGCACGTCGGCGGCAGGCTTGTAATAGTAGTAGCGGTCACCACTATCGAGCGTGCCATTGCCGTTACGGTCAACAAAGGTATTGGGAATGGGGTTGCCGTTCTGGTCGTAAACCTGCTGGTAGACATGGAAGGCATATGAAGGCTTGCCAACAGTGAATGCCTGAACGTCACCAAAGTTCAGACCACCACCAGTGCCAACAAAGTAGTCCTCGCCCTTACCGCTGATGAGTTCGTCAATCTCGTTCTTGTTGTAGGTGAAGTTGTAGCTGACCTCCCAGCGCCAATCCTTTGTCTGGATGGGGCGTATGGTAGTCATGAACTCGAAACCGGTATTGTGCAGCGAACCGATGTTAGAGGTTACGGTGTTGCGGAAGTTTGAACCAGCAGCAATAGAAACTGTGTTAATCAGGTCCTTGGTCTTGCGATAGTAGCAGTCGAACGACATTTCAACGCGGTTGTTGAAGAACGCTAGGTCGAGACCTGCATTCCACGTGGTGGTCTTCTCCCAAGTGAGGTGAGCATTGTAGGGCTGAGGACGATAGGTGGTACCGTCACCCAGAACGGGATACAATGCGTGATTGTTGGTATTGGGCTTGTAGACAGGGATATAAGAGAAGTCGCCAATGGCATCACCATCCTGCTGACCAGTGATACCCCAACCTAAACGGAGCTTGGCATCACTCAGCCAGTCAACATTTCTGAGGAAGGGTTCTTCCTTCAATTTCCAGGCCAGAGCCAATGCGGGGAAGTAACCCCACTGTTGGTTCTCGTTACCCTTCATCCAGTTGAAACGCGATGACCCGTCTGCACGCATTGTGAAGGTCAGCATGTAGCGGTCCATCAGCGTGTAGTTCAAACGTCCAAAGAAAGAAACGAGATAGCGCTCAGTCTTGTATTGTGTAACCTGGTTAGCGGCAGGAGCATTGTACATGCTGCCAGCTTTGTGTGTGGTGTTGCCCTCGCGGAAAGTACCATAGCCGAACCAATCGGTCTTCTTATGGAAGTGCTGCCACTCGTAACCTGCCATGATGTCGAAATGATGATCTTTCGTGAAGTCCTTCATGTACTGTGCGTAGAGTGACAACTGCAGGTTGTAGGTGTCCTTTGTAGACCAGTTGTTCCAGCCATAATAGTTTGCTACAGAAGAATAAGGACTCTTTTCTGTCTCTTGCTTACCAGTCGAGAGGTCCATAGCTGCATTCATGTGCAGGTGAAGGTCCTCGAAACCATGAATGGCGTAGTCGGCCTCGATATTACCGATTAAGCTCTTGGAAGTGGCATGGTCGTCAATCTGCTCCAGAATAGAAACAGGGTTCGTGGTACCCTTGCCTGTATACTTCCAGTTTGCTGCACCTTCGTAGCTGGCTGTGGTATAGTTCTGTACGTAGCCATCAAAGTAATCTCTGTAGATCGCATTGTCACCTGTTACAGCCTTGGTGGGATCCATAGAAATGGCAGAACCAATGGCACCTCCGTCGGCATAGCGGTTTTTGGCAATCATACCCTTACCGTTGATGTTCAGTTTCAGGTGGTCTTTCAGCAGAGAGGGAGACAGACTGAAGCTGGCCGTATAACGCTCGAACTTAGAGGTCTTGACGATACCCTGATTGTTGGTGTAACCAAGAGAAACACGATAAGGCATGTTCTTCAAACCACCCGACATCGTGATGTTGTGGTCGGTAGAAACTGCTGTGCGGAAAATCTCATCCTGCCAGTCGGTATTGGCATATACCTTGTTGCCATTGGCATCGAGGTAGCCAAGTTCCTTATAAGCATCGCTATCTTCGCCATACAGGTTCTTGATATAGTTCATCAGCTCAGGTCCGTCGAGCACGTCAATGGATTTTTTGCGGGCAGCGATTGACACGTTACCATTATAATTAAAGGTAGGCTTCTGGTTGGCACGTCCCTTCTTGGTGGTAATGATGATAACGCCGTTTGATGCACGGCTACCATAAATAGCTGTGGCAGAGGCATCCTTCAGTACGGTAAACGACTCAATATCGTTAGGGTTCACCATTGACAAAGGGTTAGCCAAACCTTGCACACCATCGCCCGACATAGCTAGACCATCGATAACAATCAGAGGGTCGTTGGAGGCGTTCAGTGACGAACCACCGCGGATACGAATCTGAGCACCACCACCAGGGGTACCATCGCTGGAGATAACACTCACACCAGCAATCTTACCACTGATCATGTCTTGGGCGTTGACGTTAAGACCATGGTTCTTGTCATCTGGCTTGATGGCTGTTACTGAACCAGTTAAATCGCTTTTTCTGGCGCGTCCATAACCAATGACAACAACGTTCTCCAGAACAGTAGCGTCATCTTTTAGTGTAATCTCCAGGTTTGCAGCAGCCTTCACAGTAGCTGTCTGGTAGCCGACATACGTTACAGAGATGTCTGCACCCTGATTAGCTTTCAGTGCGAAGTCTCCGTCGAAGTCGGTGACAGTAGCCGTCTGTGTACCTACTACGCGTACGGTGGCACCGATGATGGGTTCGCCCTGAGCATCCTTCACATGGCCTTTGACGTCAATCTGTGCAAAGGCTCCTACCGAAAGGAAGAGTCCTAACAAGAGGAACAACATCCTAAACGGATTACGAATGTTTTCTTGCTTCATCTTTTGTTAAGTTAGTATATTTAATAATGTAAAAGTCTAAATTCAGCAGTAGTTTTGACCTAAATCAAGTGCAAAGTTAAGATTTGTTTCAATTCGTTGATACTATTTG
>CAMJIA010000041.1 GCA_946405695.1 uncultured Prevotellaceae bacterium | reverse complement strand
GCCTCCATCGCCTCAATGGCCTTCCACTTGGTATAGAACTCACCAATAGGCTCCATGCGGATAGCCGTCAATACCTTGTTCTTCACACCGATAGCGCCCAGCGCACTGCTCAGTGCCAACGAGTTGATGACGGTAGCACACATACCCATCTGGTCACCCTTCACACGGTCAAAGCCCTTCTGTGAACCAGAGAGTCCGCGGAAGATGTTACCACCACCGATGACGATTCCAATCTGTACGCCCATCTCACTCACTTCCTTAATCTGCTGAGCATAGTCGCTCAAACGCTCAGGGTCGATACCGTAACCCTGCTTACCCATCAGGCTCTCGCCCGAGAGCTTCAATAGAATTCTCTTAAATCTTGCCATAATATTATATCTTTTCGATGTTTCGATATTTCGAGGCTTCGATGTTTCGACGTTTCGATGTTTCGACGTTTCGACATTTCGAGGTTTCGAGGTTTCGAGGTTTCGACCGCAAAGTTACGAAAAAACGAGTGAAGAACAAAGAAAATACATTTTTTATTTTGTATTGTGCACGCTTATTCATAACTTTGCAATATGGAATGGGACATAATACATATTGCAGAGACTGACTCAACGAATCACTGGCTGCGCGAAAACCGACAGCTAACAGCTAATAGCGAGAAAGCCATAGCCGTCTACGCTGACTACCAGACGGCAGGACGTGGCTGCGGTACCAACCAGTGGGAGTCGGAGCGTCACAAGAATCTTCTGTTCTCGCTTTTGCTGCACCCAGAACAAATACACGCCTCCAAACAGTTTCATATCTCGATGGCAATCTCACTAGCCATTACGGAGGCATTAGGACAATATATCGGTAACCTCAGCATCAAGTGGCCCAACGACATCTATTGGCAAAACGGCAAGCTGGCGGGCATCCTGATAGAGAACACCCTGAAGGGCACGATGATCAAGGACAGCATCATTGGTGTGGGAATAAATGTCAACCAGCAACATTTTAATAGCGACGCCCCTAACCCTGTGTCAATATGGCAGATTTGCGAACGAGAGACAGACCGTAAAAAACTCCTGCACGACATACTGAATTGCTTAGACCACTATCTGTATCACGACATCAAGCAGCAGTACTGCGCCATGCTCTACAGGCGGCAGGGATTCCATCCGTACATTGACAAGAACGGTGCCTTCATGGCTGAAATAGTGGACGTAGCGGACGACGGCCACCTGCTGTTGCGCGATGACAACGGAAAGGAGCGCCGCTATGCCTTCAAGGAAGTGCAGTTCATCATTTAGCGATGTTTCGAAGCCTCGAAATATCGAAACATCGAAGCCTCGAAATATCGAAATATCGAAATATCGAATAACCCCAAAATAAAAAAACAATGGAAATCGCAATCTTCAAATACTACTGGTTGGACACATGGGTGCTTGCCAACGTGATACAATTAGCTACGCAGGATTTCTGCATCCGATACCTTAACCAGACCAACGACCCTTGCGGACGACTCTTCGACCAAATGACCATGGCGGCACGCTCGGTTCCAGCCAATATTGCTGAAGGCAGTTCCAGGCATTCCACCTCACGAGAGACAGAAATGAAACTTATTGACGTAGCTCGTGCCAGTCTCTCTGAATTATCTAACGACTACCTCAACTGGCTTATGCGCTGTGAAAATGCTCCCTGGTCATCAACATCACAAGAATATCTTGCCATCAACAGCATCCAACTGGACCGTCCAACGTATAAAGACGATGTGCTTTACCAAAGCTGTAAACATATTCTGACCCAAAAGCACAAGTTTGACAATTGGCTAAACAAGGGCGATTCACTGATAGCAGCCAACTGTCTTATCATTCTCTGCAACCGTCTTATTATGATGCTTAGACGCCAGATAGAACATCTGTTGGAAACGTTCAAAGTGGAAGGCGGCTTTACCGAGGGACTCACGGCTGAACGTCTGGCCTATCGTTCCCAGCAAAGTACACAAAGCGGTGCTCCCAATTGTCCTCTATGCGGTAAGCCCATGATTAAGCGTGTCGCAAAGAAAGGCATCAACTCCGGCAAAGAATTCTGGAGTTGCAGCAATTACCCCACCTGCAACGGAACATTAAACATCTAACAGAAATCTTCGACGCATCGAAACCTCGAAATATCGAAACCTCGAAATATCGAAACCTCGAAACATCGAAGCCTCGAAACATCGAAATATCGAAATCTCATGGACCAGAAAAAAAAAGACGAACAGTATATGCGCAAGGCGCTGGACGAAGCTCAGCTGGCCTTTGACGAGGGAGAGATACCCATCGGAGCAGTAGTAGTATGCCAAGACCGCATCATTGCACGCGCCCATAACCTCACAGAGACGCTGCACGACGTGACGGCCCATGCTGAGATGCAGGCCATCACCGCTGCAGCCAACGAGCTGGGCGGAAAGTACCTCACCGACTGCACGCTCTACGTCACCGTAGAGCCCTGCACCATGTGTGCCGGAGCTTTAGGCTGGAGCCAGATACCCCGCATCGTCTATGGCTGTCGTGACGAGAAGCGAGGCTACACCGACTATGCGCCCCACGCCCTACATCCCAAATGTCAGGTTACTGGCGGTGTATTGGAAAACGAGTGCCGCCAATTGATGCAAGACTTTTTCAAGAGCAAAAGAAACTGATGGTTTCTATGCTTGGAACCAATGGTTTCTCCGTTGGAAACCAGTGGTTTCTCCGTTGGAAACCGTTGGTTTCTCAATGAGAAACCACTGGAAACCGACGGAGCTTCCAATGGAATCTGCCGTTGGGACAACCGTGACCTATCGTTGTGCACAAAAAAATAGTGGAGCTACCATTGTGTAGGAGCTCCACTAATATTAATAAAGTACTAATTACTTCACAACGAACTTCTTTCCGTTTCTGATATACAGACCGCGGGTAGGAGTCTTAACCTCACGACCCTGCAAGTCGAAGAAACGGGATGAAGAATCCTTCTCAGTAGAGAATACCGATACGACACCAGTACTACCAAACTCGAAGGCACCTTCTTCACTCCAACGTGATACTGTATTCTCCTCACCAAGAGCACGAACACGGAAGACATAGCGCTTGTTGGTAGCCATATCTGTGAATGTATAGCTGTTATTCTCAGAACTATAGGTCGTTGTCGTAGAGGCACGGCGTGAAACCTGAGCACTACTATTAAGACCCAGCTGCTCAGCAGTCCATGTACCATCGTAAAGACTGAGATAGTTCAAGTACATTTGGCCATCAGGCGAGATAGTGATTCGGTATAAATTGTTCTCCTTGGGTGCCTTAAATGTGAATACCTGCTTACCATCTTTAGATACTTCAAACTCTTGGTCCACTTTGACGATATTGGCAGATGTTCCACCCTCTATTACACTCTCAAAGGTTATAGTTCCATTAACTGCAACATCTGCCTTAAAAGGTGCTGCCCCCATCACCAAGGTCAATTCCTGCGATGATGGAACTCCCCACCAAGAGGGAGTACGCAAATAACCTGCTGTTGTCGACGTACCAATCTTTAGCTTATTGGGTGATGTAAAGAGTTTACTTCCACTCCAACCAGACAATCCATAGTCACCTAACTTCGTACTGATGTCCGTGAAACTGGCTGACTTACTATAACACTTTTCAAACTTATTTTCCCATTGCAATGCTTCACTGGGATCGCTTGAGGCCTTATCTATGGTAGTCAGTTCAATCTCGTAGCTTATTGCACCATTAACGGCAGACCAGGTTGTAGTGAAAGAGTTGCTGTTCAGCTCTTGAGCCTGTACAAATTGAGGAACATCCATCTCTGGACGGCAGGCCACAAACGATACCGTATGCGCCTCTTCATTCTCAGTGATATTATCGATGGGCTTGCTCATCAGTTTCGTACCGTCTGTATTAGCATTATACAGTGTAGCTGCAGGGGTTGTATAGTTAGTCAGAGATGTATTACCTTTAATACCAGGCCAAGGATCACCTGCTATACTATTATAAGAGCGGCTACCATATTCGTTATCAGCAGCAATGATAGTCATACGCTGATGATCGGCTGTTGTGTTCACACTGTTATTTTGCCACGAAGTCTGGCTATAGTCCACATGCAATATCAACAAGCCATGTCCATAAAGACCTTTGTCGAAACTAATAGGCTGACGGTTCTCCAACAGATAGTACTCGTTCTTGTTCTTCTCATTATACAGGATGTATGCCTCTGGCTTTTCAACAAGCGGTGCCATATTATTGACACGCGTCATCGTATTAATCTCAGTCGGCTCCATCCACCCTGAGAACCAGCGCTCATAGCTGGTATATCCTGCTGGAGTATGGGAATCGTCATTGTAGCTACCTGAACACATCACATCCCAGTAGCCCATGCCGTAATTGCTGCCTTTCGTATCATACATATCAGGAAGGCCTAGACAGTGACTAAACTCATGGCAGGCAGTACCTATACCATCAGGATCGCCTCCCCATGACTTTCCGTCTCCAGCCAATTCTGCCGTACAACCATAGGTGTTAATAGTGACTCCATTATATCTACGAGTAGCATCCTCGGCAGCCAATACCCATTCGTGAGGCCAGATAGTGTTCTCGTCAGCACCCTGAGCCTCAGCATAACCAGCATAGATGATAAACACTTGATCAACAACGCCATCACCATCCCAGTCGTAATTGCGGAAGTCCACATCTGCTGAAGCTGCGTCCACAGCATGAGCAGCCATCAGTGCCGGATGCGTGTCATGATGCAGGTTCTCGCCTTCATCAGTATAAGGCTTACCATAGTACTCCATAGTATTAGGCAGCGTATAAGGACCAACCACATCAAAGTCAATAGTCAGCTGACCATAGCTCTGCTTCAGGAAATAGTCACGTACCGAAGCCGAGTTACCATATCCCGTATATCCTACCTCATTGAAATGGTTGTTAAACACCTGATTGGCATTCGGTGTAACAAATGACACATCAGAGAACTGAGCCAAAATGACCAAACCTCTATGTTCACCTATCGTTGCGCCAGCATCACCAATACGACGGGATGCCCTCTTCTGGCCTTCAGAGGGCTGTACCTTAGAAAGACGAGCCTGTTTATTGGCCGCCCAACGCTCAGCAACCTGATTGTAACTGATACGCACTGCTCTACGGTCAGCATTCAACTGATAAGCATTACCCTCACTATCTTTAAGGAAAGTGTAGTGCTCATCACCACACAGGGTCATCTGCACTGTGGTTCCATCTGTGAGTTGCACCGTTTTCTTGACGCCAGGTTTCACGGGAACAGCATTAGCTGCTATTGCGCTCATCACTAGTATAGCAGTAAACAGTAGTTTTCTCATTGTGTAATAATTTCTCAAATAATGATTTATCTTTTAAAAAGGGGAAAAGAGGTGTGCCCAGTTAAGTGGGCGCACCTCTATCTCGTTAGTATTGATTTCTTTACTTAACAAACTTAGCCGGCTTAGATGCCTGACGGATGAATCGCTTGTCAAACTTAACCTGATGGCGTGCATCCTTATATGAAGCGTTAGCCTTTCTAGTATACTTCTTCAGGTTGGTTTCGAAGCGTGCTGCACGACGAGCTGAAGGAGTAACAGCACTCGGCAATACAATCTTCATCTCTCCGTTAGTTCCCATATTATAGTACGATTCGGAATCGGAGAATGTAACATAACCCTGATAGGTATATAACACCTCACCACTCTCTTGATCCTTCTTCTGGAAAGATGGGAATGTCATCACACCATCCTTAAGAGTTCCAAAGTAACCATTAGTCTTTAATAACTCAAAATAATCAGGACCATAATAGTCATAATAATCTGCACCTACGGTTAAAATACTGATCTCACCATCAGAAGTAAGTGTCAGACCTGTTGTCTGCTCAGGAATATAAACAGCATCAGGATCTTCGGCATGAACAACAATTGACGTTGAGTTATATTGAACAGCATTCGGATAATACGGGAATGCCTCACCATAAGGATCTACCAATCTGTAAAGACCCGGAGTCTCCGAATGTTCTTCAATTTCAACCTCGTAGGTTGTAGAAGGATTACCTTTAGTGAACAACGGATATACCAAATCATCAGTATAGAGACCCTTACCAAGAGACTTCCAAGGATTAGCGCCAGAATAATACTCAAACTTAGCAGAAGCAACGAACTTCACCTCGTTCTCGCCAGCATCGTTCTTGTCGATAACAACAAGAAGCATCTGGAGTTTACCCTGCATGTCTTCCGGGAGAGCAAGCTGGATGCGATCATCCTTGGCAACATCAGCAACATCTGTAGCCTCAAATTCGCCAGCGGCAATAGCATCGGCTACTGCTTCAGCATCATCACTCTGGTTAACAATTGCAACCTTCACACTCTTAGCAGCCTTAGCATCTGCAGAGAGCTTATAGTCTGCCAATACATATACTACATTTGCAGGATCGGTAAACATACCGGCATAATCCAATGTAGAAGTATAGTCAGCAACCTTAACACCAGGTAAAGCTACCAAGAACTTACCATTCGTGTTAGCATAGTACCAACCATCTTCGCCTCTAGCCAAAAGCAATGTCTTTGTCGGGAAGGTAATCATACCCTTTTCAAGTTTACCAGTGAGTCCATTAGCCTTAGCCTCTTCAAGAGTCATCTGTCCTCTATCGATTCTCAGACCGGCCATACTGTACAAAATGAAGTTACCCTTACCCCAGTCACAACCGGTATCACTTTGTGTGATATATACTGCAGTGGGATCTTCAGCGTGAATATTGACGAAATATTCCTTGGTATCATCATAGTCGCCCTCTTTGTTATATTCATATACCTTACCATAAGCATTGACCAGACGATAGTAGCCAGGAGCCTCCTGAGCCTCTCTAATTTCTACTTCGTACACCAGATTGTCAACACTATACAAACCAGTAATGTAGTCATCGCGATAAGTGGCTTTACCAAGAGAAATCCAGTTGTAATCCTTAGCGATTGTTACCTTGGTAGCAAGCTTATAGGCACCAAGCTTTGTCAGGTAAATAGCATAGTTCGTAGAGTCAGCCAAGAACTTAGCTGAGTCTGCAGCGGTAGCCTCCGGAGTAAGCGGAGTAGGTTTCTCTACCTTGGGAATACCAACGCTCAGAGTATCGATAACCAAATTGGCAGAAACAGACTGTCCAATCTCAATCTCTTTCTCGAAATGGATGACATAATTTGTCGTGTTTGAACCATCCTCAAAAGTCACAGACTCAGGAGCTGAAAGAATTCCCTCGTCTGAGAAAGTTGCAGCAATAGGAAGTGTAGCAGCACCAGAAGTCGTGCTACGGGTCACTGTGACATTAATGTCTGTTCCTTTAGTGACATCAGTTGGAGTATAGGTAAAACTCAGCGACTTACTGTTAAAGCTATAAGCGCTACCATTTGTCAAACCGAGGCTCTCCGATGATGCCTTATCCCAATAACCATCCTCCTTACATGAGGTCATCATCCCACAGATGATGGCTGCCACGATGAATAATGATTTATATAATTTCATAACTTATATCTATTTAAATAAATTGAATTAATTTTCAGGAGACAGTGTCGGAGCACCAAGGTTGTTGTCCTCAGCATTGATCAGAGGATTGCTCTCAGCCTCAGCATTAGGAATCTGGAAAATCAGTACGTTGATTTCCTTACCTGTAGCTGAGCCATTCTTGCTCTTCACCATTTCAATAGCCTCACGCTCATCAGCCTTAGTGTCAACAACGCGGAAGTTGTACTTCGGCATATCCTTGTCGATAGTCTTGAAGGCAGTGCTAGCACGGTCAATACCCTTGCGAAGACGCATCAGGTCAAAGTATTCCATACCCTCGCCCCACAACTCAATACGACGCTGAATCCAAACGGCCTCCTGCACACCTTCAGGACTTGAAGCATTACAAGTATATGAAGGATCACGGTAGGTCTTCACAAAGTTCTCCAGAGTAGCTTTACCTGTAGCAGCATCACCATTCATAGCCTGAGCCTCGGCAAGAATCAGATACATCTCCTCAATACGCATCAGAGGAACATCGTTGGCATTTGTACCAGCGTAAACCTCATCCTTATAGGGAGCGAACTTCACCTGTGTATAGGCAGGAGCCTTGGCAGTCTTGGTCAGATAAGTCTGCTGTTCCTCATTTAAGTTAACACTCTTAGCGGAACCGTCGAGCCACCATCCCTTACGGGCGTCAGAAGAATTAATGGCAGCATAGAGCGTGGGATTGATACGGCGCCAAGCACCTACACTGGCATAACCGTAGTTCAGAGAACCCATGTGAGAGATCCAGTTTACAATACCTGAGGTAACCACACGGTCAGTCTCAGCAATCAGAATACCCCACATCCAGTCATTTTCAGTGATATCCTTGAAGGTTGGCTTGCTGACATCTTCGATAGAAGCAGGCTGAGAAGCACTGGCAGCAATAGCCTTCTGGGCATCAGCAGCGGCAGCAGCCCAGTTCTGCATAACGAGCTCAACACGAGCACGCAGACCGTAAGCTACATCAAGGCTGACATAACGCTTGTCATCACGCTTTTTGGTGGTAGCCTCAAGCATGGTAACAGCATTGTTTAAGTCTTTCATAATCTGAGTATAAACCTCACCGACAGTGTTACGAGCAATACCGTTAGTACCTGCTTCCTCGGCGTTAGCCTCTGTCAGGATAGGAACACAAGGAGCGTCCTCGTTGCTCTCATAGGTAAACTGATACAACTGAGCCAATACAAAGTAGTCAAAAGCTCGTATAGCCAAAGCCTGAGCCAGATAGAACTGCAGAGTTGGGTCTGTTGTATTGGGATCAATGGTAGCAGTCACCTGATTGGCTGCATAAATCTGCTTGTACATGTTACCCCAGATCATACGGGTAGCAGTATGTGTAAATGCACGATCGGTCAGATCAAAGCCATAACTGAACCAGTTGTAACCTACATCACAGCCCACGAGGTCAACGCCACGGCTGTCGAGAAGCATCATCACTGATGGATAACCGAAGTCATTATGGCGAAGGTCGTCTGCACCATAGATGTTAGCATAGACACTGAACATGGTCGTGATACCTGTTACACTGGCACTGACACGTTCAGGATTGGCAACACTCGCTTCTGATTTCTGGTCGGCTGTTACGGTACTGCCCTGAGGCGCCGTGTCAAGTTCGGCACAACCGACTGTCAGCATACTGGCCAAAGCCAGAACCATTATCTTATCAAATTTCATAATCCTATTAGTTTCTTGTTGTTTAGAATGTTAACTTAATACCGCCTGTGATTGTGCGCAGTGCATTATAAGAGCTGTAATAGCCACCATAACCATAGATAACACTAGTACGTGGGTCAAGACCCTTGCGGGCAGAGAACAGAGCTACGTTATCTGCAGAACCATAGATGCGGACAGAATCAAGCTTAAACTTGCGGGTCAGAGACTTCGGCAGAGTATAGCCAAGCGTGATGTTGTTGATGGCGAAGTAAGCAGAAGATACCAACCAACGGTCAGATTGTGAATTAGTGTACAGGTCACTAGCAGCCAGACGAGGCACATCAGTGTTGGTATTCTCAGGAGTCCACGCTTTCGTAATATCCGAGTGCCAAGACTGACCGGTATTTGCAGAACCACCATTGTGCATGTAGCCCTGATAACCGTAGTCGTAGCACTTTCCACCAAGCTGATAAGAAGCCTGAATTGAGAGGTCGAAACCGTAAGCATTGAGCGTAGTGCCAAGACCACCAGTGAACTTAGACTGCAGATTGCCAGTAGCCTGACGGTTAGAAGAACGAGCTACAGACCAGTCGCTGGTAGCATATTCGTTTCCATTGGCATCCTTAGCCCAGTAGAGAGCCATACCATTGGTAGGATCAACACCAGCATATTTCACCAGATAGAGCTGATACATTGATTGACCCTCCTCATAGATGCGGCTGCCATCAATCAGCTTACCATTCAAGTCGGGAGCAAGCTCCAGAATCTCGTTGCTATTGTGAGAGATGTTGAAATCAAGCTGCCACTGAATGTCGCGAGTATTGATAATCTTTGAATGGAGGTCGAATTCAATACCACGGTTGCGCATTGAACCAATGTTCATGGGGATTGAGCTATAACCGTTAGATACAGCTACAGGCTTGTAGTACAGCATGTCTTTCGTAGTGCGGTTGTAGTAGTCAATCGAACCAGAAAGCTTACCACCGAAGAACTCGAAGTCAAGAGCGAGGTCAAAGGCATTACTCTTCTCCCAAGTCAGGTCCTTGTTACCTTTATATGAAAGAGTACCATCTGAGAACACACCATCGGCACCACTCAGGGTGTACTGGTCGATGTAAGCATAATAGTTACCTACGTTATCGTTACCCTGCTGACCAAATGATACACGGAGTTTCAAGAAATCAATCCACTTCACATCCTTCAGGAAATTCTCAGAAGCGATGTTCCAAGCAGCAGAAGCTGACCAGAACGTACCCCAGCGGTTATCCTTATGGAAGCGAGAGCTACCGTCGGCACGGAGGCTGGCGCTCAGGAAGTACTTCTCCTTGTAGTCATAGTTCAAACGGCCGATCCAAGAACGGAGTGTGTAAGAAGTCTCCGAACCGTAACCACGGCGGTTGTCGATAGTATTGTTAACAGCCCAAGAGCCCTCACGATAGAGGTTCTGACCATAAGCATAGAAGTTCTCGTACTTGTAGTCATAAGTCTCGTATGCAAACAGAGCGTCGATGCTGTGAGCCTCGGCAAACTTGTTGCGATAGGTTGCCATATACTGCTGCATGAGAGCTTTAGTGTGAGTCTCAGACTGCTCAGCAGTACCTCCGTAAGCCTTGCTCTGACCATAGATAGAGCTTGAAGCGAAGTGATAGCGAGTGTTGTCGAGGTTCAAACCGATGTTTGCACTCAGAGTCAAACCACGAAGAGGAGTAACATCAACGCCCCAACGACCGTTGAAGATATCCATCAGATACTCTTCAGTCTGATAAGACAGGTCACCAATTGGGTTGGCGATTGACATGGTGTTACGTGTGAAGTTGGTAGAAGAACCATCACCATAGTCGTATACGGGATCACCCATATGATACATCTTTGAACCATCGGCGTTGCGAACATAGAAAGGATAAACCGGGCCAAGGATATAAGCACAGTAGAATGCGTTACCAGAGCTACCGCCATTGGTCTGATCATCGGGATACTTGCTCTTGACATTAGCATAGCTGAGGTTAGCCTTCAGCTTCAACCAGCTCTTCAGCTGATAGTCAATGTTAGCACGGGTAGAGATACGCTCAAAACCAGACTTCTTGATAATACCTTCGTCATTCAGGTAACCAGCACCGAAATAGTAAGAAAGCTTATCAGAACCACCAGTTACGCTGGCCTTATACTCCTGACGCATACCATTGGAGAAAGACTCATCCTCCCAGTTGTCGGGAGTATAGAAATACTGACCGTCGCTGTAACCCAGAGTAGCATTGGGGTTCAGCTTACCACCAACGTTGAACAGGTCCTCACCTGTAGGAACAGTGTAAATTCTGTAACCGGTAGCGGTAGGAGCGATAGAATTGGCATAATTGTGAGCATCAGCAGCACCATAACCCAGGTTAAAGAGGGCGTCGTTATAGTTGGTGCGATACAGCTGCTCGTAATACGTACCAGTATTGCCAATCACGTCATAGTTCTTAATCTGACGAGAGTTAACACCCCAGCTGGCATCGAGGGTCACCTTAGCATCACTTGCGCGAGAACCTTTCTTGGTGGTGATCATCACAACACCATTGGCGGCACGTGCACCATACAGAGAAGCAGCAGCGGCGTCTTTCAATACAGAAACCTGATCGATATCCTGAGGATCGATAGAAGAGATATCACCCTGATAAGGCATGCCGTCAACGACATACAGAGGGTTCATGTCAGCATTAATAGAACCGAAACCACGGATACGGATAGCTGATGATGTACCAGGCTGACCATTAGACTTGGTAGCTGTCACACCAGCAATATTACCTGCCAGTGCATTAGTAACGTCAGACACCTGACGAATGTCAATTTTACTAGCATCCATCTTGCTGGCTGCACCAGTGAAAGAAGCCTTAGTGGCTGTACCGTAGGCAACGACGATAACTTCGTCAAGGGCTTTCTGGTCACTGGTCAACATAATTTTCATGTTGGGTCGTGCGCTGACCTCAATGGGTTCCATACCTACGTAAGTAATACGCAACATTTTCTGACCCTCAGGTACAGTCAGCGAGAACTTACCATTGGCATCTGTAACGGTACCAGTCTGTGTGCCAACTACTAACACGCTGGCGCCAATGACGGGCTGGCCGTCGTCTTGAGATGTCACGGTACCGTTAACTTTCGTCTGGGCCAGAGCTGTTCCTACCATGAGGAAGAGCGCGGCCAAAAACATAGTTAGTCTTTTTTTCATAAACACTCTCTTGTTATTAATAATACGTTAATTAATTATATGTATCTCTGCATGTCGCACCTCTGCGCAAGAGGTACAGCGCATCCATTATCGGATACGACCGTGCAAAGTTAATGTATTCAAAGCTAAAAAACAAATAAAATTAAAAAAAAAAAACAATTTGAGTCGAAAAATTAACTAAAATGCGTCTTTTTCTGCCAAACTGGTGCTTTTTTGAGCCAAAAGTTTGCACACTGAAACAAGATGTCACATAATGTATATGACATCATCATTATATATAATAAGGTACGCGAAAAGTGCTTGTTACTTCACCAATACTACCAGATACTTACTGGTCGACCAGAACAGCTGGGGATTGGTAATGCGCAAGATGTACTGTTTGTTGGCATCCTGCAACAACGTGTAGCTGGACTGCGGGTGAGCCGTCAGAATCTTTGCCGAACGACTGTAGAGACGTATTTCCTTGTCAATACGGATGTCTATCTTAGTAAAGTAGTCGCGATTGAAGTTGGAACGCAGCACCTTGCCATCTTCAATGATGTGTTGGGTTTTCAGTTCTTTCTTCGTGCCATAGACAAACCATGCAGTGTTCAGTTGTTTGTCTTGTGACGTGATGGTCTGCGACTTCTGGGAAGACTCTTCCTTCAAGTCGCTGACATTACCAGACAGTGTAGTTACCTGCTGGTTCAGCTCGCCAATCTGTACGTCCTTGGCTTCCAATTCGGCCTGCAACTGGCGCAATTGGTTGTCCTTCTCCTCCAGTTGTTGGGTGAGGTTCTCCAATGTTCGTCGCAACTGGTCTGCCCTGACAGAACTCTGACGCAACTGGTTCCTCAGCTTGCTGATGAGTTCACGGTTCTGCTGCATCTGGTTCTGGATAAACTGCATATTCTCACGAATGCTCTCAGCCTCAGAGACGCCTTCACCATTAGAGGCGATGGTGACACGCTGCTCAGCCTCGTTGATGGCACGGAATCCCTCCTGGATATCGTTCATCGTAGCCATCATATCATCTATCTCATTGTCTTTCTGCTCAATGATACGCGTTAAAGAGTCGCGTTGCTGTTCCAACGCCAGCTCAGCCGCATTATTGCCTTTCTGTTTACATGCTGCCAGTGTCAACAGA
Organism: uncultured Prevotellaceae bacterium; assembly: GCA_946405695.1. Next base: position 755 of record CAMJIA010000041.1, on the reverse strand, counting down.
CACAAGGCTGCTATCATTATCTTCTTCATTGTCGTTATTTTCGTTACTTCGTTATTACGTGTTATATCGTTATTACGACTTACCTGCCAATACGATGACAAACTCGCCTCTGGGCTCGTGCTCCTGGAAATGGGCTATCACCTCCTGCAAAGTACCACGCACGCTCTCCTCATGCACCTTGGAGATCTCGCGGCAACAGCTCACCTGACGGTCAGGACCAAACACCTCGCTGAACTGCTGCAGGGTCTTCAGCACACGATAAGGCGACTCGTAGAACACCATCGTACGCTCCTCGTCCTGCAACGACAGCAACTTGGTCTGGCGTCCCTTTTTCTGAGGCAGAAAGCCCTCAAAGCAGAAGCGGTCACAGGGCAGACCGCTCGACACCAGTGCAGGGACAAAAGCCGTAGCACCAGGCAACGTCTGTACCTCAATGCCTGCCTTGACGGCCTCACGTACCAAGAAGAACCCTGGATCGGAGATGCCTGGCGTACCGGCATCGCTAATCAATGCTACCGTCTGACCTGCCTGCAGGCGCTCAATGACCGATGCAGAGGTGCCATGCTCATTGAACTTATGGTGTGACAGCAAGTGCTGCTTGATGTCGAAATGCTTCAGCAAGATGCCCGACGTACGAGTATCCTCTGCCAACACCACGTCCGCCTCTTTCAAGATGCGGATGGCCCTCAGCGTCATATCCTCCATATTCCCCACAGGCGTGGGTACAATATATAATATTCCCATAACGCTGCAAA
>CAMJIA010000040.1 GCA_946405695.1 uncultured Prevotellaceae bacterium | reverse complement strand
GTTATGGATTGGCAAAGGCAAAAGTACAAAATAATATGCAAAAAAGTGCATTTTCGTCCGAGAATAATCATATTCGTACTTTTTTCTCCATCAATCGTACTATCTTGCTCCCAATAGATGATTCTTCATTTCTACTTTTGTTGCAACCTAACTATTAGCGTTTTCTATTATTACAAATCATATTATTGAAGTATGTCAAAAAGAACAATCCTATCAATGATTTTACTCTTTGTCTGCTTTGTCGGTTTTGCCCAAGGCGGACAAGTAAATGGTAATGTGAAAGATCCGATGGGCGACCCAGTAATCGGTGCCACGGTGGTCGAGGACGGTAATCCGAAGAATGCCACCATCACTGATCTCAACGGTAATTTCACGCTACAACTCTCTCCCAATGGCCGTCAGGTCATCGTTTCTTACGTGGGCATGAAGTCTCAGATTCTTAATGCGACCCCAGGCCGTTTTCTGACCATCTCCTTGCAAGAAGACGATACGACCCTCAGTGAAGTGGAAGTCGTAGCTGTGGGTTACGGTGTAGCCCGTCGCCGCGATTTGACGGGAAGTATTTCATCTGTTGGTGAAAAGACGCTACGGCACATCACCACCACCAACGCCGCGTCGGCTATTACAGGTCGTCTTGCTGGTGTTAATGTCATCACCACCCAAGGTTCACCTGATGCTGACGTTACCATCCGTGTACGTGGTGGAGGCTCCATCACCCAGAACAACGAACCCCTTTATATCGTCGATGGATTCCAAGTGTCAAGTATCGCCGACATCCCACCTACAGACATTGAAAGTGTAGATGTACTAAAGGATGCCTCCTCCACAGCCATCTATGGTGCCAAGGGTGCCAATGGCGTTATCCTCGTTACCACAAAGAGTGGTAAGGCAGGGAAGGCAGAAGTGTCTTTCAATGCCACCTTAGGTTTGAACCGGTTCTACAACGAGACTGAAGTGCTCTCGCCCTACGAGTATGTCTACTTGCAGCGCGAGCTCGACAATGGCACCACTGCCAGTTTCTTCGACCGCTATGGTCGTTGGGAGGACATCGACATCTATAAGAGTCGTCAAGGTACCGACTGGCAGAAAAAGCTTTTTGACCGCACTGGTTGCAAGCAGAGTTACAACGTGAATGTGAACGGCGGTTCCAACGATCTCATTTATAGCCTTAGCTACACACATGATGACGAAACCTACATCATGAAGTCATCGGACTATAATCGCGATAACTTGAACGTCAAACTCACTAAGAAGTTCCGTCCGAATCTACGTCTTGACTTCAACAGCAAGATGACTTACCGCGTTGTCAACGGCCCAAGCGTCTCTGTCGGCAACAAATTGCGCGACTGTGTGAAATATCCTCCTATCGGCACTCTCACCGATTTAGGCATTGACGACCTCGGCGGTTTGGATGACTTGAGCTACGAGAACATCAGTAATCTAAACGACCCCTTCTACAACATAGCTAACGAATACAAGAAGCAGACCTTCTTCAACAACTCCTACAATCTCGCCCTCACATGGGACATTACACCATGGTTGTCATGGCGTAATGAAGGAACTTATGGTTTTACATATAACCGTCAGGACAACGTGTTCTTGGCCAACACAGGCGAGGCCAACGGACGTTCTGGATTCCCCGTGGCCAAACGGCAATATACAGACGGCAACAACTGGACATACCGTACCTTACTTAACTTCAAGCACAACTTCGACCAGCATCATGTTGATGCCATGGCAGGTTTCGAGGCCAACAACTTCTCAAGCAACAATATGCGTATAGAATCTGACTACTATCCACTGGACTATACTGTCGACAATATTTTGGCCATGTGGAACAATGGTACTCAGGAACCCACCTATACCACCATCTCCGAACCCAGTCGCACCCTCTCATATTTCGGTCGTCTGAACTACGCGTACGGTAGTCGCTATTACTTCACCTTTACACTCCGTGCCGACGGCACCAATGTGTTCTCACCAGGCAACAAGTGGGGTATATTCCCTGCCTTTGCAGCTGCATGGCGCATCAGCGACGAACAATTCATGCAAGGCACCAAAAAATGGCTCGACAACCTGAAACTGCGTCTGAGCCACGGTGTGGCTGGTAATGCTCGCGTGGGCAGCTACTGGCGCCAGACTTACAGTCCTGTAACCAATGTCAAGAGCCTATATTATCAAGGCGAGACAGGACAGAGCAGCATGCAACCCTCTACCGTGTTGCGTAACGAAAAACTGACATGGGAGACCAAACACTCCACCAACGTAGGTCTCGACTTCTCCGTGCTGAAGAAACGACTCGATGTATCTGTCGACTGGTATAATGACGTCACCAAGAACCTCATCATGTCTGTTCAGCTGCCCAGTAACTCTGGCTACAAAACACAGTATCAGAACCTCGGCCAGACCACTAACCGAGGTATAGAGTTCACCGTCAATGCCAACCTCATCCAAAAGAAAGACTTCTATCTCGATGCCAACTTCAACATCTCGTTCAATAAGAATAAGGTTGACAAGCTCTACGGCACAGACAAAGATGAGATGATACTTTCTGGTGGTTCGTTCCCCAGCACTGGTAGCGACAACTACCGCGTCTTCGTAGGCGAAGAAGTGGGACTGATCTACGGTTACGTTTGTGATGGCTATTATAGTTTCGACGACTTCACATTCAATGAGTCCACTAAGCGTTGGGAGATCAACGAGGGTACCGTCGACTGTTCGGGTGTTCTCTCCCGTTCAGGAGCTTGGTTCGGCCCCGGTCACCTAAAGCTGAAAGACCTCGATGGCGACGGCAAGGTCGACGCCGACAACGACCGTAAAGTCATCGGCCGTGCACAACCCAAGCACACTGGCGGTTTTGGCATCAACATGGGTTGGAAGGGATTAGACCTGACCGCACTCTTCAACTGGTCATACGGCAATGACGTGCTGAACGTCAACAAAGTGGACAACACTTCCTACGACCTTTCCAAACGCTATCAGAACATGAGTACCGAGATGACCCTCGACCGTCGCTTCACCGTAATCGACCCCGAGACTGGCAACAACATCTACAACGGCGAGTTTGCCGACCCTGCAAAGCTGCAGCAACTGAATGTTGGCAAGGTCATGTGGCACCCGCTGATGAACAACAGCGTCACTACCGACTGGGCTGTAGAGGATGGTTCCTATCTCCGTCTGGGCACTCTGACACTCGGCTATTCATTCCCCAAGAGTCTACTACGTTATATTGGCGCCAAGAACTTGCGCATCTATGCCACGGGCACCAATCTCTTCTGCATCACTGGCTATAGTGGCCAAGACCCTGAAGTGAACATCTCCTCCAACAACATGGTGATGGGTTATGACCGTTCTGCCTATCCAAAAGCACGTACGTTCATCTTTGGTTTGAATCTGACTTTTTAACTGACAATAGACAATTTATCATATATGATTAACAATTTATTCAAAGCAATCTGTGCAGTCAGCATCGTGTGCTGCTTCACCTCATGCAGCGACTATCTTGACACCGAGTCGCCATCACAACAGACTTCGCAGGTCATTTATGAAAATGAGGGCATGGCACGTTCTGCCATTATGGGTGTCTATAGCGACCTGGCAGGAACCTATGTCTACGGTCAGAAGATGTCCGTCAACTGGCAAGGAGTATCAGATATTGAACTTGCCAGCGGATATAACAATGACCCCTCCAAAGAACTGACTTCGGATACCGGAGCCGCAAACTATTACAGTGATTGGTACAACCATACCGTGCAGTGGCAGTACATCTTTACTATGGCTGAGCGCGCCTCAACGGCAGTTGAAGGAATCCGCAACAGTGATGCTTTCCAGAGTGGCAACAAGACGATGACACGTTTCCTGGGCGAGGCACTTACACTACGCTCACTGGCCTACTTCGAACTGGTGCGTCGTTGGGGTGACATCCCCTATAAGGAGGGCACTTCGAAAAGTGATCTCTCAAATGTATACGCAGGCAAGACCAGTCGCGACGAAATCTATCAGGCTCTGATCCGCGACATGCAGGAAGCCATCGACTATCTGCCATGGATGGGCGAAGTGGGAGACTATACCTGTGAGCGCATCACGAAAGGTTTCGCTAAGGGCTTACTGGCCCGCATTGCCCTATTTGCTGGTGGATGGTCCGTACGCGACGGCAACCAGTTTGCTGACGATTCCAATATTGAGCGATATCCTGCAGGCAGCGAAGGTATGGGTGAAATGAATGGATTCTATGTAGGCCGTGTAAAGAACTGGAAAGATTACTATGCCATTGCAGAGAAGCAGTGTGCAGAAATAATTGGCGATGCTGCAAATCCACATCACTTGGATCCCGACTTCGGTGACATTTGGAAAACGGTCAACCATTTGGACTATAACAGTTATGGTGAAAACCTTTTTGAGGTGGCAAATGGTTTGGGCTATAGTGGTGATGTCGGCACCCTGATGGGCCGTGAGATGGATGGCAATATCGGTTTTGGCAACACTGGCTGGGGCGCCTCATACGTAGCCACCAATGGCTATTATTTCTATTCATTCACCCCCACCGACCAACGTCGCGACTACAGTTGCTGGTGGCCAAAGTTTACCAAGGAAAGCAATGCGCTGACAGAACAGATGCGTGGAGATTTCTTGAATGTTCACTTAGGAAAATGGTGCTACTTCTGGACCAATGACGCATACAAAGCACTGGCCAAAGCTGCCAGTGGCCGTCCCAACACAGGTATCAACTGGATATTAATGCGCTATAGCGATATCCTGCTGATGTTTGCAGAGTCACGTTATGCGTTGGAAGGCGCAGACTCACGCAGTTCGGTAGCTGGAATGACAGCCCGCGAGGCATTGGAAAAGGTGCGTGAGCGTGCCTTTGGCACCGGCTCTGCCGAGGTGAAGAATTATGACTCCAACTTCTTCAATGCCATTGTCAATGAACGTGCATGGGAATTTGGCGGTGAGGGTATCCGCAAACTTGACCTGGTACGCTGGGGATTGCTCGACAAGAAGATTGAAGAGATGAAGGAAGCACTGGTCAAAATCTATGACGGTCAACAGACAGTCAAGATCTTCGACAAGACCTACGAGCCGAACCAGTTCCCTGACAAGGTATACTATAAGATGAAAACTGGTGAGAGCGGTTATCCCGAGGTGGACATCGAGTCAGTGAACTTTTATCGTCAGTTGAATGCCAATCCCGACCCCGACCAATACAAGGAACTGACATGGGTGCGTAAGGAGAACAACGAGAACGATGTTGTCACTCGTTCGGTTCGCATCCTGCTGTGTGCTACGGGTCTGCGCGCCTCCTATAACTACAGTTCGCTGTTAGGTCAGCTGCAGTACGGCTCTCAGATAGAGGAGAAACTCCTCACTTATACGATGGGCAATGGAGTATGCAACTATCGCCACTTCTTCTCCATCTATTATGATGACATCTACAAGTCGAACGGATTCTTGAAAAACTCTTATGGCTATGACCATAGTGTGGAGTAATAATTGACAATTGATAACTGAATAAGATATGAAAGCAATTCACAAAATATTATGTGCCGTAGCACTTATCTGTGGCATCACAGCATGTAGCGAAGACGTAAACGAATGGCCTGTAGACGAAAGCTATGCTCACCTATACCGAACCACTCACTTTCAAGTGGAAGAGGCAAAGGCCACTTCTGTTGTGCTGAAGTTCAATGGTGTGGCAGAAGCAACTAAGTATGTCTTTGAGTTCAGTCTCGACAGCATGCAGTTTAACGAAATCGTCAGGACCGAGGAGGTGAAGGCCGACACGCTGACACCATACAGCGCTGGAAAGACAGCCGTTCAGACCGAATATCTGAAACTCATAGAAGATCTATATGGCACGACCCGTTACTCTGCACGTGTAAAAGCAGTCAATGAACAAACGGGCAGCGAGTCAGGTTGGTATGGGTTGAGTTTCATGACCCCTGCCGAACAGATCTTTACATCCGTCACCCCTGGTATCACCGATGTCAGCTTGCGTTGGGAGGCCGACAAGGCCGTCTCCACTATTAAATTGGGAACGCTTGTCAATAAGGATACGACATGGGTCACCACAGTGCCTCTGACCAACGAAATGCAGCAGGAAGGCAAGGCATCCATCAGTGATCTACAGCCTGGAACCAACTACATTGTACAAATTTTGAACGATGGATTCCTGCGTGGCACATGGAAGTTCCGCACACTGGGTTCTGCTGTAGGCCAAACCATTGAGGTCACACCTGGCGACGACCTGCTGACATTGTTGACAGAGGCTACCGACGAGACAGTGACCCTCATTTTCACGGGTGGTCAGGAGTATGATGTGGAGAATCAGTTGCGCATTCCAGAGAACGTGGTCAACATCTATTTCTCGGGTAAGGTAGTTGATGGTCAGAAACCTGTGCTGAACATGACTAAGGGCTTGCGCCTGACAGGCAACAAGGGCAATATCTGCTTCCAGTCTATCGTGATGGATGACAAGGAAGGTGAGGCCTACTGGTTCAATCCCGACAAGAACAATGTGGAGAACTTCACTTTCCAGGGCTGTGAGATTCGGAATATCCCTCGCACACTACTCTACATCAACAACGACGATGTGACGTTCCGCAACATCACCATCGACGACTGCATTGTCTATAATGTGGGAGTCAGTGGCTACGGTATGCTGAACATCGGCAAAAACACCACCACGATGGAAACAATCTCTATCACTAACTCAACGCTGAGAGAGATAGGTGACCAGACAATGGACCTGCGCTGTCAAATAGACCTCTTCAAGGTAGACCGCTGTATCTTCTGCAACTACACCACAAAACTACAAAAGTGGATACGTGCTGACAACAAACGTGCGCCCAAAGAGGCCAGTGTGACCAACACCATCTTCTGTGGTCCGAATGGCGATCAAAAGATGAACCACGGTTATCAAGACTATTCAGGATGGTTGGAATTCTCCAGCTGCTACCTGACCAGCGACTTCCCTGAAGACAGTCGTAAGTTCACGAATGCCATACATTTAGACCTGTCGACAGAAGAGATGTTTGAAGACCCACAGAACGGGGATTTCCATCTGAAGGCTGGAGTTACATTTAAAGGTAAGGGTGTCGCTGGCGACCCACGTTGGTGGTAACTGTAACAATTGCTAATTCATAAAATGAATATAAAGGTTTTTTATATGATGCTGAGCCTGCTGCTATCGTCGCTGATGACGATGGCACAGGCTCCGGCTTTTCCTGGTGCCGAAGGCTTTGGTCGTTATACGACAGGGGGCCGCGGTGGTAAAGTGATTCACGTCACCAACCTAAATGATTCTGGTTCAGGGTCGCTACGTCAGGCTCTCAACACCAATGGCAAACGCATCATCGTGTTTGATGTGGGTGGAACGATTGAGTTGGAGTCTGAATTGAAGATAGGCCGTGGCGATGTGACCATCATGGGGCAGACAGCTCCTGGTGACGGTATTTGTCTGAGTGGTTTCAATCTTACAACTGCTGCCGACAATATCATCATCCGTTTTCTGCGAGTGAGACCAGGCGACAAGACTGAGGCCAGTGATGGTAAAGATGCCATGGGCGGACGCTTCAAGAAGAATATCATTGTCGACCACTGCTCATGCAGTTGGAGCACTGACGAGGCTTGTTCTTTCTATGTCAACCAAAACTTCACCTTGCAATGGTGTTTTGCGACAGAAAGTCTGCGCGAGTCAGGACACTCCAAAGGAGCTCACGGCTATGGTGGCATCTGGGGTGGTGAAAGCGCTTCGTTCCATCATAACCTGATGGCACACCATGACTCACGCAACCCCCGCTTTAGTGGTAGCGGACAGACCTATCGTGTCAACCTGCCCGTGGAATCTGAAATCGTCGATATGCGCAACTGCGTGTTCTACAATTGGGGTGGCAAGGTGGGTTATGGTGCCGAAGGCGGCTCCTACAATCTCGTCAACAACTACTATAAACCTGGACCGGGTTCCACACTCCGCTCAGGTGAGTTCATGGCGATGGACAAAGACGCTGGCAACAGTGGCAACGAGCCCAATGCCCATGGTGTATTCTATATCAAAGGCAATTATTATGTTGGTAAGGGTGCCAACTGGGACTGGAGCGGTATTCGCAACAACACACTGGACCCCGTGTCGAAGTGCAAAAGCGATACGCTATTCCCCTATGGTGAGGTAACGACACACTCGGCACAGCAGGCTTACGAGCAGGTACTCAACTATGGTGGTTGTTCGCTCAAGCGCGACACCATCGACCGTCGTATTGTCAAGGAAGCCCGTACGGGTACAGTGACGTATACAGGCAGCAAGAGTGGTAAGAAAGGCATTATCGACACTCCTTCAGATGTGGGTGGATGGCCCGAGTATCAGAGTGGTGAGCGGCTGACCGACACCGACAATGACGGCATGCCTGACATATGGGAGGAGGCCAATGGTTTGGATCCTCAAGACGCATCCGATGCCACCAAGTACACCATCGACCCGCGAGGATGGTATACCAATGTGGAGGTTTACTGCAACTGGTTGGTAGAAGACATCATGAAAGCAGGCAATCAAGAGGCAGAGACGCCTTTCGAGGATTATTACCCGACAGTGAAAGGCATCGATGAAGGTTCGGGCATCACCACCGTCAGCAGTCAGATATCCGTTGTCGACTCACAGTGCTACGACCTTTCTGGCAGGCAGGTGACAGACGTCTATCAAGGAGTTGTAATAGAGCGTACCACATACTCTGATGGCCACATATCAACACACAAATACATGAATATCAAATAACTTACGAACGATGAAATACAGACTATCATTAAAATTTGCTTTTGTAGTCTTTGCTCTGATTGTAGTCAAGCAAACCGCACAAGCTGAAACAGTGACACTGGCGGCATGGGATTTCACGACCGACGTCAAATATTCCGAGTCAAATAGCGACGGCACTAAGGTTTACTACACACCGACAGTGGCAGAAAAAGTGAATATGGAGTATTCGTTCTCTGCACAGCAGCCCTACTTTTACCCCACGTCGGGAACCGTTGGCACTTCAACGCTGACCATTTGGGCCAGTGACGGGAACAAGAAATGGTATATCTCCAACTACAACAATGGTGCGCTGCGCATGTATACCTCAGCGCCACAGGTCATCACCAACCCGACAGATGCCAACCAGCACTACAACTATGCAGAGGTAGAGCTATCGGCTACCGGTTACAAGAACCTGCAGTTCTCATGCCGCATGTCGGGCAATAACAGCAAGACACTACCCGTATATGTGATGGTATCGACAGATGGCGGTACGACATGGATGCCGTCGAGCACGCTGAATAATACAGGTAGCAGCTGGAGCAACTTCAACGAATCCAAAGCAGCACTGGCTGTAGATAATCAGGCATCCGTAAAGATACGTGCGGTCATCGGATATGACGCAGGAGCCACTGGCGACATGTACATGAACAACTTCAAGGTGACTGGCGAAACATTGGGAGGCGAAGCCGTCTATACGCTGACCACCTCTTGCAGTCCTGCCGATGCCGGATACGTGGCGATGTCGCCTGTAGGTGATGCAGCCGTTGGTGGTACGGAGATTTCCTACACAGCCCAAAATCTGTCGGGCTATAAGATAAAAGAGTGGCAGGATGCCAACGGAAACATATTGGCCACCGCCCCCACCTATACCACCACTATCAACGGGCCGACAGCAGTTACGGCTGTTTTCGGAACCGTCGAGACTTATACGCTGACCGTCAACAAAGCGGGCGATGGTGCACAGTGGGGAGAAGTGACATTACAGCCTGCGCCCGTCGATGGCAAGTACGATGCTGGAACAGAGGTGACACTGACTGTAGTGCCCAATATGGTGACCAACTTCCTGACATGGGAAACGGGCAATGCCGAACTGAGCCGCATCGTCACCGTGGATGGTGACACAGAGGTGACAGCCACATTCGACGTCATTCCCTTTATCGTAGCTTGGGATTTCAACAACGACAAGAATTCGGCGCGTGGCAACCGCCCCGCTGATTATGCCTTTGCCACCGACAACACAGGAATCATGATGTTCTATCAAGGCGCCAACTGTAGCAACACCAACTGGGGAAGTGGAAAAGTTTCGTTTGGCGGAAAAGAATTGTGGGCTGCACGTCGTTATACAGACTACAGCAAGGAGGAGCAGATACCCCGTGCCTTCGTGGCTTCTTTCAGCGTGAAAGACTATGACAAAATCAACATCCACAGTCTGGTGGCAGCCAACAACAATTGTGTTCGTCAGCGCCAACTTCTACAGCTGAGTACTACCAGCAGTACTGAGGGCTTCAACACACTGAGAACGCTGACCTTGGTTGACAATCCAAGCAGCGACTGGCAGGAAATGGATTATGAATTGGATACGAAAGATATAGACGGCATGGTGTATATTCGTTGGATTGAAGACGAAACCAGCGATTTCTTCGACGGTGGCAACCATTCAGGAACAGAAGGTTTCTATTTGGCAGAAGTCCTTATATTGGCCGATCAAACGGCTGTGGATGACACCGAGGCTCCACAACTCATCAGCAGTTCACCAGCAGAAGGCAGCACGGGAGCCTCAGCACGTGGCAATATTGTGCTCAGCTTTAACGAACGAGTCAAAGCAGGCACTGGCTTTGTCACACTGAACGGCGACACGCTGACAGGCATCTTTGGCAGCAAGAGCGTCACCTTTGCCTACCATGGACTGCAATATGGCACAACATATACGCTCAACATTGGCGAAAATGCCATCACCGACCTCAGCGGCAATGCTTTCCCTGCTCGTGACATTACATTTACTGTCATGGAACGCCCCATACCCGCGCCTAAAGTGTTTGATGCCGTAGTAGCACAGGATGGCACAGGTGACTATACTACCATACAAGCTGCCATCGACGCAACACCAGCAGCACGCATCGCCCCGTGGCTTATCTTCGTCAAAAACGGTGAATATGAAGAATTGGTGACGATTCCACAAACAAAGCCCTTCATTCATCTCATCGGACAAGACAAGGAGAAGACTGTCATCAAATATTTGATCAACAACGGTGGTAGCAATGATGTAGGCTATGACTACTCTACCAACAACCCCTCCTCGAAGACCTATGGCAAACAAGCCGTAGTACAAGTGAATGCATCCGACTTCTATACGGAGAACATCACCTATCTGAACCGTTGGGGTGTAGAAAATCAATCGGGTCCTATGGATCTCGCCATGAGTTCACGAGCCGACCGTCAAGCTTTCTACAATTGTAAGTTCCGCTCCTATCAGGACACCTGGTACACTGATGTCCGCAACAGCAGTGACCGCCAATATGTGAACAATTGCCTCATCGAGGGTGCCGTGGACTTCTACTATGGCGCTGGCAACAACTACATCGAGAATAGCATCTTCAGATTGGCTCGTGAGGGCAGTGTCATTGTGGCTCCCAGCCATCAGGCAGGCACCAAATGGGGTTATGTCATGGTGAACAATATCATCGACGGCAAGGGAGGCAGCAACAAACTGGGACGAGCTTGGCAGAACCAGCCCATCGCTGTATGGATCAATACGACCCTGAAGACATCTCTTGCCCCCGAGGGATGGAGCGAGTGGCACATCGCTCCGAAACTCTTCGCTGAATACAACACGATGGATGCCGACGGACAACCTGTCGATTTGAACAACCGCCGCACCTCCTATAGGGTGGATGCCGATAAACTGAATCCAGGAGAGACCAGTCCTGTCACCCGTCAGGCTGTGCTGACTGCTGAGGAGGCTGCCCGATACACCTACGAGGCTGTCACCTCTGGCGATGATGACTGGAATCCGCGCAAGTTCTTTGAACCCGTGGAAGCACCTGCCGATCTGAAAGCAGATGCTGTGAGCAATACTCTCTGTTGGACTGGCTCACCATACGCCATCTGCTATGTGGTCATCGACGAGAATGACAGCGTTGTCGGCATGACAATAGAGACATCGATACTCACCGACGGACAAAGCCAGACCTATACGGTCAAAGCAGTGAATGAGTACGGCAGTCTGAGTGAACCTTCAACCATCAATATGTCGACAGGTATTGTCTCAGCCACAGGCGAAATCCCCGTCACGAAGTGTCAATACTACAATGCTCAAGGGCACCGCCTTGCCACCCCATGCAAGGGACTGAATATCGTTGTCCAGCAATTTGCCGATGGCAGTAGTCAAACCATAAAAGAGATTCATTGACAAAATATGCGTAACCTCTCTCTCTTAGTGGCTGTGCTCCTCTTTGGGGTGGCACAGCCACTTACAGCACAGACTTTATGGTACGATCGCCCTGCCCAGCACTGGGTAGAAGCCTTGCCTTTAGGCAACGGACGGCTTGGAGCAATGGTCTATGGCGGGCTGAGGAGTGACACTATCCAACTCAATGAAGACACATTCTGGAGCGGTTCGCCCTATAACAATACGAATCCAAAGGCACTGCATGCCTTGCCAGAAATCCGTGCAGCACTTGATAGTGGCAACTATCAGCGAGCACAGTATTTGGCTATGCACAATATCACAGCCGACCGTAGTGTAACGGGGCACGGAATGATATACGAGTCGGTGGGCAACCTCATCCTGACTTTCCCTGAGCCACATCAGCAGGCTATGGGATATCGACGTGAACTCAGTCTTAGTGATGCAGTGGCGAGGACTACCTATCAGTGCGAAGGTGTGGCATACGAGCGCGAAGTATTCACTTCTTTCTCCGATCAATTGACCATCATCCGACTGAAAGCTAATAAGAAGGGAAAGCTGACTTTCGACCTATCTTTTGAAGGTCCCAAAAAGAAACAGCGGATTCTGGCTGAGGTCACAGCTGTCGCTCATGCCACTAACGAATTGCGGGTATATAGCAAACCTGGCGGCGTGGAGTCAGAGAATATCCCCAATGCGCTGCATTGTGTGTCTCTCATCAAGGTAATACCCAGAGGAGGGAAACTGTCTTCCGACACTCATACGATGAGTATACATGGAGCTACTGAGGCTGTCATACTCATCTCATCGGCCACCAATTTCGTGAATTATAAAGATGTCAGAGGCGATGCCGACGGGAAAGCCCGTCGTACATTGGAAGTTTTCTTGAAGAAAGGAAATCCTCTGCGCACTTATGCCCAGGCTTTGGCAGACCATAAGGACTGTTATCACCAACAATTCAATCGCGTCAGTCTTTTTTTAGGTCATAATCCAGAGCAAGAGCAAAAGCCAACTGATGTGCGCATAGAAGAGTTCAGCAAGGTGAACGATCCAAGTCTGGTTGCCGACTATTTTCAATTTGGCCGCTATCTGCTGATTTCGTCGTCACAGAAGGGCAGTCAGCCAGCCAACCTGCAAGGTATCTGGAATCCAGACGCAGACCAATACCCTGCTTGGGATTCGAAATACACCACCAATATCAATGTGGAGATGAACTACTGGCCTGCAGAGGTCACTAACCTGAGTGAATGCCACGACCCGTTTTTGCAGTTGGTCAAAGACGTCAGTATAACAGGACGCAAGTCTGCCCGTGAGATGTATGGAGCACGTGGATGGACTTTGCACCACAATACAGACCTTTGGCGTTCTACGGGTTCCGTCGACTATGCCTCCTGTAGCATTTGGCCTACCTGCAATGCCTGGTTCTGCTCTCATCTTTGGGAGCACTATCTTTTCACAGGCGACAAAGATTACCTGCGAGGTACAGCATATCCCATCATGGCTGAGGCCTGCCGATTCTATCTGGACTTCTTAGTACGTGAGCCGAAGTATGGCTATCTGGTTGCTTCTCCCTCCAACTCGCCAGAAAATCATCCAGGTTTCAAAGGCTATTTCGACTCCGTCTTCCAAAAAGACCAGAAGCCTGCAGTCTTTGCCGGAGTAGCCATGGACAACCAGATGATATATGACCTGCTCTACACAACCCGTTTGGCTGCCAATCATTTGGGTATCGACCGAGCATTTGCAGACAGTCTTGATGTCATACGCAAACAATTGCCACCGATGATGGTTGGTCAGTATGGACAGTTGCAAGAGTGGCTTGAAGATTGGGACCTCGAGAAGTCCAGCCACCGCCATGTGTCCCATCTCTGGTGTGCCTATCCAGGCCGTCAGGTATCACCCTACACCAATCCGGTGGCTGCCGCTGCCGTGCGCAAATCGCTCATTGGCCGCGGTGACGCTTCCCGCGGCTGGTCGATGGGATGGAAGGTGTGCCTATGGGCCCGCCTACTCGACGGCAATCACGCTTATCGGCTGATACAAAACCAGTTGAAGTTGAAATCGCCACTCGTCACCATCAAAGACCAAGATGGAGGCACCTACGCCAATATGTTCGATGCCCACCCGCCATTCCAAATTGACGGTAACTTCGGCTGCTGTGCGGGTATTGCCGAAATGTTAGTGCAAAGTCACGATGGTACAGTACATCTATTGCCAGCCCTACCCGATGTATGGGCCAACGGTGAGGTCTCAGGCCTGAAGACAAGGGGAGGTTTCGAAGTTGTCTCCATGAAGTGGGAAAAAGGGCAACTCTCCCAACTTGTCGTACGCTCGGCACTTGGTGGAAATTTGCGATTGCGATCAGCTGTTCCTTTAGCAAATGAGCATGGCACTCTACTGACTCCTGCGTCAGATATGGACAATTCGAATCCGCTGATGCAAACCTATGAGATTCCTGCACCTAAAGTAAAGGATAAGTCCAAACTATTAGAAAACAAATTACTCTCCTCGTATATTTACGACATCAACACTCATGCTGGTGAAAGTTACTCCTTCACCAGAAGTTCACTTTCCGATCAATAAAGCGAGTATTTCTTAGTCGACAAGAATGCCCCTGAGAGCAATCGCTTTTCAGGGGCTTTTCATATGGAACTCTGTTATAATGCTGGATTTAGTCAGAATACGCCCATCATTATGGAAAGAAACAGCCAATTTATATCTTTCTTGGCAAAATATTTTTGTATTTGACAAAAAAGATATACTTTTGCAGCAGTAAAAAGAGATATGACAGCAACGGAAGCTATATTGAATTACGCAGTGGCACAAGGTGGTACCTTCCATCGGAAGGACCTATTGCGTGAAGTTGCCCGCCAGCAGACGGGCATCAAGGCCAGTGCAATTGCCCTCCAGATTAACCGGATGCTTGCATCAGGCTCACTTCATAGGGTTGGCCACGGA